>NZ_JBWKVA010000005.1:0-327433 GCF_059421425.1 Pseudomonas sp. GW821-FHT02H09
ACTCAGCAGTGAAACGATGCATCGCCGATGGTAGTGTGGGGTTTCCCCATGTGAGAGTAGGTCATCGTCAAGATTAAATTCCAAAACCCCTGTCTGCGTGAGCAGACAGGGGTTTTGTTTTTGGGTTGAAGCAAAAAAAGCCCGCTGCGGGGATGACCCGCAGCGGGCTTTTTCATGTTCAGGCAAACAGTTTGAGCACGTTGTTCATCGAGTCATCGGCAAAGCCCTGAACGAAGTCCTTGAAGCCAGGCAAGGCATCGACGCCGCCTTGAGTCGGTTCGGCAATGATGGTCCAGGTCGCTCGGGATTTGCTCTTGCCCAGCGGCTCGACGGTCATGGCGGCCCACAGGTTGGCGACGCCCAAGGTGTTGTAGATCGTCGTCCAGGTCATGCTCAGTGCCTGATCGTCCCGCGAGTTGAGTTGCTCGACCACCAGATTACCGTCCTTGAAGAACTTCTTGCGCAGCGAGGTCACGCCTTCACCGGTCATCTCGATGTGCGACAACGCGGGGATGAATTTATCGAAGCCGGCGAAGTTGCCGACCACGTCCCACACACGCGGTGCGTCGGCAGGAACCTCTACCGAGGACACAACGTGGCAGCCATGGGGATTTTTGATCAGGGTGTCAGGTTGCAGAATAGTCATGGTGTGCTCCAGTTTGGTTGGGGGTGATGAATCAGATGAAGTCGATTTCTTTCAGGTAATCGCAGCCCTTGCGCAGCAGCGCAGGGGATTTTTGCGGGTAGTGCTCGCCCATCAACCGGACGCCGGCCTGGGCGTTATCGTGGCCGATCATCGAAATGTCGCCGATGTCTTCCTCGAATCCGTTTAGATAAAAACCCAGCACACCGAACAGCGCGTTTTCGCTGTCGACCCGGCCCAGTTGCTGTTGCCAGTCGGCGACGCTGACCATGCGGAACTCACGGCCGGCCTCGCGAAAGGACGCCACGTATGCGTCCCAGCTCAGCGGCTCGGGGTTGTGCAGGTTGAACACAGCCTGCTCGGGCTGATAGCGGCTGGCATGAAAGGCGATGAAACGGGCGAGAAAATCCACCGGCATCAAGTCGAAGTTCAGGGCGAACTCTGGCACCTGCCCCAGTTGAATCGAGCCTTTGAGCATCAGCATCAGGCGGTTTTTGTGGGGTTGGCAGACACCGGTGAGGCTGTTGAAACTGATGTTGCCCGGCCGATAGAGATTGACCCGAACCCCTCGCTCGCGAGCGCGTTCGAGAATCCGTTCGCCGACCCACTTGGACAGGTTGTAGCCGTTCTTGATGTAAATCGGCGGCGTCTGCGCAGCAGGCTGTTCGAGGACCCGGCCATTGGCGTCGATGGTGCTGGAGGCCGAGAGCGTGGAGACGAAATTGAAGACCTTCTTGCTGCGCCCTTCGCACAATCGCAGGCATTCGAAAATCGGCTCGACGTTGTCCCGGGCCAGCGACTCGTAATCCATGACGTGATTGACGTTGGCGGCGTTGTGCACCAAGGCGCCGAACTCCCGGTCGAGCCGTTCGTAAACCTCGGGCGCAAGCCCCAGCTCAGGCCGGGTGATATCCGCCGCGTAGACTCGTACCCGGCTCATATCCAGATGCTCCAGACGGTTCTCGTGCAAGGAATGGGCAAAACGCTCGGCGGCCGTTTGCCTGGCACCATCACGCACCAGGCACGCCACTTCGGTCGCGCCCCAGGCCAGCAGCGCTTCGACGATGTGTACGCCGACGAAGCTGTTGGCTCCGGTGACGATCACTTTGTGCACGTCGCCCATCCGGCTGACCGGCAAGACCTGCACATCCAGTTCGCGGAAAGCATCGGCCATGGCCTTTTCGCTGAGCACCTCTTCGGTGCCGCTGCCTCTGACCAGTGTCGCCAGCTTGGCAATGGTCGGCACTTCTATGAAGCGGTTGATCGAGATGCTGCGCCCGAATTGTTCGCGTAAACGCAGGAGCATTCGTGACAAGAGAATCGAATGGCCGCCGAGGTTGAAGAAGCTTTCGTCGGTGGAAATATCGCTGGCCGGCAACTCCAGCAGCTCGGCCCAGAGTTCTAGCAACTGTGCTTCGTCGGCTGTCTCGGGCAGTCGGCGCCGGGTGTTTTCGAGGAAGCTGACGGGTAGTTCCAATAGCGCTTTGCGGTCCACTTTGCCGTTGCTGGCGTAAGGCATGCTCGCCAGTTCGGTCCAGGCGGCTGGCTGCATATAGTCCGGCAGAAACTGCACCGCGTGTGCTTTCAACGCTTCGCGGGCCCTGCCCGGCTGGTCTTCCTCAGGTTGGGCCAGGAAGGCCAGAATCCGCCGGTTACTATCGATGACCACCGCAATCTGACGGTACAAATGGCTGTCGCGCAGGCACCGTTCAATCTCTTCCGGCTCGACCCGGAAGCCGCGAATCTTGACCTGATTGTCTCGCCGGCCGCAGAGCTCAATCCCATGGGCAGTCCACTTCGCCATATCGCCGGTGCGGTAGGCGCGCAGGCTTTGGCCGTCGGGCAGGCGCAAGTCCAGGTAGCGTTCGGCGGTCTGCAGCGGGTTATTCAAATACCCCAGGCAGACCCCCGGCCCGACGATGTACAGCTCGCCAACGGTGAGCTCGGAAACGGGCTGGAAGTCTTCATCGAGAATCAGCACCTGACTGTTGGCAATGGGCGCGCCTAGAGTACGGTTGTTGTCGCCGGCCAGGAGTTGCCGCGCGGTGATCAGCACCGTGGCTTCTGTCGGGCCATAGAGGTTGTACAGTCGACATTGTTGCGTCAGGCGTTCGATCACGTAGGGCTCGCAGACGTCGCCGCCGGTCATCACATGATCGAGACCCAACGGCTGGTCGAGCGGCAGAATGCTCAGTAGCGCCGGAGGCAGGAACCCATGGCTGAGCTGCTGGCGGCGGATCAGCTCGACCAATTGCAGCGGGTCGCGACGCTCATCATCGCTGGGTACGATCAACTCGGCGCCCTGGATCAGCGTGGGGAAGATATCGATCAGCGATGAGTCGAAGCTCAGGGACGAAAACTGCAAGACCCGACTGTGTTCGGTCAGCTGTACATAGGTGGCGTACCAGGCGGTGAAGTGGGCCAGATTGCGTTGGCTGAGTAACACCCCTTTGGGATGGCCGGTGGTGCCCGAGGTATACAGCGCCATGCAAGGCGCGTCGCTGTCAGGGCGCCGACGCATCAACGGTAGCGAGAGATCCGCGTTGCAGGCGTCGATGCGGCTGATGTCCAGCCCGGGCATCTCGGTGCTGAGCGCATGCTGACCATCGTGAAGCAGCAGCACCGCACCTGCATTCTCCAGGATGTACTGCTGGCGTTGCAGCGGATGACCCGGCTCAAGGGGCAGATACACTGCGCCACTGCCGAGAATTGCCAGGATACCTGCGTAAAGGGCGCTGGATTTCGGCAGGCAGATACCCACAACCAGCGACTTGTCGACGGAGCCGTATTGCTCCAGCAGCGGCTGTAATCGCTGCTGGATCGCTCGGCTTTGAGCGTACAGGTCGCCATAGCTGAGGGGCGTGCCTGCAATGTTCAGTGCTGGCCGGCTGGTGAACTCCTTGAGGCTCTGTTCGAGCCTTTCGATGATCGGGGTTTGCGCGCGTAGCAACAGGTCCGGTTGGCTGGTGAGATTGAACCGATGCTCGTAGGCCAACCGCTCCAGCGACAGCAGGTTTTCCTGATGCCCATGGCGGTCAGGTTCGAGCGATGTGGTATCCAGGAAATACCCGGCATCGCGGGAGAAGCGACTGACCAGCACGGCAACACTGTCCACCAGCTCGGCAACGGCTCTGATACGCAGCGCCTGGCCGTTGCCTGATGCTTCATCTGCCACCGGTAACCGGGTAATCAGACGCTGGTTAGCGTCCGAGCCATACCCGCAGAGCACTTCGAGTTGCGGTAAGCCTGATTCGCTCGGCGACCCCACACCCAGTCGCAAGCTCAGCTGCGCGCAGTCGCCAAAGTCCCGCAGACGTTGCGCCGGGATCGTCAGGCTGCCGTCGTCGATCAGCAGGTCGGTGGCGCCGACGGGTTGCTCGTTCAGGGCGCGACTGTCTGTCAGACGAGAAAGTGTGTGGCCATGTTGTTCCAGTTCCAGCGCCAAGTCGTTGAAGGCCTGGCTCTGGCCTATGAGCAGAATGTCGAGACGTCTCATGATGTTCTCCTCGGTTAGACCAAATAAGCGCTCAGGGCGTCCTGCACGCACGGCGAATCCAGCAACGAACTGCTGCGGAAAAACCGCACGATATTGGCGACCAGCGGGTGGTGGCGATTGATCGGAAAGGCCAGCCCGCAGACTTCGCTCTTGAGTGCCAGCCTTGCGGCGTCACTGATCTGCAAGTGCTCGATCAACTGAAAGTCGAAGGCTTTCTGGATGTCGTTTGTCAGGTAATGGGTGATGAATACCGGCAGGATGTGCGCGATGCTTTGGCGGTCGGCTTCGGTTGCGCCGTGCCAGTAGATCCGCACCAACCGCGCCCAAAAACCGGAGTGGCGGCCCTCGTCGAGCAGGTGGTCAGCCATCAGTCCCTTGATCGATTGCTTGACTGTGTCGTCCTTGGCGAATGCTGCGACATCGTTGGTCACGGTGTTCTCGGCAATCGCCACGCAGATCAGCTCCACGGCGGCGCGCAGATGTTCTGGAGCCAGCGCCAATGCCGCGGGAATCGCTCGGCTCAGCTCGATTTCACGCGGCAGTTCTATTGGCGCGATGCCGGTCATGGCGATGGTCTGTTGCATGAAGTCCATCGCCACCAACGCGTGGTAGTCCTCATCCACCACCACGGTCATGGCGTCATACCGACAGGCGAACGGAAAGGGCACCGCGAAGCGATTTTTGGCAATGCTGCGCGCGGTTTTGTCGACGATCTCCGTTTCGAAGATCACGACATCGTTGATGAATTTGTAGAGCGTTTGTACCAGAGCAAAATCCCGCTGCTCGGGGCACTCGCGCAAAAAGGTTTCGCCCAGGACCAAGGGTTGGCGGCTCAGTGGATAGATCAGCTTGTCATCGTTCTCGAGCATGCGCCGTGGGCGGGTGCGGATGGTTGCCCGGCCTTCCCAGGCCTCGGCGAAGGATTGGTAGTCGGCGGCGTTCATGCGCTCACCTCGACGGCTGGTTCACGCATGCTCAAGCGTAAGCCGTCCCACAGTGCGATACGGCTTTGCACGGCGGCGATTGCGGCGGTGTAAACGTCCTCTTCGCGTTGCGGGTCGCCATCGACCAGACGCGCGAGGAGTTTTTCCGCGGCTGGGCCATGGTCTTCAGAATCGACCTCGATATGCCGTTCCAGGTAGTAGCGAAAGGTCGGAGCCTGTTCAATTCCAATACCCCAATCGTCGAGGATGCGCTGGAACATTTGCGGGATGACACTTTCTCGACCATGCAGAAATGCCGCGGCGACGCTATGGGCCGGCGCGTGCAGCGCCGTGTGCAGGGTATGCCTGACGAAGCTTGCCCCCGCCGGGTCAACCTCCACACTTTGCAGGGCGGTGTCGTAGGTCACGCCTTCGCGTTGCAGCGCCACGAAGCGTTCGACCGCAACGGTGCTGGCGCCTACTTCGCGCATTGCATCCAGGTACAACTCGAAATGGCTGTAATGACCGTGATCGACTCGATCATCCGTCTCTTCACCCAAGACGATTTCATTGATCAGCCGAGCCGCTTGAGGGTCTTGTGGAGGAAGCCATGGCAGCTGGACGCAGGTGAGTTCCTGTTGCAGACGTTTGGTCAACGACATGAAGTCCCATACGGCGAACACATGGGTTTCCATGAAACGTTGAAGTATCGGCAGCGAGTTTATTTCAGCAAAAATGGGGTGCGCGCTCAGCTCTGCTTTTTTTAGTTGAAGGAGTTCTTTGTTCGCTTTCATAGGGGTGCCTCTAACTTGTTAGTGTGAGTTGGGCTAATGACATTTTTATAAATAGTGTTGAGTCGGGTTTTAACTTTTTAAAGGGCGAACAAGTGCCTCAAGCAAAAGTTGATGGGGTTTTAAGGTCGAGGCTGATTATGCAAGGCAAGGCCCGGGTTGATAGCCTTGTTCGCCATGGCGTGGGCCTGGCTGTAGATTGCGATTCAGCTTCCGATGCCGGTGATGCAGATCATCTGCCGACATGAAGGTGTTGGGCAAGTTCATGTCGGCGGAGAAAAATTAATACACGGATAAGTAGTGAGCAAGTATTTTTTATATTATTTGAATGGTGCAATTTTTCAGGGGCGAGAAGTTCCACTAAAACTATTGGCATTAGTTTTATCGAGATGAAGTTGCTCCTTCCGGCTTATATAAGTCAGAATTAAAATAAATGAGTGAATGCCTCACTCGAAGCAACTTTCTGGTTGGTGAGTTGGAGTTATTTGATGGTGTAGGAGGGGGGCCGGCCGCAGCCCGATCCTTCCCTTCCTGTGGCACGCCTCCTTTTGTTCGTCCATTGCGCGAGGGCTGTGTGGGCAGATTCGCACGCCGCTCGTCCATTTTTAGTCGACAAACCCAGAGTGGGCCCAAATGGATGGCGCTGCTATCACTGACGTATGGGTAGAGGAGGTTTTAAATGCTGGAAGTGGGAGCTGGTGCTCAGCTTCTGGCGACTGCAGAGGTACGCGTCAGCAGGCGGCTGCAAAAGAAGGACTTTTGCAGATTATTCGCTGAGCAGCCCGAGATGAGTGTTGACGATCTGCAAGAGACGCTGCCGCTGGGGCGTGATGAAAAGATGGTTGCCGGCCACCTCGATAAGTTCGAACTCGCGGCGAGTGAACTCACGCCAATTCACCATGCTTTCAACCGGGGCCTGCGGGTCTTCACTGCCACAAATGGCGGTCAACGGCACGTTCAGGCTAAGGTCTGCCGAAGGCTGTGAGTGCAAGAGCGGCGATATAGGCGGGCTATCAGGGCTGCGGCGACCGGAAATGAACAGATGACGGGTCTGCCCAGGACACTGGGCTTCGCTCAGCCTGGCCAGTTCAAAGGCCAAAATGGCGCCGAGTCCATGACCAAACAAGGCATGCGGCTCGGATAGATAGGGTTTGAGTGCCGTGAATGAGTCCGCGAGCAATGGCGACCATTCAGAGTCGGGTGTTTCATCCTGGCGTTCGCCATGGGTGGGAAGTGTGAATGTGAGCAGTTCGATGTGATCGTTCAGACCTCCCGCCCAAGTGCAGAACAGGTCGGAGCCGGCCCCTGCCTGAGAGAAGCAAATCAACCGGATGTCGGTGGGCTGATCGGTGTTGAACACGGTCAGCCACTTGCTGTCTTGAGTGTGCAAAGCCTTCCCCGCGCGCTTCACTGCGGCGCTTTTTTGCCCAGAGGATCAAGACTGTTCAGGTAGCGGGTAATGACTTCGACACCTCGGTTGAGGTGATTCTCGAGTGCTTTTACACACTGCTCGATGTCCCGTTCTTCGGCTTTTCGAAGCAAGTGGCGATGATCGTCCTGGGAGATTTTTCCCAGGCCCATGGCCTCAAGGTTGAAGCGCAGAAAACGCTCCTCTTCGATCAGACCGCTTTCGACCAGATTCAAGAGCCGGCGGTTGCTGGCCTTGCCATACAGGGTCATGTGGAACAGGCGGTTGAGCGTACCGATTTCGGCGTAATCGGTTTCGGTCTCGAGGGTGTCGATATAGCGCGCGGCCAGGGCGAAATCATCGGCGTCGAGCAAGGGAATCGACAACCGTAGGGCTTCGGATTCCAGGAGGATGCGCAGGGCATAAGTTTCTACGGCATCGCCCTCGACCAATGGCGCGACAATGGCACCTTTGTGTGCGATAACGTGCAGCAACGATTGAGCTTCGAGTTGTCGCAGGGCCTCACGCACCGGCATGCGACTCACCCCGAACAGATCGGCCAGGTCTTGCTGGCGAAGTGCGGTTCCACACGGCAAGCGACCATCGAGGATAGCCGAACGCAGGGTTTCCTCAATAACTGAGCGCGCGAGGTGGGCGGGTATTGGCCCGTTAACCGTAATACTGCTCAAAGGGTTCGGCTTCTGTGCCACGACGACGCTACCCTGTTTCTGAAATGGGTGGGAATTATTGGATCCAATGCACACTAGTGACTGCCCGGGTACTTGTCAAACCGCTTGAGGTTCCCCCGCCAGCAGATATTTTGAACGCCCGGTGCGGCAGTTCGGTACATCTTAACAGTAGCCTTCGCAGGTACTACCACCGCACTCGCTGAACGTCATTGATTCCTCACTCAAGCTTAGCGTTCGCGCTGGCTGTACGCCGACGCGATCGCTGCCAGTTCCTGATCGACATCATCGCCATGGCCGCGCCGCTGTTCGTGATGAACGTCTACCACCGCCTCGTACTGAACGTGGGAATGCCGCCATGGACGCTCCGCGTCCACTGTGACGCAGAGCGTCACGGGATGTATCCCCACGCAGAGCATGGGAACAATCGAGCGCCATTCAACAGGTCATATCGTTATGCGCTAACGGTATTTAAATACTTGTTCTTATATCTATAAAGTCAACCTCCTGCGTACAGGCCGACCAATCGGCGCGCCGCACGAAATGAACGAACACGGGACACCTCCGTGAGTTTCTGATCGACGCGCGCCACTGGGCGTGCTTTGCGTGGGAGTGATGTATGTCTGTACTTTCTGTCTCTGCGATTGCCGCGAGCATCGCGCCACAATCCTTCGAAATTCGCCCGTTCAGCGGCGCGGTGGGTGCCGAAATCATCGGTCTTGATCTGGCCCGCCCACTCAACGACCAAGACTTCGCCCGCATTCACCGCGCGCATCTGGATCATCATGTCGTGGTGTTCCGCGACCAGCGCATCAGCCCCGAACAACAGATCGCCTTCAGTCGTCGCTTCGGCGTGTTGCAGATCCACGTGCTCAAGCAGTTCCTGCTGGCTGGCCACCCGGAAATTCTCGTCGTCTCCAACATCATCCAGAACGGTCAATCCATCGGCCTGGGCGACGCCGGCAAATTCTGGCACTCCGATCTCTCCTACAAAGAACTGCCGAGTCTGGGCTCGATGCTGCACGCCCAGGAACTGCCCTCTGAAGGCGGCGACACGCTGTTCGCCGATATGCACAAAGCGTGGGATAACCTGCCGCAAGCGTTGCGCAATGCGGTCGAAGGGCGCTCGGCCGCGCACTCATACACGGCGCGTTACAGCGAAACCAGATTCGAAGGAAGTTGGCGCCCGACCCTGACCCCGGAGCAGCTCGCTCAGGTCTACGAAGTGGTGCATCCAATCGTTCGCACCCACCCGGAAAATGGCCGCAAGGCGTTGTTTGTCAGCGAAGGTTTCACCACTCGCATCGTGGGTCTGCCGGAAGACGAAAGTCGGCAACTGCTCAATGAGCTCTACGCCCACAGCGTGCTGCCCGACAACATTTACCGTCACCAATGGCAGCCCCACGACCTGGTGTTCTGGGACAACCGCTCGTTGATCCACCTCGCCGCCGGTTGCCCAAGCCATCTGCGACGCAAGCTTTATCGCACCACCATCCAGGGCGATGCCCCGTTCTGATTGACCGCATTCCGGAGAGTGACCATGTCCAAACATATTCAAATCGTGCCGCGAATCGGTCGGCTGGCAACCGCCGTCGGCCTGGGGTTGAGCCTGCTCGCCGGTAGCCTTGTCGCACCGACGGCAGCTCATGCCGAAGGCGAGATCCGCATCGCAGAGCAATTCGGCATTGTGTACTTGCTGCTCAACGTCGTGCGCGATCAAAACCTGATCGAGAAACATGGCAAGGAAGAGGGCGTCGACATCAAGGTCGACTGGACCCAGCTGTCCGGCGGCGCGGCGGTCAACGATGCGTTGCTTTCCGGTTCCATCGATATCGCCGGTGCCGGGGTCGGTCCGCTGCTGACCATCTGGGACCGCACCCACGGCAAGCAGAACGTCAAAGCCGTGGCCTCGCTGGGCAACTTCCCGTACTACCTGGTGAGCAACAATCCGAAGGTCAAAACCATCGCCGACTTCACCGAGCAGGATCGCATTGCCGTGCCTGCAGTCGGCGTTTCGGTACAGTCACGCTTTCTGCAATACGCCGCCGCCAAGCAGTGGGGCGATAAGGAATTCAACCGTCTGGACAAGTACACCATCGCCGTTCCGCACCCCGACGCCACCGCGGCGTTGATCGCCGGCGGCACCGAACTGACCGGGCATTTTTCCAACCCGCCATTCCAGGATCAGGCGCTGCAAAACCCCAATGTGCATGTGGTGCTCAATACCTACGACCTGCTCGGTCCGAATTCGCCGACGGTGCTGTTCGCCACCGAGAAATTCCGCAGCGAGAACCCAAAGACCTACAAAGCCTTCATCGAAGCGCTGACCGAAGCCGCCGAGTTCGCCCAGAACGACAAAGGCGCGGCCGCCGACACCTATATCCGCGTGACCAAGGCAAAAATCGACCGCGCCGACTTGCTGAAAATTATCGACAACCCGCAGTTCGAGTTCAGCGTGACGCCGAAAAACACCTACCCGCTGGCTGATTTCCTCTACCGCGTCGGCGCGCTCAAAAACAAACCCGAGTCATGGAAGGACTACTTCTTCCAGGATGCAAAACCGCTGCAAGGGAGCTGACAGAAATGAATGCACCCCTGCAAGGCCACACGGCCAGCAACCCGATTGCAGCAGCTCCTGCGCTGCTTTCGGTCGATAACGTCAGCCTGGAATACCGCACTGCGCAGCGAGTCGTTCGGGCGACTCACCAGGTGAGTTTTGAGATAGATCCGGCAGACCGTTTTGTCTTGCTCGGCCCTTCGGGTTGCGGAAAATCGACCTTGCTCAAAGCGGTCGCCGGGTTCATCCCGCCGTGTGAAGGCCAGATCCGCCTGCAAGGGCAAACGGTCAGCCAACCGGGGCCGGACCGGATCGTAGTGTTCCAGGAATTCGATCAACTGCCTCCCTGGAAAACCGTCAAACAGAACGTCATGTTCCCCTTGCTCGCCTCCAAAACCCTCAAGCGCCGAGAAGCTGAAGAACGGGCGCAGCACTACCTGGACAAGGTCGGTCTGGCGGCATTTGCCGATGCTTACCCGCACACCTTATCCGGCGGCATGAAAGCCCGCGTGGCGATTGCCCGGGCCTTGGCCATGCAGCCGAAAATCCTGCTGATGGACGAACCCTTCGCAGCCCTCGACGCCCTGACCCGACGCAAGATGCAGGAAGAATTGCTGCTGCTCTGGGAAGAGGTGCGCTTCACCTTGCTGTTCGTCACTCACTCCATCGAAGAGGCGCTGGTGGTCGGCAACCGGATCCTGCTGCTGTCGCCACATCCGGGGCGTGTGCGGGCGGAGATCCACAGTCATCAGTACGACTTGCACAGCCTCGGTGGCGTGGAATTCCAGCAATCGGCGCGGCGCATTCATCGGCTGTTGTTCGACGAAAGTCAGACGCCTGAAACCGAACGCGAATTGAATTTCGCCGATATCCGTATCGCTTATTGAGCTTCAAGAGGATCGCCCGATGAGCCATTCATCATCTGTACGCCAGGAATACGAAGTTGTTCTGGAGCCGCTGCTGACAGTCCCGCCGGAGCGTGAACTGCCCCTCGGTCAGCGTCTCTGGCAACAAGGCTGGTTACGCAAAAGCCTGATCCTGATTCTGCTGGCCGTACTCTGGGAGTTGGTCGCGCGTTACCAGAACAACGACCTGCTGCTGCCCAGCTTCCTGCAAACTGGCAGTGCGCTATACGACGGCCTGCTCAGCGGTGAGTTGCTGGGCAAGGTCGGCATTTCACTGGTGGTGCTGCTCAAGGGTTACGTGATCGGCATCGTCCTGGCCTTCGCCTTGACCACTTTGGCGGTGTCGACCCAGTTCGGTCGCGACCTGCTGAGCACCCTGACCTCGATGTTCAATCCGTTGCCGGCCATTGCCCTGTTGCCGCTGGCCCTGCTGTGGTTCGGGTTGGGGCAGAACAGCCTGATATTCGTGCTGGTGCATTCGGTACTGTGGGCGCTGGCGCTGAACACCTATGGCGGATTTCTCGGCGTCTCGGAAACCCTGCGCATGGCCGGCCGAAATTACGGTCTCAAGGGTATCCGCTTCGTGCTGTTCATCCTGATCCCGGCAGCGCTGCCGTCAATCCTCGCCGGGCTGAAAATAGGCTGGGCCTTCGCCTGGCGCACATTGATCGCCGCCGAACTGGTATTTGGCGCCACCAGCGGCAAGGGCGGGCTGGGCTGGTACATCTTTCAGAACCGTAATGAGCTGTATACCGACAAGGTGTTTGCCGGGTTGGCGGTGGTGATTCTGATTGGGTTGCTGGTGGAGAACCTGGTGTTCGATTCGCTGGAGCGGGTGACGGTGAAGCGGTGGGGGATGCAGCGTTAAGTCTATGGTGAGTGTTTGCAGATAATGCACTCACCAATACTCCGGTTTGATTGCTGGTGCTTTACGTGTTGGCACTCGAATCGGGAATTGATGCGCCTGGAGTTCCGCAGGGGTGCCAGCCAGTAGGCCATAGAAGAGGTTATAACCATCGACGAAGAAAGCAGTACGCACAATTCCAATCCCTGGAAACGAAAAAACCGGCCGATGCCGGTTTTTTCACCCCAACTGCCAGCGAACTTAATCTCTGCATACGGGGTTGATTAGTGGGGCCGATGCTAAGTCGAGTTGGAACGGACGTCGATCGTTGTCTGATAAAAAAACTATTGAGGTCCAGTTAAAACATCAACTTCGCGATGCGCGTTTTTTGCATTTGTGGCAGGTGCTCGTCAAGGTAAGGCTGGCTCTACTCTGTTAGCTTGTATTACGGGTCACCCCCTACCGATTCTGCAAAAACACCACATACCCCCTGAACCACTCACTGTCCTTCAAATACCCCGGCGCCTCCCATTCCCCACCCTGGATCAAACCCACCTTGAAGGGTAATCCCAGGCGGTTCAGCCGCGGCAGATAGGCGCTGTAGTTGGGGATGCTGTGGCGACCTTGATAGGTTTGTACCACCACTTCGTCGATCACACCTTTGAGTTGGCCGATTACTTCGGGGTCGGCGTGGCTGCTCCAGTCCATCAGTCCGGTGATGCTCAGGCGGTACTGAGCAGGCAAGCGCTGGCGCAGGTCTCGCAGGAAGCTGACGTATTCATCCAGGTATCGGGTGCGGGCGTCGAAGTCGATCTGGATGCCGACGACCGGATTGCCCGCTTGTTGCCAGCGTTGCACCTGTCCGAGCAGTTGGCTGTAGACCGCTTCAGGCCAGCGCAAGGTGTGGGCGCGATAGACTACCCAGACTTCGCCTTGGGTCAGGCGTGGAATCGCGATGCCCTGGGCGATGAAGCGCGCGCCGCGCTGGGGATAGCGCTGCGATTCGCTGATCTGGCCTTGCAGGATGTACAAGGTCTTGGCCTGGGCCAGCACCGGTTGCGATTTGACGCCGCTCCATAGCCAGAAGGCGTCATGTTCACTGGCGTCGACGGCGGCCGGTGTCGGGCCGGCCCACAACAGCCAGATCGGCAACAGGCAGCACCAAAAATGCTTCATGGTTTACCAGTAGTACTGCAGCGACTTGCCCCATTGGGTGTCGGCAAAACCGCTTTTCAACTGGCGGAACCAGGCTTTGCGCGTCGCCGGGTCAACGTCCTTGCCACCGCAGCTGTTGTAGCCCGACGGTGCAAAGCAATTGATGGCGCGAAACAGTGCATAGGCGCGGTCGTTGTGGGTTGCCTTGGTGTTCCCGATCACGTGTTGATAACCGTCCAGTCGTGAGTAGACCGGGCCGGTGAACCCTGGCGCGGTGCCGCCCAGGGTATCGGCATCAGGCTTGCGGTCCAGCGGCATGCCATCGAGGCCATTGCGCAGAATGAACTCACCGAAGCAGTTCAATCCCATCGGGCTTTTACTGTCCATCTGCAGCTTCAAAGCGGTTTCAGCGATGCTCGGGCAGCCATAGCCGGACTCAGCCTTTTGCGGTGCCCATTCAAAGAGTTTCAGCGATGGGCCGCCGGTGTAGACATAGCCAAGGCTATTGCCGAGTTTGTCTTCAGGCGGTGCAGCGGGGAGCTGTTTTAGATCCTCAGCGAAGGCGGCGTACTGACCGCGTAACAAGTCCTTGTAGAGCAGCACAAACTGAGCCGTATTGCGTTCCACGGGGTCGGTTGCCTGAGTGATTTGCTGGCGCAGCAGGTCGGCATCGGCCACGTGGCGCAACAGGATGTAGCGCACTTGCGTGCTCTTGATCGGCGAGTCGTTGGCAAACACCCTGGCCAGTTGCTGGCTGCGCTCGTAGTTCATCGCCAGGGCCAGTTCCAGCTGTTCGCGTTGCAGTGGTTGCCTGGTCAGCGGCAGCATTTGCAGCCACAAGGTTTCGGCGCCTTTCCAGTCTTTTTTGGCTTCCAGCACCAGCCCACGCAGGGTCTGCTGACTGAAGGCGAGGTAGTCCAGGTGCTGAGGCAAGTCACCGGGCAGCAGTTTTAGCGCGTTGTCCGGATTCTTGTCGACGTACAGCGCAAATGCCGCCTGCAGATAGTCATACAGCGCCGGTTGCTGGGCGAACACGGCTTTTTGTTTTTGCAATGCGTCCAGGGTCAGCCTCGGCTTGGGCTGTTCACGCATCCACATCAGGTCATTGACCGCCAGTAACAGCGGCGTCTGCACTGGCTCGGCGTTGGTCATCAGCAGTTTGGTGTCGACTTCTTCCACCAGCGCATCGAGCGAAACGTTGCGCTGTGTGCCATGGGTTTGCGTCAACTGCCAGGTGTAGTCTTCGGCGAGCTTGTCCGGGGCGGCACCCAACCAGTGCACCCGGCGCAGCAGTCCTTTGGCGGACACGGCGTAGTCACCTTGTGGATAAGTTGTCAGGTAGCTGTCGAATCCGGTTTCGGCCTGTTGCAGGCTGGACTTATCCACATGCTCGAGCGTCGGCATGCCATATTCGTCGAATGCCTGCTGCTGGGCGGTATTGAGTGCGGTACGGGCGGCCATGTAGAGCGCGGTTTCTTTCAGCCAGGGCTGCGGGCTGTTTTTGAGTGCGGCGTAACCCGTCGCGGCATCGGCGAAGCGCCCACTGTAAAAGTCGGCGGCGGCCTGTAGATAAGTCGTGAAGGCCTTGCCTGTCGGAGACTGAATATCACCGGGCAACAGGCTCGTTTGCTGGGCGTTTTCCCAACTGCAAGCGGCGAGCATTTGCATCCGGCTACGGGCCAATGACTGGCGTTCGGCTGCCGGGATGTCGGCCTCGACCACTTGCCGGATAAACGCTGTGGCGCTGCCGTGCGAGTTGCTTCGGCAACGGCTGCCTTCGCCGGACAGGAACGCATCGCCGGCGGCTTCAGTGGTTTGGCGGGGGATCCCGAGTTTTTCCAGCAGCTCGCCCAGCGTCGCGGTGCTGGAGGCGTCGACCTTATCGGTGACTTCGCCCGAGGCTGCCGGATTGAGGCGATACACCGGGAAGGGTACCGGCCCGTAACCTTCGGCCAGGTCGTCATTGCCCAGCGCATTCGGTGTCAGGGGCAATGCGCCTTTGTCCGCCAGCAACAGGCGCAGGTTCACCCGGCTGTCATTGCCAGGGCTCAGGAATGGCAGGCTGCTGCAGGTATCCAGCGTGTTTTTGAACAGCAACCAGTTCGGGTAACAGGAATCATCGGAACTGGCCTGAGCCTGGCTGGAAACAATGGCGCTCAACGCCAGTGTGAGAGACGACAGAAGACCAATACGCATGAATTGTCCTTAATCCTGAAACGCATGAACTCGGGGGTATTAACGCTAGTGCTGCGATCATACAGCGCTGCGATGAAGGCGGATCCGCGGCAACCCGGTTTTCCAGGCAGTGATGGCTATTTGCTTGACGCTTATCATTGCTGTCGTAGACTCCGCCCATCCGTCAGGGAGTTACGGCTATGCGGCGTTTTCGTGGATTGGGTTTCGGATTAATCTGTCTGGGCGGCCTGGTACAGGCGCAAACGCCCGCACTAGACGATCCGCTGCTGGATAAGAGTTCGGCCACTGCGCCGACGTCGATCACCAACGAGGCGCGCGGCGTGTTGCGTGCACGGGATCAGGCGATGCTGGCGAGTGAGCTTTCCGGGCGCATCGTCGAGTTGCCGTTCAGCGAAGGTGAATCTTTCAATAGGGGCGATACCCTTGCCCGCTTCGATTGCTCGGCCTATCAGGCCCAGCTCAATGCCGCTCAGGCCGCCAGTCGTGGTGCCAATGAAGAGTTGGCGCACAATAAACAGCTGGCTTCGCTGAATTCGGTCGGACGCTTTGAAGTGGCGCGAGCCGAAGCAAAACTCGCCGAAACCCAGGCGCAATCCCAAGTCTATCAAGTTCAAGTCAAGCGCTGTAGCGTGGTTGCGCCGTATGACGGGCAGGTCGTCGAGCGCAAGGTCCAACGCTACGAAAGTGTGGCGGCTGGCTCGCCCTTGCTGGAAATCGTCGACAACCGCACGCTGGAAATCCACCTGCTGGTGCCTTCGCGCTGGATGGGAAAACTCAAGCCCGGACAAACCTTCAGCTTCGTACCCGATGAGACCGGCCAGCCACTCAACGCTACGGTCAAACGCCTCGGCGCGCGAATCGATGAAGGCAGCCAGACGCTGCTGTTGGTGGCGACACTGCCCACCGCCAGCGGTTTACTGTCGGGGATGAGTGGCACGGCGCGTTTCGCGGAGCCCAAATGAACGCGCCGGTGGCGGGCACCGCCGAACGGGTCTTTGCCCGGTTTCTGGACCTGGAACGCCAGACCCGTTCCGCTCGCACCACCGAGCAACTGGCCTACAGCCTGGTCAATGACGGTCAGGCGCTGTTTGGCTTTCGCCATGCGGCATTGCTGATTGCCGGTAAAGTGCGCGCGGTGACCGGCGTCAGCAGCGTGGAGCCGAATGCGCCGTTTGTGGCGTTCGTCGAGCAAGCGGTGGGACAGTTGTTCAAGCTCGATCTGCTGAAACAGGCGCGCGTGATACCGGCGGCGCCGTTGACTGAGCAGGTGCAGGCTGACTGGCAAAGTCTTTCTGCTGCGCAGGTGTTCTGGTTGCCGCTGATCGATCACAAGGGGCAGGTTTTCGGCGGCCTGTGGCTGGCGCGCGATATCCCGTGGACCCCTTCCGAACACGTCTTGCTGTCGCAACTCGGTGACACCTATAGCCATGCCTGGCTGGCCTTGCAACCGCGCCAGCCATGGCGCTTGCACTGGACCCGTAAACGTCAGGCGGCTTTGCTGGCGGTGCTGTTGCTTGGCCTGTTGATTCCGGTGCGCCAATCGGTGCTGGCGCCCGCGGAGGTCGTTCCGCTCGGTGGTCGGGTGATCGCAGCACCGCTGGACGGGGTGATCGCCGAGTTTCTGGTCAAGCCGAACCAGACCGTGAAGACCGGCGACCTGCTGCTACGTTTCGAAAGCACCACCCTCAATGCCCAGGCTGACGTGGCCGCCCGGGCCTTGGGCGTTGCCGAGGCCGAGTTGAAGGCCAATGCCCAGCGTGCCTTTGCCGATGCCGAGTCGAGTTCGAAGATCGATCTGTTGGCGGCTCGGGTCGAGCAAAAACGCGCGGAACGCGATTACGCCCGCGAGCTGCTCAAACGCAGTGAGGTCCGCGCCGAGCGCGACGGTATCGCGGTATTTGCCGACGCCGAACGCTGGACCGGTAAACCGGTGCAGACCGGAGAGCGATTGATGGAAATTGCTGACCCGACCCAGGCCGAATTGCGCATTGAACTGGCGGTCGGCGATGCGATTGCCCTGGAGCCCAACGCGCAGATTGCGTTGTTTCTGGACAGTGATCCGTTGCACCGCTATCTGGCCACCCTCGAACGTGCGGCCTATGAGGCGCAGCCCACCGCCGGCGGGCAGCTGGCTTATCGGCTGGACGCTCGCTTCAACGAGGCTGCGCCGCGCATCGGTCTGCGTGGTACGGCGAAGATTTTCGGCGAACGTGCGCCGCTGGCGTTGTACTTGCTGCGCCGTCCGTTGGCCGGGTTACGTCAGAGCGTGGGCCTGTAGATGACACTTCCCAGCCTGCGGGCGGATTTGCAGTTGTCGGCGGCGGCCCCGGCGCTGGATGGTTCGCCACGCTGGACCTTGGCCGACCCGGTGCGCGGACGCTACTTCAAAGTCGGCGCGGCGGCGATGCGTTTGCTGCGGCATTGGTCGTTGGGCGATGCCGAACAAGTGCTGCACGCGGCCAATCGCGAGCCGGGACTGCCTCTTGGCGGTCAGGAGCTGGATGAGTTGCTGGGATTTCTCCGCGCCCATGATTTGATTGTCGCCCTCGACCCGCAACAACGCGCCAGTTATGGCCAGAAAGCCGCCGCCCAGCGTCAGGCTCTATGGCAAATGCTGCTGCATCAATACCTGTTTTTCCGGATTCCGTTGTGGCGCCCGGATGCCTTTCTCAATCGCGCCTGGCCATGGCTGGAGCGTTTCGGACCACGAATGTTGCGCTATGGCTTGCCCGCAACACTGGGGCTTGGGGTGTTTCTGGTCTCACGGGACTGGCAGCGCTTTCTGGCGACCTTCCCGCACCTGTTCAGTCTCGGTGGCGCGCTGGCGTTTGGCGTCGCGCTGTTCTTCGCCAAGCTGTGTCATGAGTTCGGCCATGCGTTTATGGCCAAGCGTGCGGGGTGTCGGGTGCAGAGCATGGGCGTGGCGTTCATGGTCCTGCTGCCACTGTTTTATACCGATGTCAGCGATGCCTGGCGGGTCAATGATCGCCGCGCCCGCTTGTTGATTGGGGCCGGGGGCGTGTTGGCCGAATTGCTCTTGGCCTGTATCGCATTGCTGGCATGGTCGCTATTGCCGGACGGGCCGGCGCGAACCGCAGCGTTCATGCTGGCCAGCGCGACCTGGTTGACGACCCTTGCGGTCAATCTGAACCCTTTTATGCGCTTCGATGGCTATTTTCTGCTCAGCGATCTGTGGGAAGTGGACAACCTCCAGGGCCGGGCATTTGCGTTGTGCCGCTGGCGCCTGCGTGAAGCGCTGTTCGGCTATGGCGTGCAAGCGCCGGAACCCTGGTCGCCGAAGATGCAGCGACGGTTACTGTGGTGGGGGTATTGCTCCTGGTTTTGGCGCGCGGCGTTGTTTTTCGGCATCGCGTTGGCGGTCTATCACCTGTTCTTCAAGCTACTCGGGATCTTTCTGATGCTGGTTGAGTTGGTGTGGTTCATTTTTCTGCCGATCGCGTGCGAGTGGCGTGAATGGTGGACCCGCCGCGAACAGGCCCATGCACCGCGGGCGTTGCTTAGCGCTGTGAGTTTGCTGGCGCTGGTGTTGTTGCTGGTAATGCCTTGGCGCAGTGCGGTCGAGTTACCAGCCATGCTCGAAGCCGGTAGGGTCAGCGCCTTGCACGCGCCGGTGGCGGCGCGGGTCAAACAGGTCAACGTCACGGATGGCCAGCCGGTGTCCCAGGGGGAGGTGTTGATCGAGCTGGAGTCGCCGGATCTGGATTCGCGACAGGCCATTGTTCGCCGTGAAATCGAAATCCTTCAATTGCAAATGCGCCGTCAGGCCGGGCGCAGCGAAACGGCGGCCGATGCCGGCATCGTCGAGCAACGACTGGCCGAGGCCGTGGCCGAGTACCGTGGCCTGGTGGCGCAGCGTGAGCGTTTGCTACTGCGCGCACCCCAGGCCGGCAAGGTGCGCGATCTGTTGTCGCAATTGAGCGTCGGCCGCTGGTTGTCACCCAAGGACCCGCTGGCCAGGGTGGTTGAGGAGGGCGCACGATTGCGCGGTTATCTGGCGGAGGCTGAGTTGTGGCGGGTTACCCCCGCAGACACGGGGCGTTTTATTGCCGATGATCCGATGCATCCGGCCGTTGAAGTCGAGCTGACGGAAGTGGACACCAACGGTGCTGCGTATGTCGATCAGGAGGCGCTGACCTCAGACCATCACGGTCCGATAGCTGTACGTCGCAATGAGAACAATCGCCCGGAACCGGTGCAGGCACAATATGGGGCGCGCCTGAAAACGCTTGATGACACGCAAACGCCCGCTCAGCCGTTGCGCGGTCTGGTCGTGTTGCAAGGGCGCAGCGAGTCGTTGCTGGGTACTGCCTGGCGGCGCCTGGCAGCATTGGGCGTCAGGGAAAGCGGTTTTTAATGCCGGGAATATTCAAGTGGAACGGCCGACGTTGAGCAACGAATCAACCATCTCTGACGGTTTGTCGGCGCGCTAGTCGCGAGTATCTGACGGGCCGTTTGTGCAATCAGCCGAGTGCATTCATTTCGTGGCCCGATCACGCCAGGGCTGAGCGTGGACGTTGCCGCCGTTCACTGTCGAATGTCGTCTGCGTGCAATCGGTCGGGATCAGCGATTTGCAGAGCGCATACTGTGGCGACCTGTCGTAAAGTTGCAGGTGCTTCAGAGCCCATAGGGGGACTTGGGCGGCTTATAATTTATGTGTATTGGCGGGGGAATGGATGGCGGTGCGCAGAGAAACAGAGCTCGGCGACAAGCGTAACGGGCACTCTGTGGTCAGCTTGATCGAAGGTGTGCAGCGCTTGGTGCAATGGGGTCGTGAACACTGGTTGGTACCTATTCTGGCGCTGGCGGCATTCACGCGCTTTTATGATCTGACCGCAGCGGCTATCTGGGGCGACGAAGGCTCCAGCCTGTTGTTAAGCCAGTACTCGCTGGCCGGGATCTGGTTTCACGCCGCTCATGATGTGCATCCGCCGCTGTATTTTATGCTCCTGCATGGCTGGATCGAGCTGTTTGGCGACGGGATTTTCTCGATTCGCAGTTTTAGCGCACTACCCGGGATTGCCACGGTGGCGCTGGGCATCTGGCTGGTGGGGTTGATCGCCACGCGGCGCGCGGCGGTGCTGGCCGGGGTGCTGTTGGCCCTGCTGCCAACAGCGGTGCGCTATAGCCAGGAAGTGCGCATGTATTCGCTGTTGGGCGTCTTGTTGATCGGCGCGACCATCGCGTTAGTGTATTGGGTCAAACAGCCTCAGCGTTCGCGTTACCTGGTGATCTATGCGCTGTTGATGAGCGCGGCCTTTTATACCCATTACTTCACTGCTCTCTGCGTGCTTTCCCATTGGCTGTATCTGCTGGTGATGCGTCTGCAACCCACCGCAGAGTCTCGGCACATTACCCGCCCCGGCTGGTGGCTCGCTAACGTGGCGATCGTTGTGCTCTTTGTGCCCTGGATTCCGGGATTGATCGATCTGCTGCAGCACATAGACCAACTCAAAGCCAATGGTGACGTGGGCTGGGAACTGCCTGTCACGTTCTCTTCGTTACCGTCGATGATTTGGCTGTTTTTGGTCCAGGACGAGGCGGACAACCTGCCGTGGGTGGTATTTGCCTCAATGCCACTGCTGGTTCTGGTCATTGTGGGTATGACGGCCTGGCGTGATCCAACACCCTATAAGCTTCACACTTTGCCGGTGATTTACACCACGCTTCCGCTGCTGGTGGTCTTCTCGGTGTCGTTCGTCTCGCCTGTCTTCATCGAGCGTTACATGACGGCTTATGCCTTGGGCCTGCCGATGGTGTTGGCGATCGCTATCGACCAGTTGCAAAAGCGCTTTCGGATGTTGGCATTCGCCTTGCTCGCGGTGTTTGTCGGCACAGAGCTGGTGGGACTAAAAATCAACGCTACTGTCGACGTGAATGATCAGGTCAGCGTCATGGTCGATTATGTGAACCAGCGTTATGTCGCGGGCGATCGCATCGTCATCAGCGACATGCTCTGGTACATGAGTTACGTCTACTACAACCGAACCGATGCCCAACCGCTGCTCTACACGCCGCCGTTGCGCAATGGAGTTTCCAGCCGGCCAAACGCCTACGGTTTCGGCACGCTGGTGAATCAGGATGCCGACAAAATCTACCTCGACAGCCTGGCAGAGCTGCCCGCTGGGACCGGGCGAGTGTGGTTGATCAGCACCGGTGATCAACCCGATGAATTCGCGCCGCTGCCCCCCACGTGGCACAAGACTCGCGAATTCGAGGCGGGTAACGCCAAAGCGCGGCTGTTTGTGATGGGCAGCCCTGCACAGCGGCTACAGAGCACGCGGGGACCGAGAAATTTCTGACGGTGTTTTGAGGTTTCTTTGATTTTGGCGCCAGATTAACTTTCGGTTTTTCACGGATTACCGGGAAAAACGTTCTGATCTTCATGAAAAAGAACGTGTTGTCCCGGTCACCGTACACCATCCGTTTGATGCCCTTTGTTCGGTTGTTCATTCCTTCCAACTGACCGGTGTGCATTCGCCAACGCCTGCGAGGCGCTCGCCGCATCAATGCCATGGCCGGCGATTCGCCCAATCAACATCACACTT
The DNA here is from genome assembly GCF_059421425.1 of Pseudomonas sp. GW821-FHT02H09. Classification (NCBI taxonomy): domain Bacteria; kingdom Pseudomonadati; phylum Pseudomonadota; class Gammaproteobacteria; order Pseudomonadales; family Pseudomonadaceae; genus Pseudomonas; species Pseudomonas sp. GW821-FHT02H09. The sequence goes on from NZ_JBWKVA010000005.1 coordinate 22,172, forward strand.
CTTCCGCGGTTTTGCTTCGATTTGATATCAAAAGACCACTAGTCGGAAGTCCCCTTCATGGACTACGCTTTGTCCTACAAAAGGATGTTGATTACGGTGAAGGGATTGCACGACTTCCACTTTATCTCTGGCTTACCGCGCTCAGGGTCCACCCTGCTCTCAGCCATTCTGCTGCAGAACCCGCGTTTTCATGCTGGCATGACCAGCCCGGTCGGCGCGTTGTTTTCCGGCATTCTCGAACAATGCAGTGCCGGCAGCGAATTTGGTGCCGTCATCGACACCCCACTGCGCCGTCGTCTGTTGCACGGTCTGTTCGATTCCTTCTACGCCGATCAGGCAGACACACCCGTCATCTTCGACACCAATCGCCAATGGTGCGCGCGCCTGCCTGCACTACGGGAACTGTTCCCGAAGGCCAAAACCATTGCCTGTGTGCGCAATGTTGCCTGGGTGATGGACAGCCTTGAGCGTCTGTACCGCGCCAATCCGTTCGAGAACACCAAGCTGTTCAATGACGAAATCGAGCGCAATACCGTTTACAGCCGTTGCGAAACCCTGGCTCAGCGCAATCGTCTGGTGGGTTTTGCCTGGACCGCGTTGAAAGAGGCGTATTACGGCGAAAACGCCGACTCGCTGTTGATCGTTGATTACGATTTGCTGAGCCAGGCCCCTGACCGGGTCATGCGGTTGATCTACGACTTCATCGGCGAACCCTGGTTCGAGCACGATTTCAACAACCTCGCCTATGACGCGCCGGAGTTCGATCAGGCGCTCGGCGTATCGGGGCTGCACAAGGTCAAACGCACGGTCGCACTGGAACCCCGGCGCACGATCCTGCCGCCGGACCTGTTCGATAAATACGCAGAATTGTCTTTTTGGCACGATGGCTCCGCCAGCGCCGCCAACGTTATTCGTATGAAAGCCGAAACCGCGATCAGTTGATTACGGCTTTTTTATTTGCGCGCAAATAAAAGTTCGAATCCGGGTGAGCAATATGTGGTGGAGCAAAGGCAAGTCGCAAACATCCCAAGGCGCACGCGTCCTGGCATCGCCAATGATCATGTCGCTGGAACCGCGAATGCTGTTCGACGGCGCAGTGGCGGCCACGGTTGCCGATACTGCCGCCCAAGCCGACGGCCACGCCACGGCGGACACTGCGAAGTCACCGGTTGCCGACCACCCGGTGGCCAGCAAGGACACCCACGGTCAGGCGGACAACATGTCAGCGGCCACACCCGCGCCTGCTGCGACGCCCACCGCCGTGCCCGGTCAGAGCGTGGTGTTCGTCGATTCGCGTATCAAGGACGCCGATAGCCTGCTCAAAGGTGTGGCGCCCGGCACCCAGGTGGTGCAGCTCGACGGGACCAAGGACGGCTTGCAACAGATCGCTGATTATCTGGATACCCACCATGGCGTGAGTACCGTGGAAATCATCGCCCACGGCAATAGCGGCGACTTGTGGCTGGGCGACACTTACCTGGCGGCCGATAACGTGGCGGCTCGCAGCGCGGTGCTGGCGCGCATCGGTAATGACATGAACGTCGGCGGCGACATTCTGATCTACGCCTGCAACACCGCCGCAGGTGACAAGGGCATCAGCTTTGTCGACTCGCTGGCGCAACTCACCGGGCGCGATATCGTTGCGTCGAACAACCGTACCGGTGTGAGCGGTGACTGGGATCTGGAAATCGCCACCGGCACCATCGAGAGCCATAACGTGCTGTCGGCCCAGTCCATGGCTGCGTATCAGTACAGCCTGGCGACACTGACGGTCACCAACAACGGTGACAGTGGGGTTGGCTCATTGCGTCAGGCGCTGAGCGATGCCGTGGTGGGTGACACGGTGACGTTCAGCACCACCATGACGGTCAATCTGAACGCGCAACTGACCATTACCAAGAACGTCACGCTGGAAGGTGACCTGAACCACGACGGCATTGCCGATGTGACCCTCAACGGTCAGTACAAGACCCGGGTGGTTCAGGTTGCTTCCGGGGTCACTGCGACCTTCGACGGGCTGATCATCAAGCAAGGCCTGGTGGCCGGCAATGGTGCTGCCGCCGGTACGGACGGCACGGGGGCCATGGGCGGCGGTATTTTCAACTCCGGCAACCTGACCCTCAAGAACGTCACCGTGACCAGCAACGCCGCTTCGGGCGGCGGTGGTGGTGGCGGGGTTACCTCACCTTACGTCGGTGGCGCGGTCGGTGGCGGCGGCGGCGGTGGCGGTGCATTGGGCGGGCAAGCCGGCGGTCATGGTGGCACCTCCGGTTTCGGCACGGGTGTGTACGCCGGTACGAGTGGTAGTGCCAACACGGGCGGTAACGGTGGCGGGTACAACCCCAACTACATGGGCGGTCGCGGCGGCGGCAGCAGCGGTGGCGCGGGCGGCCTGGGGGCTGCCAACTACAGCAGCGGTGGCGCGGGCGGTACGGCGAACAACGGCACGATTTCCATCGGCGGTGGCGGTGGCGGCTCCGGTTGGGACAAGCCCGGCAGGGCCGGTGCTTCGGCCGCGGGTGGTATCTATAACGCTTCAACCGGCACCTTGACCGTCGTGGGCACCTCGGTGATTTCCAACAACATCGCCGCCGGTGGTGGCGGTGGTGGCGGTGGCGGCCTGGGCGGCTCCGCCGACCCCGGTGGCGCGGCCGGTAAAGGTGTCGGCGCGATCTGGAACAAAGGTACGGTATTGATGACCGCCGCCAACTTTGCGGCGTTGTCCGGTAACGTCGGTGGCAGCGGCTCCGGCGGTCCGGCGCTGGGCGGCGGTAGTACCGGTGCCAGCGTGGCGGCCGTGAACAATATCTTCAACGACGGCGGTACGGTAAACACCGCCTATGTACCGACACCGAGCGCTACCATCGCGGTGGCGAACAGCGCCCTGCACATCGGCCAGACCTCGCTGGTGACCTTTACCTTCACTGAGGCGGTGACCGGTTTCACCAACGCCGACCTGACGGTCACCAACGGTACCCTGAGCGCGGTGAGCAGCAGCGATGGCGGGGTCACCTGGACAGCGACCTTTACCCCAAATTCAAGCGTCACGGGCAGCACCAACCACATCGTCCTGGACAACACCGGCGTGACAAGCGTGTCGCTGGGCGCTGCCGGGGTCGGCACCAGCACGTCCAACAATTACGCCGTCGACACTGTACGGCCGACGGCAACCGTCGTGGTCGGCAGTCCTGCGCTGAACATCGGCGGCACCTCCACGGTGACCTTCACCTTCAGCGAGGCGGTGACGGGCTTCAGCCTGGCCGACATGACGGCATCCAACGGCACCCTGAGCAACCTGACCACCAGCGACAGTATCACCTGGACCGCGACCCTGACACCGACCGCCGGCAACACCAGCAGCGGCAACGTCATTACCCTGAACAACACCCTCTATACCGATACCGCGACCAACGCCGGTACCGGCACGACCACGTCCAACACCTATACGGTCGACACCGTGCGGCCGACCGCGAGTATCGTGGTGGCCAACAATGCGCTGAACATCGGGGCAACGTCCCTGGTGACGATCACCTTCAGCGAGGCGGTGACCGGTTTCACCAATGCCGACCTGACGGTCGCCGACGGCACGCTGAGTGCGGTCAGCAGCAGCGACGGCGGCATCACCTGGACCGCGACCCTGACCCCGACCTCGTCGGTTTCCAACGCCGGCGACGTGATTACCCTGAATAATGCCGGAGTCAGCGACACGGCAGGCAATGCCGGTAGCGGCACGACCAGCTCGAATGCCTATAGCGTCGACACCGTGCGGCCGACCGCGACCATCATCGTTGCCACGACCACCCTGGGCATCGGCCAGACCTCACCAGTGACCATTACCTTCAGCGAAGCGGTGACCGGTTTCACCAACGCCGACCTGACCGTTTCCAACGGTACCCTGAGCGCGGTGAGCAGCAGCGACGGCGGTATTACCTGGACTGCGACCTTCACTCCGACGACCAATATCACCAACGCCAGCAACCACATCACCCTGAACAACACCGGCGTGCTGGACCTGGTGGGCAACGCCGGCAGCGGCACCACCGACTCCAACAACTTTGCCATCGACACCCAGCGCCCGACGGCGACGATCGTGGTCGCGAACAGGGCTTTAGCCATCGGCCAAACCTCGCTGGTGACCATCACCTTCTCCGAGGCGGTGACCGGCTTCACCAACGCCGACCTGACGATTGCCAACGGCACCCTCAGCGCGGTGAGCAGCAGCGACGGCGGCATCACCTGGACCGCGACCTTCACCCCGGCCGCCAGCATCACCGACACCAGCAACCTGATCACCCTGGATAACACCGGGGTCAGCGACTTTGCCGGAAACACCGGCAGCGGCACCACCGATTCCAACAATTTCGCGATCGACACCGCACGCCCGACGGCCACCATCGTGGTCGCCGACAGCACCCTCACGGTCGGCGAAACCTCACTGGTGACCATCACCTTCTCCGAGGCGGTGAGCGGTTTCACCAACGCCGACCTGACGATTGCCAATGGCAGCCTGAGCGCGGTGAGCAGCAGCGACGGCGGTATCACCTGGACCGCCACCTTTACCCCAACTGTCGGTATCGCCGATGCCACCAACCTGATCACCCTGAACAACACCGGGGTCAGCGACCTGTCCGGCAACACCGGCACCGGCACCACCAGCTCGAACAATTACACTATCGACACCGTTCGGCCGACCGCTACCATCGTGGTGGCGGACAACGCCTTGAAGATCGGCGAAACCTCACGGGTGACCATCACCTTCTCCGAGGCGGTGAGCGGCTTCAGCAATGCCGATCTGACGATTGCCAACGGCACCCTGAGCGCGGTGAGCAGTGGCGACGGCGGCATTACCTGGACGGCCACGTTTACACCGACTGCCAGCATTACCGATGCCACCAACATCATTACCCTGGACAACAGTGGCGTCACCAATGGGTCGGGCAATGCCGGCAGCGGCACCACCGATTCGAACAACTTCGCCATCGACACAGTGCGCCCGACGGCGACCATCGTGGTCGCGGACAGCGCCCTGGGAGTCGGTCAGACCTCACTGGTGACCTTCACCTTCTCCGAGGCAGTGAGCGGTTTCACCAACGCCGACCTGACCATCGATAATGGTACCTTGAGCGCGGTCAGCAGCAGCGATGGCGGCATCACCTGGACCGCCACCCTGACCCCGGTGGCAGGCATTACCAATACCAGCAACTTCATCCAGCTGGACAACACAGGGATCCAGGACCTGTCCGGCAACGCCGGCAGCGGCACCACCGACTCCAACAACTACGCGGTCGACAGCCAGCGCCCGACCGCCACTATCGTCCTGGCCGACCCGGCCCTCAAGGCCGGCGAGACTTCGCTGGTGACCATTACCTTTTCCGAGGCGGTGAGCGGCTTCACCAATGCTGACCTGACGATCGCCAACGGCAGCCTGAGCGCAGTCAGCAGCAGCGACGGCGGCATCACCTGGACCGCCACCTTCACTCCGACCGCGGGCATCACCGATCTGAGCAACGTCATCAGCCTGAACAATAGTGGAGTCGCCGACCTGGCGGGCAATGCGGGGACGGGCATCACCAGTTCGAGTAATTACACTGTCGAAACCCAAGTGCCGACCGCCTCCATCGTGATCGCCGATACGGCGTTGAGGGTCGGTGAAACCACGGTGGTGACCGTCACCTTCTCCGAGGCGGTGAGCGGCTTCAGCAACGCCGATCTGACGATTGCCAACGGCACCTTGAGCGCGGTCAGCAGCAGTGATGGTGGCGTGACCTGGACGGCGACTTTCACCCCGACCAGCAACATCACCGACACCAACAACGTGATTACCCTGGATAACAGCGGTGTCACCAACGCATCGGGCAACACCGGCAATGGCACCACTGACTCCAACAACTACGCCATCGACACGGTGCGCCCGACGGCGACCATCGTCGTCGCCGACAGCGCCCTCGCGGCCGGCGAAACCTCACTGGTGACCATCACCTTCTCCGAGGCGGTGAGCGGTTTCACCAACGCCGACCTGACTATCGCCAACGGCACCTTGAGCGCGGTCAGCAGCAGCGATGGCGGCGTCACCTGGACCGCGACCCTGACCCCGGTAGCGGGCGTCACCGATACCAGCAACCTGATCACCCTGACCAACAGTGGCGTCAGTGATCTGGCGGGTAATGCCGGCACCGGGACGACCGACTCAAATAATTACGCGATTGACACGCAGCGGCCCACAGCCACCATTGTGCTTGCTGACACAACGCTGATTGTGGGCGAAACGTCGCTGGTCACCATTACCTTCTCCGAGGCGGTGACCGGCTTCACCAACGCCGACCTGAGTGTGCCCAACGGCACGTTGAGCCCGGTCAGCTCCAGCGATGGCGGTATTACCTGGACGGCGACCTTTACTCCGACGGCCGGTGTTGCCGACGCCACGAACCTGATTACCCTGAGCAACAGCGGGGTGGCCGATCTGGCGGGCAACGCCGGTACCGGCACCACGGATTCCGGCAACTTCACCATCGACACCGTGCGCCCGACGGCGACCATCGTGGTGGCGGACACCGCGCTGAAAGTCGGTGAAACATCGCAGGTCACCATCACTTTCTCGCAAGCGGTGAGCGGTTTCAGCAACGCCGACCTGACAATCGCCAATGGCACACTCAGCGCGGTCAGCTCCGGCGATGGCGGCATCACCTGGACCGCAACGTTCACGCCAACCAATGCCATTACCGACAGCAGCAACCTGATCACGCTGGACAATAGCGGCGTTCAGAGCGCATCTGGCAATACCGGTGTTGGCACTACCGATTCGAACAACTATGCCATCGATACCGAGCGTCCAACCGCGACTATTGTGGTCGTCAATCCGGTGTTGCCAGTGGGTGAGATCTCTCAGGTGATCATCACCTTCAGCGAAGCGGTGAGCGGGTTCAGCAACGCCGACCTGACGATCGCCAATGGCACACTCAGCGCGGTCAGCAGCAGCGATGGTGGCGTGACCTGGACGGCGACCTTCACTCCGAACGCCAACATCAGCGACGCGACCAACCTCATCACCCTCAACAACAGTGGTGTGAGCGACGCTGCCGGTAACGCCGGAGCGGGGACGACCGACTCCAACAACTACGTTGTTGATACCCAGCGTCCGACCGCGACCATTGTGGTCGCCGACAGCGCACTCAAGATCGGTCAGACCACCACCGTGACCATCACCTTCTCCGAGGCGATCAGTGGTTTTACCAACTCAGACCTGAGCGTCGCCAATGGCACGCTGAGCGCGTTGAGCAGCAGCGATGGCGGTGTCACCTGGACGGCGACGCTTACGCCAACCGGCAATGTCACCGATGCCAGCAACCTGATCACCCTGAACAACGGCGGTGTGAGTGACTTGCTCGGCAACGCCGGGAGTGGCACCACCGACTCGAACAATTACACCGTCGATACCGTGCGCCCGACGGCGACCATCGTGATCGCTAACCCGATTCTGGCGGTGGGCGATTCCTCGACAGTGATCATCACCTTCAGCGAAGCGGTAAGCGGCTTGGACAACAGCGACCTGACGGTGACCAACGGCACGCTGAGCGCGTTGAGCAGCAGCGATGGTGGCGTGACCTGGACAGCGACGTTCACCCCGAACGGCAATGTTAGCGACGCGACCAATCTGATCACCCTCAACAATACCGGAGTCAGTGATCTTGCCGGCAATGCCGGGACGGGGAGCACCGACTCCAACAATTTCATCATTGATACTCAGCGTCCGACGGCGACCATTGTCGTGGGCGACAGCGCTCTGCGCATCGGTCAGACGACCACCGTGACCATCACCTTCTCCGAGGCGATCAGTGGCTTTACCAACTCAGACCTGAGTGTCGCCAACGGTACGCTGAGTGCCCTGAGCAGCAGCGATGGCGGTAAGACCTGGACGGCGACGCTGACTCCGACCGGCAATATCTCCAATACCAATAATCTCATCACGTTGAACAACGGCGGTGTGATTGACTCGGTCGGCAACGCCGGGAGTGGCACCACCCAGTCCAACAACTACGCCATCGACACCACACGTCCAACCGTCACCAGCATCGTGGTGGCTAACCCGGCGTTGACGGTGAATCAGACCTCACGGGTGACCATTACTTTCAGCGAAGCGGTCAGCGGCTTCGATCTGACTGACCTGAGCGCGACCAATGGCACCTTGTCCAACCTTTCCAGCAGCGATGGTGGCAAAACCTGGACGGCGACCCTGACGCCAACGGCCAACGTCAACAACGCCAGCAATCTGGTCAGCCTGAACGGCAGTGGTGTGACCGACCTGGCCGGCAACTCGGGCGTAGGCACTACGGATTCCAATAGTTATTCGGTCAACACCATCGCCACCAGTGGCGACCCGCAATTCAGGGTTGATTCTCCAGTGGTGCTTGCGGACCCACCGAATGTGCCGCTGCAACCCATCGTTTTCACCCCGCCTACGGGCAATCTCGGTTCGCCGCTGGCCTTTACGCCATTGTTCGAGCAGCGTACTTCGGGCGATGGTTTACCTCCGGTGGGCAGCATCTTCATCAATAACGGCGCCCTGGCACCAAGTTTCATCGCTCAGGTGTTCAGCAGCGAAAGCGGCGGGAACGGTGCGGCTCAAGGCTTCCTCGGCTTTGGTGGCGGTGATGGCGGGGTGTTCGGCAGTAGCACGCTGTCGAGCCTGTTCAATCAGGATTCAGGCTCGCAAAGCGGCTCGTTCAATGCCTTCGACAGCCATTCAATACAAGGCGGCGATGTCTCACAAGGCTTGCGCGGGGTGTTCGGCGCGCCGACGTTGGGCCAGCAATTGCAGCAAATGAAAGACACCGAGCAACGGCAGATCCTGGATCTGGCCGCGGCCTTGCAACAGGTCGGCATCAGCGAAATGCAGGCCTGAAACAGACTTAATACAGGGCTGGACCCGGGGGTAAGCCAAGGATGAGAAGAAGTCATAAGTTGTTTGGTGTCAGCCTGCTGGCGGTGATGGTCAGCGGATGCGCAATCAAAAGTGAACCGATTGAACGCAGTGTCAGCGAGCAGCGCGCCAAAAGCGATTTGCTCAGCATGTACAAGGATCAGGAGCCATTAAGCGGTCCTTTGACATTGCATCAGGCCATGGCTCGCGCGGTGAAGTACAACCTCGAAGGCCGGTTGAAAATCATGGAAGAGGCCCTGGCCAAGCGCCAACTGGACCTCGCCAGTTTTGACATGCTGCCGCGCATGGCGCTGGATGCCGGGTACGTGGGGCGTAACAACGTCAGCGGCTCCAGCAGCCAGAGTGTGCAGACCGGCACCCAGTCTCTGGAACCCTCGACCTCTCAGGACCGCGACCGCAGGGTGGCCGACCTGACCATGGTCTGGAACGTGCTCGACTTTGGCGTCAGCTACATCAACGCCAAACAGCAGGGCGACCAACGGTTGATCGTTCAGGAGCGTCGGCGCAAGGTGATCAACACCATCGTCCAGGACGTGCGCTCAGCCTACTGGCGTGCGGTAGCCGCCGAACGCCTGCTCAAGCAGATCGACAGCCTGATGGCGCGGGTCGATACGGCTAAGGTCAACAGTCAGAGCATGAGCGAACAGCGCATCGGTGATCCGATACAAGCCTTGGGTTACCAACGCTCGCTGATCGAAGCCACCCGTCAACTGGAGGAACAGCGCCAGGCACTGTCCCTGGCCAAAACCGAACTGGCGACCCTGATCAACCTGCCGATAGGCACCTCCTTGACCCTGGCGACCCCGGACGATTACGACATTCCCGAGTTGAAAGTCGACCTGGCGAGCCTGGAACAGGAAGCCCTGACCAGCCGCCCCGAACTGCGTGAGCAGGACTACCAGACGCGCATCAGCGCCGCAGAAACCCGCAAGGCCATGCTGCGGTTACTGCCAGGGCTTGAGTTCTCGGCTGGCGGGCACTACGACAGCAACTCGTTTTTGGTCAATGACAAGTGGGCCGACTACGGGGTGAAAGTTACCTGGAACCTGTTCAACGTGATTTCCGCTCCGGCGGCCATCGATGTCGCCAAGGCCGGCGAACAAGTCGCCACGGCGCGCCGTCAGGCGATGTCGATTGCCGTGCTGGCGCAGCTCTATGTGGCCAACGCCAACTACCGTGAAGCGCTGCGTCAGTTCAAAACCAACCAACAACTGGCCAGCATCGACGGGCAAATCGTCGGCCAATTGCGCAATCGCCATCAAGCGGCCGGGTTGGGTGAGCTGGACCTGATCCAGGGCGAACTGAACACCCTGCAGGCAGATTTGCGGCGTGACCTGTCTTATGCCGATCTACGCAACGCGTATGGACAGATCTTCGCCAGCGCCGGGCTTGATCCGCTACCGGATCAGGTGCAGTCGACTCAGGTCGAGTCGATTGCCAACGCCTTGGCCAGCCGTGAAGCCGCCTGGGCGGCGGGGGATATAGCGGTACCTGTGGCGGCTCATGTCGAACGACAGTAAGTGAATTTACAGGGGGATCGTCAAGCTCACGTGCATCACCCATTCGACGATAAGTTCGCCATGCCCTTCAACAATTCGATCGGTAGCGGAAAGACGATGGTCGAGCTCTTGTCACCGGCAATCGCACCCAGGGTCTGCATGTAGCGCAACTGCATCGCGCCAGGCTGACGGCCGAGCATTTCGGCGGCTTGCATGAGCTTTTCCGAGGCCTGCAGTTCGCCTTCGGCGTGGATCACCTTGGCCCGCCGTTCCCGTTCGGCTTCGGCCTGTTTGGCGATAGCACGGATCATCGATTCGTTGAGGTCGACGTGCTTGATCTCGACGTTGGCCACTTTGATTCCCCAGGCATCGGTCTGGGCATCGAGTACTTGCTGGACATCGGTGTTCAGGCGTTCGCGTTCGGCCAGCAGTTCGTCCAGTTCATGTTTGCCCAGCACCGCCCGCAACGTGGTTTGCGCCAATTGGCTGGTGGCCATGAGAAAGTCTTCGACCTGGATGATCGCCTTCTGCGGGTCGAGTACCCGGAAGTACAGCACCGCATTGACCTTCACCGAGACGTTGTCGCGGGTAATCACGTCTTGTGGCGGTATGTCGAGCACCACGGTGCGCAGGTCCACCCTGACCATTTGCTGGACCATCGGAATCAACAGAATCAGTCCGGGACCCTTGACCTGCCAGAAACGTCCGAGCTGGAACACCACCCCGCGTTCATATTCGCGCAGGATCCGAAACGTTAATGCGGCCAACAGAATCAACAGCGCAATTAGCGCGCCAAAACCCAATTCCAGACCCATGATCATTCTCCTCGTGGTGTCGCCTGCGCCGCGGTCACTTCCAGTAGCAGCCCTTTGCGTGCCAACACCTGAACCCGTTGTCCGGGTCGCAGTGGCATTGGGCTCAGGACCTGCCAGTTTTCCCCTTGCAGCTGCACCCAGCCGTTGTAAGGGTTATCAGGTTGCACGGCGGTCACCGGCGTGACGCTGCCCACCAGCCCGGCATCGCCGCTGACGACTTTTCGCTGCCGCGCCCTCATCGCCATGCTCGCCAGTGTCACAAACAGCGCGGAACTGACCACGGCCAGGCCGATGATCAAGGGCAGCGGAATGCCATAACCCGGCACATCGGTGTCCATCAGAATCACTGCGCCCACCACAAAAGAGGCAATTCCGCCGAAGCCGATCACCCCGAACGTCGGTAAGAAGGCTTCCGCCACCATGAACGCGATGCCCAGCAAAATCAGCGCTACACCGGCGTAATTCACCGGCAATAACTGCAAGGCATACAACCCGAGCAACAGGCAGATCCCACCCAGCACGCCGCTGACGCCTGTGCCTGGGCTCATGAGTTCGAAAAACAGTCCATAGATGCCGATCATCATCAGGATCAATGCCACGCTGGGATGGGCGATCACCGACAGCAGTTGCGTGCGCCAGTCCGGGTCATGGTTGATCAACGGGGCGTCGAAGGTGTGCAGTTGCACCTCCTGCCCGGCGACGCTAAAGGTCTTGCCATCAAGCTGTTTGAGCAGACCGTTCAGGTCATTCGCCACGTAGTCGACCACCTTGAGCTTCAGCGCCTCCTGAGCCGACAGGCTGACGGCTTCACGCACCGCTTGCTCGGCCCAGTCGACGTTGCGCCCGCGCAATTGCGCCAGGCCACGGATGTAAGCGGCAGCGTCATTGATCTGTTTGTGGGTCAGAGTGTCTGTGGTGTTTTCAGGCTCTGGATTCTTGTCGGTACGTGGTGCCGCCGGTGGGTTTGGTTGCCCGGGCAGGCCACCGATTTGCACCGGCGTCGCAGCACCCAGGTTGGTGCCTGGCGCCATGGCAGCGACATGGCTGGCATAGAGAATATAGGTCCCGGCACTGGCAGCGCGGGCACCGCTGGGGGCGACGAAACTGGCCACTGGCACGGGGCTGGCGAGGATCGCCTTGATAATCGCTCGCATAGAGGTGTCCAGCCCGCCCGGTGTGTCGATGCCCAGCACCACTAATTGCGCGTGCTCATCGACTGCTTTGCTCAAGCCCCGAACCACATAATCGGCGCTGGCCGGGCTGATCACATCGTTCACCGTAAGCACAATCACCGGGTCCACAGCCCACGCCTGCCCGGTCGGTAACCCGATCAGCAACCACAGCAACACCGCCCGCCATCCACGCTTGTTCATATGACCCTCCCGGAGAGTCATGTGCCATAGGGCCGTCATCTATTCGTTGGCCCTGAACTGGAGTTTAGTTGAGCAATGGGCTGAGCGAATTTTGATCAGTTACGTCGGCAAACCGCTCAGAAGTTTGTTGGGTCAAGAGTGGTCGGTACCCGGTGCACGGCCTAGACTCTTTTAAGGGGAATCAAGTTGTTAACCCACCGTCCGCAAGCAGTTGCTCTGGACACCGAGGTGCATCATGCGTATGGCAAGAACCGTGCATTTGAGCCTGGAACAGGCCCATTGCGAATATGACGTCGTGACTCATCCGCACTCGGCGAGCAGCCTGGAAACCGCCCGGGTGGCGGGTATCCCCGCTGAGCGCGTGGCGAAATCAGTGATACTCGACGACCACCACGGCCACTACCTGATGGCCGTCCTGCCCGCCAGCCGCCATCTGGACCTGAGCAAAGTCCGTGGCAGCAGCGAATGGCAAATCACCCGCGAAAGCACGCTGGCCCATCTGTTCAACGACTGCGAACGCGGGGCCGTGCCTGCTCTGGGCGAATCCTATGGCATGGACATGATCATCGACCCAATGTTGACCCGCCAGAAAGACATCTACCTCGAAGCCGGCAACCACAACAACCTGGTCCACCTGAGCATGGACCAGTACCTGAAAATGGTGCCCCATGCCGAAGTGTGCGAGGTGAGTCATTCATGATGATTGGCAGTATTTGTTATGCAATTTCGCGGGCAAGCCTCGTTCCTGCATCGGACCGTATATTTCCTGCAGGAGCGAGGCTTGCCCGCGATCGATTGCGCAGCAGTCGCAGTAAGGTTGTCCGCTAAATCACTGTCTCCCACCCAATCTCATCCCTGGAGCCTCCCATGGAATCACCCACCCACAGCCTGCCATCCCTGTTCAAACAACTCGGCCTGCCCGACGACCCCGCCAGCATTGATGCCTTCATCGCCACCCACTCGCCGCTAAAACCCGAGCTGCACCTGGCTGACGCCTTCTTCTGGACCAAGTGCCAGGCGGATTTTTTGCGCGATGAAGTGCTGGACGACGCCGATTGGGCAGAGGTGGTGGATCAACTGGATGTGCTGCTGAGGAAGGGGCGGGGGGTGTAAAAAAATCTGAGGAAAACAGGCGAAATGTAAAAAAATCTGGTGAGCGGTAAAAAAATCTTGGGTTAAACCGTATTTGTGAGATTTTTCCGGGTTGCTTAAAAACTATCAGCGGACCAGATTTAAGACCTAAATAGAGGTCTTAAATATGCAAAATGTTCTGGCCGATACGGCCGTCAGTGTGTCCGAGCTGAAGAAAAATCCCTCAGCAGTATTGAGCGGGGCTCATGGTGGGCCGGTTGCGGTGCTGAATCACAATCGTGTCATAGGGTATATGGTTCCGGCCGATGTATTCGAGGCCATGATGGAACGGTTGGATGACCTGGAGCTGGCCGAGCTAGTCCGCGCTCGTAGCCATGAAACGCCGATGCCGGTAAGCCTGGATGACTTGTAAGCTTGAATTCCTGCCATCCGCACGCAAGGAGTGGGACAAGTTGGGGCATACCCTACGCGAGCAGTTCAAAAAGAAGCTGGCTGAACGGCTTGAGTTACCTCGGGTCCAGTCGGATTCATTGCACGGGATGCCTGACTGCCACAAGGTCAAGTTAAAGGCCTCTGGCTACAGGCTGGTTTATCAAGTGATTGACGAGCGCGTGGTCGTCTCGGTGGTAGCCGTTGATAAGCGCGAACGTAGCGCTGTGTACGAACGAGCTAAAAAACGCTAAGAAAAGTCAGCGTCGCGCCCGTTTGGTTGCACACCTCGAACCATCCCCCCTATAGTTCGCCCCGTCGCCGCACATCGGCGACAGGATTTGGCGATCCTCTTTCTATGACGCGTTTCAGCGCACCGATTCCATGCTTGTACCTTATTGGGTAGAGGCATGCTGATCTATGGCGGCTGTGCGCGGGAGACCTTCGAGTCTGCCGGGTTTCGTAGATGACCGGTTCGCCAACCTGCGCACAGCTGCCACCCTTTTTCGTTTGGCGACGATGAATGGAGGCTCCCAAAAAACTATCTACGAGATATACCCAATGACTCCATATCGTCCCCTGACATCCAACCCCACCGCCGCCTCCGTTCTAGCCTTCAACACCCTCGCGGCGACTCATCTTCTGCACGAAACAGCCTGTAGCCGTGTGCGCATTGGCACCGATCTGCTGGAAACCCTCACCTCAGTCACCATCCGCGATATCGACGATCAGGATCTTTATCGCTTGGTCAACGCGGCGTTTGTGTCGTTGCGTGATGGCCTGGACATAATGGAAGAAGTGCAGCATCGCCTGACCGCCCAAGCGTTGAAGGCGACCTGACGTTACCTCTGATCGTTCCCACGCTCCCGCGTGGGAATGCAGCCCGTGACGCTCCGCGTCACTGCCGAAGCGGACGCGGAGCGTCCAATGAGGCATTCCCACGCAGAGCGTGGGAACGATCGGTCGGTCTGCTTTACCAATTTGTTTCAAAACTTGACTGAATTTATTCTTCGGGCCATATTGATAGTTAGCAAACTAACAGTATGCGAGTTTCCTTTTGTCAAAAAATCTCGACGCTCTCCAGATGAACATCAGCATTGGCATGGTGGTCGCTTCGCGGCATTGGCGGCGGATCTGTCAGACCACGCTGGTCAACTATGGCGTCTCCGAAGCCTGTGCCGTCCCGTTGTTGATGATCGGGCGCCTGGGTGAGGGCGTGCGTCAGGTAACGGTGGCCCAGGCGGTGGGGATGGAGAGTCCGTCTCTGGTGCGTTTGCTCGATCAGCTGTGCAAGGCCGGCTACGTTTGCCGTACTGAAGATGCCCATGATCGTCGCGCCAAATGCTTGAGCCTGACCCAGAGCGGTCGCGAACTGGTGCAGGCGGTCGAGGCGCAGCTGGCGCGCTTGCGCCGTGAGGTGCTCGAAGGTATCGATCCCGCGGATCTAGAGGCTGCGTTGCGGGTGATCCGCGCGTTTGAATCGGCCACTCATTTACCAGTGACGACGTCTTGAACGGATTTTTTGCCGGCATGCCACCTGCGCGGGACTGGTTTTATGGCGTGCGCACCTTCGCCGCGTCGATGATCGCGCTGTACATCGCCTTGTTGATGCAGATGCCGCGCCCGTATTGGGCGATGGCCACGGTTTATATCGTTTCCAGCCCTTTCGTCGGCCCCACCAGTTCCAAGGCGCTGTACCGCGCCGTCGGTACTTTTCTTGGTGCGGCGGCGGCGTTGTTTTTTGTGCCGATGTTTGTGCAGGCGCCGCTGTTACTGGCGGTGGTGATTGCGCTCTGGACCGGCATTCTGCTGTTCCTTTCCTTGCACCTGCGCACGGCCAACAGCTACGCGCTGATGCTCGCCGGTTACACCTTGCCATTGATCGCCCTGCCGGTTGTGGATAACCCCCTGGCGGTGTGGGACGTCGCAGAAGCGCGAACCGAGGAAATTTTCCTCGGCATCGTCTGCGCTGCGGTGATCGGCAGCATGTTTTGGCCACGGCGCCTGGCGCCGGTATTCGTCGATTCGACGGGCAAGTGGTTTGCCGATGCGGCGACCTACAGCCAGCGCTTTCTGAGCCGTGCGGTGCAACCCGAGGAAGTCAGCGCCCTGCGTTCCTCGATGGTCGCAACCTTCAACAGCCTCGAACCGATGATCGGCCAATTGCCCCACGAGGGCGCGCGGCCGCAAACGGTGCGCAATACCAAAGAGTTGCGCGGACGGATGATTCACCTGTTGCCGGTGGTGGATGCGCTGGACGATGCCTTGTATGCCCTTGAGCGGCGTACGCCAGAGCTTGTGGATAAGTTCGCGGCGCTTTTGCTTGCAACGAATGAATGGCTTGAAAACACCGTCAATGACGCGTCTGTCGAGCGCTGGCAAACGTTGCGCAGTCAGCTCCAAGCCTTGCAACCGAGCCTGGATGCGCTGGACGACCGCCGCCAGTTGTTGTTTTCCAACGCGTTGTATCGCCTCGGCGAGTGGATCGATTTGTGGCAAGACTGCCGCAGCCTACAACAGGCGATTCACAGCGAAAGCCAGGATATCTGGCGCGCGGTCTATCGCCATTGGCGCCTGGGACGGTTGACGCCGTTTCTCGATCACGGGCTGATGCTGTATTCGGTGGCGTCGACCATTACCGCAATCATCGTCGCTTCGGTGTTGTGGATGTTGCTGGGCTGGACCGACGGTGGCAGCGCGGTGATTCTGGCAGCGGTGGCCTGTAGCTTTTTCGCCTCGATGGACGACCCGGCGCCGCAGATTTACCGGTTCTTTTTCTGGACCGCGATGTCAGTGCTGTTCGCCAGCCTTTACCTGTTTTTGATCCTGCCCAATCTGCATGACTTTCCGATGCTGGTGCTGGCGTTCGCCGTGCCGTTTATCTGTGTTGGCACGCTCACGGTGCAGCCGCGTTTTTACCTCGGCATGCTGCTGACCATCGTCAACACCTCATCGTTTATCAGCATCCAGGGCGCTTACGACGCGGATTTCCTGAGCTTCGCCAATTCCAATCTGGCAGGCCCCATCGGGTTGCTGTTCGCGTTCGTCTGGACCCTGATCGCCCGGCCATTTGGCTCGGAGCTGGCGGCCAAACGCCTGACCCGCTTCAACTGGCGCGAAATTGTCAGCCTGACTGAACCGGCGACCCTGGCCGAGCATCGACACATGGGCGTGCTGGTGCTCGACCGGCTGATGCAGCACTTGCCGCGTCTGGCGATGACCGGTCAGGACACCGGCGTCGCCCTGCGCGAAGTGCGGGTGGCGTTGAATCTGCTGGACTTGCTGGCCTACATGCCACGGGTATCGGGTGCGCCGCAAGCCTTGCTGCGCCAGGTGGTGGCCGAGGTCGGCGAGTACTTCAAGGCGTGCCTGAAGGCCGGTGAACGTTTGCCGGCGCCGAGTCCGCTGTTGATGACGCTTGATCGAACACGCCGTTCTCTGAGCAGCCAAGGCTTGCCAGGCGATGGCGAAACCCGTCTGCATTTGTTGCACGCACTGAGCGGTTTGCGGCTGGCGCTGTTGCCGGGCGTGGAATTCGTTGGCGCTGGCGACCTCGAAGAACCGCTTCCCCATGGCATCGATGGAGCGCCTTTATGATCGGTGATCTGGATATCAGCGGGGTGTTCCTGCCCACGTTGCTGGTGCTGATGGGCATTACGTATGTGTTGTACCTGCTGGTGCACGGGTTGCTGACGCGCTTGCACTTTTATCGTCTGGTCTGGCACCGGGCATTGTTCAACGTTGGTCTCTACGCTTTGTTGCTCGGCGCCGTGGACTCACTCAGTCGATACCTGATGACATGAAAAAACCTTTATTGACCCTCGGTCGCGTGGTTCTGACTCTGTTAGTGGTGACCTTTGCCTGTGTCGTGGTCTGGCGCATGGTGATGTATTACATGTTTGCACCGTGGACGCGGGACGGGCATATCCGGGCCGACATCGTGCAGATTGCGCCTGACGTCTCGGGCCTGATCCAGCAAGTGCAAGTGCGCGATAACCAACTGGTGACGCGTGGTCAGGTGTTATTCAGCATCGACCAGGACCGTTTCAAACTGGCCCTGCGCCAGGCCAAGGCTGCCGTCGCCGACCGCCAGGAAACCCTGGCTCAGGCCCAGCGCGAGGCCAAACGCAACGGTGGCCTCGGCAACCTGGTGCCTCGCGAGCAATTGGAAGAAAGCCAGTCTCGGGTCGCCCGTGCGCAATCGGCGCTGGCCGAGGCACAGGTGACGGTGGACAGCGCGCAGCTGAACCTCGACCGATCGGTGATCCGCAGTCCGGTGGACGGCTACATCAATGACCGCGCGCCACGAGCCCAGGAATTCGTCACGGCCGGGCGGCCGGTGTTGTCGGTGGTGGACAGCAATTCCTTCCACATCGACGGTTATTTCGAAGAGACTAAACTCGACGGCATTCATGTAGGCCAGAGCGTCGATATTCGGGTGATCGGCGACCGGGCGCGGCTGCGCGGGCATGTCGAAAGCATCGTCGCCGGTATCGAGGACCGCGACCGCAGCAGCGGCTCTAACCTGCTGCCCAACGTTAACCCGGCCTTCAGCTGGGTGCGGTTGGCGCAGCGGATCCCGGTGCGTATTGCCTTCGATGAAGTGCCGGAGGATTTCCGCATGATCGCCGGGCGTACCGCTACGGTTTCGATTATCGGTGACACGCCCGAGTCGGGAGCCAGGCCATGAAATCGGCGGTGCGCTTGGCAGTGGCCGGGCTCGGCTTACTGCTTTCGGCCTGTCAGGTCGTCGGGCCGGATTATCATCTGCCGGACAATGCGGCAGTGCGCCGCGAAGACCTGCAAGGCGATCTGGCGGGGGCGGACAGTAATGTGGTCTCTGCACCGGTACCGAGCGATTGGTGGCGGCTGTATCAGGATCCGCGTCTGGATGAACTGGTGCGTCAGGCCATGGCGTCGAATACTGACTTGCGGGTGGCGGCGGCCAACCTGTCCCGGGCTCGCGCTCAGGTCGACGAAGCTCAGTCGGCCGGTGGCTGGAGCGGTGGGGTGAAGATGGGCGCGCAGCGCTTGCAGGAGTCCGGCGAGGCGTTTTTGCTGGCCGATAAAGTGCCGGTGACCAACGTCGGCGATATCGGGATCAGCACCTCGTATCAATTCGACTTGTTCGGCACCTTGCAGCGCGGGATCGAAGCGGCCAAGGCCAACGCCGATGCCACCCAAGCGGCAGCGGACACCGCGCGGATCACGTTGGTCGCGGACGTTGTACGGGCTTACACCCAGATCTGCGCCGCCAACGAAGAACGGGAAATCGCCGAACATTCGCTGGACCTGCAAGCTCAAAGCACCACGCTCACTCAGCGTTTGCGTGACGCCGGGCGTGGTGACGAAACCCAGGTCACCCGTTCGCAAACCCAATTCAAATCCCTGCGCGCCGAACTCCCTCGGTACGAGGCGGCACGTCAGGCCGGGCTGTTCCGGTTGTCGATGCTGCTGGCCAAACCGGTGGAGCAATTGCCTGCCGGTACCAACAGCTGCGCGGAGCTGCCGCACATTGCACAATTGTTACCAGTCGGTGACGGCGCGACACTGCTCAAGCGTCGGCCGGACGTGCGCCAGGCTGAACGTCGCCTGGCGGCTGCGACGGCCGGGATCGGCATCGCCACCGGCGAGCTGTACCCGAATATCAGCATCGGTGCGTCCATCGGCACGGTTGGTATTCTGGAAAATCTGGGCAAACCGGCGACCAACCGCTGGGGCTTCGGCCCGTTGCTGAGCTGGACCGTGCCGTCCAATGGCTCTCGTGCACGGATCCGTGAGGCCGAAGCGTCGACCCAGGGCGCCCTGGCGCATTTTGACGGCGTGGTGCTCAACGCCATCCGCGAAACCCAGACCGGTCTGGCGCAGTATTCCGCCGTCCTGCAGCGCCGCGATGCTCTGGCCGATGCCGAGCAATCGGCACAACTGGCGGCGGATCAGACTCACCGCTTCTTCCAGGCCGGCCGTGCGTCGTTTCTGGCTGACCTGCAAGCGACCCGGACTTACACCGATGTCCGCGCCCAGCTGGCCTCGGCCAACACTCAGGTTGCCATCAGCCAGATCGATTTGTTCCTGGCGCTGGGCGGTGGTTGGGAAAGCGGACGAACGCAAGGTTCTGAGCACGCGAAACCCTGAGGCCGTTGCTATGCTTTGAACAGTTGGGTTCGCACACCTCGATTGCGCGAATTCACCGATCAAGGCTTGCGATGGTCATGGGGATTTGAATGATGAAAAGCCCTTATGCTCCCGGCTTCTGGTGCGCCATCGCTGCGGTGGTGCTGCTTTCTGCTACCTATTTCTACGGCATCATGCTGGCCCATCAGATCGACAAGGCGCTGCTTTTTCTCGACAGTGTCATCGCGTTGATCGCCGTACTGTCCATCGTGATGGTCGCCTGGGCCATGTTTCAGGGCCAGCGGGTCAAGAAAAAACAGCTCGAACAAGGCAAAACCCTGGTACTTATCTGGGATACCAAGGTTGCGTTGCGCCGGGTCGAAACGGTGTTTGACCGTTACTTCTGGGGCAGTTACTGGCAACCGGGGCGCACCTTCCAGGAGGTCATGGGAGAACTCACCGGCACACCGCTGGAAAAAAGCCTCGAGGCCCTGAAACACCAATGTCTGGTCCTGGACAAGCAAATCGCTGACGGTCGGCACTGGCTGAACAATGCCCGCGAACTCTCCGACGTCGCCACCGCCATGGCCCGGGAACGCTATCAACTGGATTTCTGCGACCCGCGCTCGGAGTCGCCCAGCGGGGCGGTGATCAATCGGGACTTTGAAGTGCTGGTGTACACCTGGACTGCGCGGCTCAAGAGCTTTGATCATCAACTGGATGAAATTGAAGTTCAGTATTCCTGAGGGAATGAGGGCCCCGAAGATCGCAACCTTCGATAGCTTCTATGGCAAACGAGTACACCCCTGTAGGCGCGGGCGTACGCAAAACCCGGAGCTGGCGTAGGTTGCGATCTTTTTGCGTTTTCAATAGAGCCTCACCAGCTCCCGTAGGGGATGCCGAAGCGTTCGATATAGCGTTTGGAGGCGGCTTTGATGCTGACGTAATACCCTTCGTACATCCCTTGATCCGGCCCCAATGGCTCGATGCCGACCACGGCGCGGTCGGTTTTGTTGGCGTGGAAGCAGTCGTCCCAGACCCAGACCTGAATGATTCCGCCGGGGGCCAGGCCCAGGTTTAAAGATGCGCTGAATCTAGAGGTGTACTCCGGGTATTTGTGACAGCGTCGTGCCGTAGAGTTGCGCATGATTTGTCGGGTTTCTTCCGAGATATCGATCCAGCCGCTGTAGGTTTTTCGCTCGACAATTGATTGCCAGCGCACGTAAATCCGCTTGGGCAGATCGGCGCCGATGACCGGCATGCTTGGGCTGCCCACCCCCACCCAGCCTCGTGCGACCTCAGTTCCGTCTTCGCGTGCACTGCCACCGGCTGTTCCTGCGGCGACATCGTGAAACAGCCGGCCTTGAATATCTTCGACTGAGGAAGTTTCTACCCACACGGTCATATGGGCTGGCTCGGTAAAACCTATGTTCCACCAGCGGGCCTTGGGGTCATTTTCTGCCGAGAGCGGGTCCGGTGTCTGGCATCCGCTCAGAGCTAACAGCGCTAGAAGCAAAAAAGGGTGTTTCATGGCTACAGCATCCATTCCGGTACATGAGGGTGTTGCACCCGCACGGCGTCCGCCGTCGGAGCGTTGACATAGATCAGCTCGAGCTTGCTGGTGCGCGGTCCGGCGAGCAGGCCCGGCGTCCAGTGGGCAGACCTATGGATGTAGCGGTGCCTGAGCAGCTTCTCTTCGGCGGGCGTCATGCTGTAGTCGCCCGAGATAAAACGGTCGCATAGCGTTTGCAGTTCAGAAGGCGGACGTAACCCCGGTCTTTCATTGATCTCTTCAAACTGCACACCGTGCTTTTTCGCCGCCTCGTACATCACCCGCAAATACACCTTCGCCAGCCCGGCGCTGACCTTACGCTGGAGCAATAAGCTGACAAAAACCCTTTTGTGTTTCTGGCCCATACGGTCCTGTGAGTCGGCCGGTAGTAATTCGGGTTCGGGGGTCACAATTCTCAACATGTCCATCGGCCAGCCCTTGGCGTGCCACTGGGCTTGCGCTCGTTGGGCGTCGCGGTAGATCGAGGTAGTTTTCACATCGGAATGCACAGGCACGTCCAGTGCCTGCAGCGGGATGAGCATCACCCGTTCTTCGGCCTCGTCCCGGTAGCCACCGCCGAGGTCCGAATGGGCGCCGGGCAGGCTGATTTCCGTGTGATCCGGGCCCAGGCGGTTCAGGGCGAAGTTGGCACGGTATTCGTCTCGCGCCACCAGATGCAGCACATGGGGAAAGAACTTCGGGTGCAAATGCAGTTTGACCCCCGGCGCGGCCGGGCTGCGCACATAACCCAGGTTGCTCCAGCCGCCCACCGAGGCCACGGTGTCGAACAGCCCGATAAACCCGGTGTGCACGCTTTCGCCGTAGATTTTGCTGAAACCGTTGGCGAAGAGTTTTTTGGGCAGGGCCAGAGTTTCGTACAAGGGGCTGCCGATTCTCGCCATCGACAGGTTCGCGAAGTGCCGCGCGGCGGCGGCGCCGCGGCTGAAGCCGAATATGTCAATGATGAGGGAATGGATCTGGAGCTCGGGGTTTTCATCGTGGAAGTTGAAAAGCCTTTGTTTGACCTCACGAAAGGCTTGAAACACCCGGGCCTCGATACCCGTCTCACCCCGACCCAAAGCCGAGCCCAGCAAGTTGTCTGGCTCACCGGCCGTGGTGCCGATTCCCTCAACGTAAACTTTTTTAAAGGTCAGCTTTTGCTGAATGATTTCCTCGCGGTCAGTTGATAGCTTGTACAGGTCATGCAGCCTTTTCACATTCGTCACCTCATTCCCATAACTCCCGCTCGGATCCTGCATGTACGGCTTGCAACTCCCATCCAGATCCTGCGGGGCGATCGGATGATGAGCGCCACAACGCTGGCCCAGCTCCACGTTGAACGGGTTGTTGCCCGTGCCATCGAAAAACACGCCGATGCGCAAGGTGACGGTGACTTGTCGGCGTTGTTCTTCGGCCTGTTTCTCTTCCCATCGACGATTGCATTCGTCTTCATGGGCCTGTTGCCGGGCCAGCATGGCGGCGTTCTGCTGTTGCGCCGTCTCGGCGCAGAAGGCTCTGTCCTTGGTTCGTTCCGCCCGTTGTGTTGCCAACGCCTGATCACGGCACACGGCGCAATGGTATCCATCGACTTCATTTTTCATTCGGCATCCCTTTTTCAGTCGACCCATCCTTGGGCCGGAAGCCCAATGGCAGGCTTCAAGCTAAAAATGCGCCCCAAACGGTAAGGCCGGATGCCAGTTGCGGATTGATAGTCTGTGGGAAGTGCGCTGAATTCGCTGCACCTGGAGCTGACAGAAAAAACGCACTCTAAAACGAGGTTTGGCATAAATCCGGGCGAGAGGGACCAGGAGCGTCAGTTCTTATCGTCTGAACCAGGCCCGAGCCTTCGGCAGTGACTACAGGGGAAGTGACGGGGAGGGATTTTTCCGACAGTGTTTTGAGGTTGCGTTGATTTTGCGCGCGGCTAACCTTCGCGGGTCGCTGCCAATTCAGTGATCGGGTGTGGCAGCCCGGATACTTCATAAACCCAGAAGGCCGCAGGGCGTTTTTCTGTGCTGGCTGCTTTGTGGCGGCTGTGCGTGGGAGGCTTCGGCCTTTGAGCTCGAAGGCTCACGTCGCAGCGTGGGACCGATCGTCGAATGGTTGGTATTACCTTCAAAGGTTCGGTTGGCCCGTACGGCAAATGCTAATCTCCTATCACTTTTAGCGGAGTCGAGCCGCAACCCGTCAAGGGTTCAGGGAAGACCACCACACTTTCAACAACGGACATTGATCGGGCCAAACATGAACAAATCAGCAGGCGTACTGTTAGGAATCGTTGTCGCGATAGGTGCAATCAGCGCCGGCGGCGGCTGGTACACCGGCACCAAACTGGAAGGGGCGCTGCAAGCCTCGATTTCCGATGCCAACAAAGAGCTGCAAACCGCAATGGTCGGCTCCAACGGTACCGCGACCCTGGAATTGGTATCGCTGGATCGCCAGTTGTTCAGCAGTACCGCGCACTATCGCCTCAAAGGTCAGGGCGAAATGTTCGGTGCGGCCCCTGAAGGCGTTGAATTTCTATTCGTCGACCATATCGAACACGGCCCGCTGCCGTTCTCGCGTCTGATGTCGCTGAAGCTGTACCCGGTCATGGCGACCAGTCGCTACGAGCTGGAGAAGACCCCGTTCACCGAAAAATGGTTCGCCGCCACCAAGGATGCTTCCCCGCTCAAGGGCGTGCTCAACATGGGTTACGACCGTTCTACCAACGGCACGTTCGAACTGTTGCCGCTGGAGCTGGCGCTGGACGACAAATCCAACCTGAAATTCTCCGGTATGAATGTCGATATTTCTGCCAGTGCCCAGGCGCAGAAGGTCAAAGCCAATGGCTACATGGACAGCCTCAACCTGTCGACGGTCGCTGAGGATCAGACTCCGGTTCAGGTCGAGCTCAACGGCCTGACGCTGGCCAGTAATCTTACCAAGAGCAGCTACGGCTTTTATCTGGGCCAGAACACCCTTGAGTTGACCAGCGCCAAGACGACCTTTGGCGAGAAGCAATCGGTGCTGACCCTTAAGAACTCCGAAGCAAAAAGCTCCTCTGACGAGTCCGGCACGAGCCTGGCGGGGCGCGCCGACTACAAAATTGGCGAAATCGCCTACAACGGCAAGGCTGTTGGCACGGCCAACATGGCCTGGAGCATGAAGAACGTCGATATTCCTTCTGCGATGTCGCTGATGCAGGTTTACCAGAACAAGCTGCGACCCTACGAGGCTGCCGCCGCCGCAGCGGCTGCCGCGGGTGAGCAGGCGCCAGAGCTGAAGCTGACCGTTGCCGAGCAGGCTCAGGTCCAGGCTGATCTGGATAAACTGCTGGCCGCCAAACCGCGGATTGCCCTGGAAAACCTCTCGCTCAATACCGCCAACGGTGAAGGCCGCGTGAGCCTGGTCGTCGACCTGACCAAACCGCAATCGATGGAGCTGCCGCCAATGGAAGTGGGCAAGCAGCTTGTTTCGCTATTGGATTTCAATCTGCTGCTGTCCAAGCCGATGATCGCCGACGTGGCCAGTGTGCAAGCGCAGATGGACGGTCAGACCGATGCCAAGACCATTGCCGACCAAGGGGCCACGACCAGTGAAATGGTCAGCAGCATGGCGGTCGGGACTGAACTGGCAAAACTGGACGGCAACAACATCGTCTCCAAGTTGCACTACGCCAACAATCAGGTGGATTTCAACGGCCAGAAAATGACCGTCGAGCAGTTTGTCGGTTTCGTGATGAGCAAGTTCAGCGGCTCTGTCGTCGCTCAATAAGTCGTCTGTCGAGTCAGCAGCAACTGTCTTAAGCACGCAGGTTCAAGTCGAACGCCCGGTCACCGCATCAGCGGATCGACTGGGCGTTTTGCTTTGCAGGGCGAATCTGAAGGAATGTGCGGATTTGTCTTTTCCCCGTAGTCACCATGGAAGACGGCGTCGTAGGAAAGCATGGCTGGGTCATATGGCGCCGGCCGCCAGCCCTCATTCACTGGCAGCGGCTGCTTTGTGCACTCAGAGAACATCATCTCCACTGCCACCTTACGAACAGTCCAGATATAGTCGTCAGGCCGACGACGGCCCCATCAGCGTAAGGTGCTTTGGTATGACCCGATTTGCTCTCAACCCTTGGTTTGCGGCCGTTGCAGCTGCCCTCTGCCTGCAACTGCCCGCGCAAGCCCAGGAACGCTTCACCCTCAGCATTCCCGGTGTATCGGACAACCGCCTGTTCACCCACTCAGCCGCCAGTGACGCCAGAGGCTGCGGTGGACAAAACGCTTCCCCGGCCCTGAGCTGGAATGCAGGCCCTGAAGGCACCCTCAGCTATGCCTTCGTCATGTACGACCCGGACGGCCAGAAAGGCCAGGGTGTCGATCACTGGGTACATTACGGGATCAAGGCCACCACTCACCGTATTGCGCCTGGTGTCGGCGCAAAATCTGCCCTCGAGGGGGTTGGCGGAACCAACAGCAAAAACACCACCACTTACGTCGGCCCCTGCCCACCCGTCGGCGACAGCGCTCACCACTACATCATCCAGCTCTACGCCCTGGACCTGGCCCCGGACGCCTTGCCCGCCGGCCTGACCCGCGCCCAGTTGATGGAGAAGATCAAAGACCATGTGCTGAGCAACAGCAGCGTGGTGCGGCGTTATCGGCGCTGAGGGATCATTTTTCGGCGCGTTGGAGGTGAGCCATGACGCAACGATTTGACGGCATCTCCAAACTGAAAAACTGCCCGACAATGGGCGAGGACATACGCAGAGCCATTGCTGCAAGCCGTAAGGTAGTGCATCCGGTGCAAGCGCAGGATGAGGAGACTGTTGAGTCTGAGCAGGTCGACAGGACCGAAAATGCGAGTGACCTGCCTGCGAAAAAGCCCCGCCTCTGCTGAAGATCAGTCAGAAGGTGTAAACCTTGTTCAGGACAGGGCTGCTTGGCGATCATGCGGCTAATGCTATATAGCTCATGGTACTATGCCGGTGCGGCCACAGGCCGCAATCAGGTAACACGAACTGGCACGAAAGACCCCATCGTACGTGTCCATGCGCGGTGGCCAAACCTCGAAGGCTTCCCGTAGAAGCCGACGGGCGCGGTTTTAGTGAGCGGGTCGGATCTATCTTTCCTGCGTCCAATGACGTACCAACAGAATCAATGTCACCTAAGTAGCTGAGCCAATAATCAACAAGAAGTCAGCGCAGGAGGGACATGAAAGTGAGGTCGATAGTGTCCTGTCGGCCTTGTATCCACCCTCTATTCCTTCTGAGTGCGGGAGTCTATGGCATATGGCATTGCATGCCGTGAGCCAGGACACCTCATGATTAAGGATTGCGGGCGGATGGCGTTCTATCTTAGGGATCACCGTATGTTGAAAAAAATGAACACGGCTCTGCTGGGCCTTGCGATGTCGATGACGCTCGTGCCCGCTCACGCGGCCGAGGCAAAAAAAGTGGATGTGCTACTCATTGGCGGCGGCATCATGAGTTCGACCCTGGGGGTTGGGCTCAATGAACTCGAACCCGGCTGGTCAATGGAAATGGTTGAACGCCTCGATGGCGTCGCCCAGGAAAGCTCGAACGGCTGGAACAATGCCGGTACCGGCCATTCTGCCCTGGCTGAGTTGAACTACACGCCAGAAGACAAGAATGGCAAGGTCGATATCTCCAAGGCCATTGAAATCAATGAGTTCTTCCAGATCACGCGTCAATTCTGGGCATGGCAAGTCAATAACAACGTCCTGAAGAATCCCCATTCCTTCATCAACTCCACGCCGCACATGAGCTTCTTGTGGGGCGATGACAATATCCAGTTCTTGAAGAAGCGCTACGACGCTCTCCAGACCAGTCCGCTGTTCGGGGGCATGCAGTATTCCGAAGACCCGGAACAAATCAAGAAATGGGTTCCGCTGATGATGGAGGGACGTGACCCGAAGCAAAAGGTCGCGGCTACCTGGACCCCAATCGGTACGGATGTCAATTTCGGCGAGATCACACGCCAGTTCGTCGGGTATCTGCAAACCAAGCCTAACTTCAACCTGAAGCTTTCGAGTGAAGTGCAAGACATCACGCGCAATAAAGACGGTTCCTGGCGTGTTTCCTACAAGAACCTGAAAGACGGCTCTGAAACCCAAACTGACGCCAAGTTCGTGTTTATTGGCGCGGGCGGCGGTGCACTGCATCTGCTGCAGAAGTCGGGCATTCCTGAAGCCAAGGAATATGCAGGCTTCCCGGTAGGCGGCTCCTTCCTGGTGACCGATAACCCGGCGATCGCTGAACAGCATATGGCCAAGGCTTATGGCAAGGCTTCCGTTGGCGCACCGCCCATGTCGGTCCCGCACCTGGATACCCGCGTGCTGGATGGCAAGCGCGTGATCCTGTTTGGCCCTTTCGCGACCTTCTCCACGAAGTTCCTGAAAGAAGGCTCCTACTTCGATCTGCTGACGAGCACGACCGCACACAACATCTGGCCTATGACCAAGGTCGGCATCGAGCAATATCCATTGGTTGAATACCTGGCCGGCCAGCTCATGCTGTCGGATGATGACCGCTTCAATGCCCTGAAGGAATACTTCCCCAACGCCAAGAAGGAAGACTGGCGTCTGTGGCAAGCAGGCCAGCGTGTCCAGATCATCAAGCGCGATGAGGAAAAGGGCGGCGTACTGAAACTGGGAACCCAGGTTGTCAGCTCCCAGGACGGCAGCATTGCAGGTTTGCTGGGTGCATCGCCAGGCGCGTCTACCGCGGTTCCGATCATGCTGAACGTGCTTGAGAGCGTGTTCAAGGACAAGGTCGCCACCCCTGCCTGGCAGGAGAAGCTGCATCAGATCATTCCGAGTTACGGTACCAAGCTCAACGATAGCGCCGATCGCGTTCATCAAGAGTGGGCGTATACCAGTCAAGTCCTCCAACTTAATCCCCCACCCGTGATCGATCAGGCGGGTGCTCCACAAAACCTTGCTCCAGCTCAGGCGAAACCTCAGCACGAGAGTAATCCCGCAGCTGATATGGCCCTGTAAAATAAAGCCCCACCAAACACAGTTTGGTGGGGCTTCTACACGGCTGGCACTATTCAAAGACTGGAGGGAAATATTCCTCAGGGCTTTGCGCTCCGGATCTGCGATCCAGGCTCACATTTTTCCAGTGCAGTTCAAAAATCTCACCACGACGCATAGCGGTCGATTTCGCTTTCGATCATGCGCGCGCAGGCTTGGGTGTCGGTTCTGGTTTCGAAGGTTTGGCGTCGGACTGGATAGCCCTTGCGGCGGATTTGCGCTTCCCACTGATACTCGCCGCGATTCCTGATTGTTGCCATTTCGACCATTCCCGCCACGTTCACGTGTGGAAAAATTCTGGCAAAAACGACTTTCAGGACCAGGACAGGTTTCTTTCAGGAGCGCTATCCCCTTGTCATGCAAGGGAAAGAAGATGGTGCACCAGGCGGGATTCGAACCCACGACCCCTGCCTTCGGAGGGCAGTACTCTATCCAGCTGAGCTACTGGTGCAGTGCGGGCGCCATGATACTCATATGCATCGCGGGCGTCCATGCCGCTGAATCGCCTGATTTTTCTGGGCCGCTATACGGCCGTTTGCTACGTTGATCAGAAAATTTCAGCAAAAGCGGCGTTTTCGTTCTTTTTTTCGAACAACCTATTGTCCTTTACCCCCTTTGATCCTAGGATTCGTTTGAGATTTCAAACGCTCTTGTCTGGGTGCTGAACCGCGCGAGTTTCATTATGTGCGCTATTTATGTGCTTCGGCCCGGTGAATGAATTTCCTGACGGCAGCCCTTGAGGCGCCTTTCTACAATCAATAATTCGCTCCGCTCCGCGCGGTGCTGTTAAGGAAAAGCCCACATGCAGCTCAAAGACACCCAGTTGTTCCGCCAGCAAGCCTATATCGATGGCGCTTGGGTCGATGCGGACAATGGTCAGACGATCAAGGTTAACAACCCGGCAACGGGCGAAATTCTGGGTACGGTGCCGAAAATGGGTGCTGCCGAAACCCGTCGTGCCATCGAAGCTGCTGACAAAGCGCTGCCGGCCTGGCGTGCACTGACCGCCAAAGAGCGTGCGAACAAGCTGCGTCGCTGGTTCGAACTGTTGATTGAAAACCAGGACGACCTCGGTCGCCTGATGACCCTCGAGCAAGGCAAGCCATTGGCCGAAGCCAAAGGCGAAATCGTTTACGCCGCGTCGTTCATCGAGTGGTTCGCCGAAGAAGCCAAGCGCATTTACGGTGACGTGATTCCTGGCCACCAGCCGGACAAGCGCCTGATCGTGATCAAGCAGCCGATTGGTGTCACCGCCGCGATCACCCCGTGGAACTTCCCGGCCGCGATGATCACCCGTAAAGCCGGCCCGGCTCTGGCCGCCGGTTGCACCATGGTGATCAAACCTGCTTCGCAAACCCCGTTCTCCGCTCTGGCGCTGGTTGAGCTGGCACACCGTGCCGGTATCCCGAAAGGCGTGCTGAGCGTGGTCACCGGCAGCGCTGGCGATATCGGCGGCGAGCTGACCAGCAACCCGATCGTACGCAAACTGTCCTTCACCGGCTCGACCGAAATCGGTCGTCAGCTGATGGCTGAATGCGCCAAGGACATCAAGAAAGTTTCCCTGGAACTGGGCGGCAACGCGCCGTTCATCGTGTTCGACGATGCCGATCTGGATAAGGCAGTCGAAGGCGCGATCATTTCCAAGTACCGCAACAATGGCCAGACCTGCGTCTGCGCTAACCGTCTGTACATTCAGGATTCGGTCTACGACGCGTTCGCCGAAAAGCTGAAAGTGGCTGTGGCCAAGCTGAAAATCGGTAACGGTCTGGAAGACGGCACCACCACCGGTCCCCTGATCGACGAAAAAGCCGTGGCCAAGGTTCAGGAGCACATTGCTGACGCCCTCAGCAAAGGCGCGACCCTGCTGGCCGGTGGCAAGGTCATGGAAGGTAACTTCTTTGAACCGACCATCCTGACTAACGTGCCGAAAAGTGCCGCTGTGGCGAAGGAAGAAACCTTCGGTCCATTGGCGCCACTGTTCCGCTTCAAAGACGAAGCCGAAGTGATCGCGATGTCCAACGACACCGAGTTCGGTCTGGCCTCGTATTTCTATGCTCGTGACCTGGGTCGTGTGTTCCGTGTGGCTGAAGCCCTGGAATACGGCATGGTCGGCGTCAACACCGGGTTGATCTCCAACGAAGTCGCGCCGTTCGGCGGCATCAAGGCCTCGGGCCTGGGCCGTGAAGGCTCCAAGTACGGCATCGAAGATTACCTGGAAATCAAATACCTCTGCCTGGGCATCTAACCCCGGCAAAGCGTTGAGCGGAGAGGGGCACGAGAGCGCTGTCCCTTTCTGGTTTCAAACGATTTTTCTCTGTGGCCGGGAACGCTGTGGCAGTCGATCATCGCATGCTGCCGTAGTTGCCTCCCCGTCACGTATTCCTTGGACCACGCCGACCGATGAGCGGCGAATGAGGACATTATGAGCAAGACGAACGCTTCCCTGATGAAACGCCGTGAAGCCGCTGTACCACGCGGTGTTGGCCAGATTCACCCGATCTTCGCCGAGTCGGCGAAGAACGCCACCGTGACCGACGTTGAAGGTCGTGAGTTCATCGACTTCGCGGGCGGCATCGCGGTACTCAATACCGGTCACCTGCACCCGAAAGTTATCGCAGCCGTGACCGCGCAGCTGAACAAGCTGACTCACACCTGCTTTCAGGTTCTGGCCTACGAGCCGTACGTGGAACTGTGCGAAAAGATTAACGCCAAGGTTCCGGGTGACTTCGCCAAGAAAACCCTGCTGGTCACCACCGGTTCCGAAGCTGTCGAAAACGCTGTGAAAATCGCTCGTGCCGCTACTGGCCGTGCTGGCGTGATTGCCTTCACCGGCGCTTACCACGGTCGCACCATGATGACCCTGGGCCTGACCGGTAAAGTCGTGCCTTACTCGGCCGGCATGGGTCTGATGCCAGGCGGCATCTTCCGCGCGCTGTACCCGAACGAACTGCATGGCGTGAGCATCGACGATTCGATCGCCAGCATCGAGCGCATCTTCAAGAACGACGCCGAGCCTCGTGACATCGCTGCGATCATCATCGAGCCAGTCCAGGGCGAAGGCGGTTTCTACGTCGCGCCGAAGGCGTTCATGGCCCGTCTGCGTGCCCTGTGCGACCAGCACGGCATTCTGTTGATCGCTGACGAAGTGCAAACCGGCGCAGGCCGTACCGGCACTTTCTTCGCCATGGAACAGATGGGCGTCGCTGCCGACCTGACCACCTTCGCCAAATCCATCGCTGGCGGCTTCCCGTTGG
The DNA here is from genome assembly GCF_059421425.1 of Pseudomonas sp. GW821-FHT02H09. Lineage (NCBI taxonomy): Bacteria > Pseudomonadati > Pseudomonadota > Gammaproteobacteria > Pseudomonadales > Pseudomonadaceae > Pseudomonas > Pseudomonas sp. GW821-FHT02H09. Next base: position 54,264 of record NZ_JBWKVA010000005.1, read on the forward strand.
CCGGTGTTTGCGGCAAGGCTGAGTACATGGATGCCATCGCTCCAGGCGGCCTGGGCGGCACCTACGCGGGTAGCCCGATTGCTTGCGCTGCGGCTTTGGCCGTGATGGAAGTGTTCGAAGAAGAGCACCTGCTGGATCGTTGCAAAGCGGTCGGCGAGCGTCTGGTGACTGGCCTGAAGGCCATTCAGGCCAAATACCCGGTCATCGGCGAAGTGCGTGCACTGGGCGCGATGATCGCGGTCGAGCTGTTCGAAAACGGCGACAGCCACAAGCCGAACGCCGCTGCTGTGGCTCAGGTTGTGGCCAAGGCACGCGACAAGGGGCTGATCCTGCTGTCGTGCGGTACTTACGGCAACGTGTTGCGCGTACTGGTGCCTCTGACTTCGCCGGACGAGCAACTGGACAAAGGTCTGGCAATCATTGAAGAGTGCTTCTCTGAGCTCTGATTGCAGTCTGTGATCTGATCGACAAAAAACCCGCTTCGGCGGGTTTTTTTATGGGTTTGTCGGCGCACCCCGGTTTTTGCGCTGTATCGAAGTGCCCGCCTTGGCTAAGGTGCGAGCATTGCCTTTGGAGCGTGCAGATGACTGCGGTTGATTTACCTGCTGTACCACGAGTGTTGATTGCCGAGGCGGACCCTTGGTCTCGTGACCTGCTCAAACAGGTGTTGTTGAACGTGCGCTGCGACGCCAGGCTGGATGTGTGTGCTGACGGGCAAAAGGCGCTGGAGCTTTTGAGCGAAAACCCTTATGACCTGGTGATCGCCGATTGGGAGTTGTCGGGCGTCGATGGCCTTGGCTTGCTGCGTAGCGTGCGTCAGCGTCGGCGTAACCCAGTGCTGCCGTTTATCCTCATGAGCAGCCGCAATGACAGCGCCAGCGTGCGTGAGGTCTTGCCGTTGGCGCCTACGGCTTATTTGACCAAGCCCTTGAACATGGAAAGCCTGAGCCAGCGTCTGCAGGATCTGCTGCTGAGCGCAGGTCAGTCAGTCTCGTGTGAGCCTGCGGCGTTGGCGCCTGGCATGAGCTTGTCGGTTTTTCTTGAGCACCGACGTGAAGTGTCTGATGGCGCGCCATTGCTGGCCGACGTGCAGTTGGCGATCAAACGCAGTCTCAACCCGGACGGGCTGGACCTGAAACGACTGGAAGAGGAAGTCCGCACTGATCCGCAAATTACTGCGGTGCTGATCGCCGCTGCCAATAGTGCTGCGCAGCATCATGGCGACTCTGTGCAGACCCTGTCCCAGGCGTTGCACAGGCTGGGCACAGGACAAAGCATGAACCTGATTCTCGGCCTGGCGCTCAAGCGCAGTGCCCGCCTCAGTGACCCCGCGCTGGTCGATTACGCCGAGCGTTATTGGGAGCTGTCGCTGCACACGGCGCAATACGGTCGTACGCTCGCGCGCTTGCTGGACCTGGATCAGGAGCGCTGCTATTGCGCCGGCATGCTGCATCGCCTGGGTGATCTGGCGTTGCTGCGGTGCTTGCAAGAATGGAAGCAGGCTGGCGGCGAGCTGGATGATCAAGAACAGATCGGCGACGCGCTCGAAGCGTTCGGCGCCGCCTACGGATCGGCACTGCGCACGCGCTGGCGTTTACCGCTGGAGCTGCGCGAGCTGATCGCGGCGGTCTACCAGCTCGGTGGCGGGGTGTATTCGCGCGAAGCGCTGGTAATGAATATCTCGGCACAACTGGCCCGCCTGAGGCCTTCAGAGGGTCTTGAGAATATTGCCAAAAGCAAGACTGCACGCTTGCTCAAGATTGGGCTACCGGAACTTATGCGGCTACGCAAAGGCTAAAAGATCGCAGTCTGCGGCAGCGACGCAGAACCTGTAGGACGAGCCGGGCGAAACTCACCGCGAACTCCTCACCGCCAATGCGCCTGAACAGATCGCCGGGGCGCAAGACTGCACGGCCACTTTGGATGGCGAATTATTCCTTGATGTAGGGGGCAGCCAGGTTCCGCAGGGTGCGCCCGCAAACGGGGCGCACCGATCAACGGTGTCAGGCGGAGGCGGGGCGCAACGAGTAGGTTTTCAACTGGTGGGCGAAGTCGCGCAGCGATTGAATCCCGCTGGCTTCGGCTTCGTGAACCCACTCCTTGATCGCAGCCAGCATGTCATGACCATTGGAACTGGTCTTGACCCAGATCTGTTGCAAGGCGAGGCGTTTCTCGTAAATTACCTTCAGCGCCTGGCTGTGTTCGAGCATGGTCTGAATGCGCAGGTGGTGCTTGTCATCCAGCAGGCTGGTTTCTCGCGAGAGCAGACGTTTGGCCCGGTGGAACTGGTGACGGACCGAGTGATCGACCTTTTCCAGTTCTTGTTTGACCAGCGGTGCGATGACCAATTTGCGGTACTGGGCCATGATCTGGAAGCGATTGTTGAGGATCGCCATGGCAGTGTCCATGTCCAGATGGCCTTTACCTTCGACCCGGTGGGCGATCGGCGCGACCCGCTGAACCTTGGCCAGACGCAGGAAACTGAAGACCTGGATCCAGGCCCAGCCGAGGTCGAACTCCCATTTCTTCACTGACAGTTTGGCGGAGTTAGGGTAGGTGTGATGGTTGTTGTGCAGTTCTTCGCCACCGACCAGGATGCCCCAGGGCACCAGATTGGTCGCCGCGTCGCGACATTCGAAGTTACGGTAGCCGACGGCGTGGCCCAGACCGTTGATGACGCCGGCGGCCCAGACCGGAATCCACATCATCTGGATCGCCCAGACGGTGATGCCGATGGTGCCGAACAGCAGCAGGTCGATGACGCCCATGATCGCCACGCCCAGCAGCGGGTAGCGGGTGTAGAGGTTGCGTTCGATCCAGTCGTCCGGGCAGTTCTTGCCATAGATGCGCAGCGTCTCGGGGTTTTCGGCTTCAGCGCGATACAGCTCGGCGCCCTTGCGCAAAACGGTGGAGAGACCTTTGATCACCGGGCTGTGCGGGTCATCGACGGTTTCGCATTTGGCGTGGTGCTTGCGGTGGATCGCAGTCCACTCGCGGGTGTTCTGCGCCGTGGTCAGCCACAGCCAGAAGCGGAAGAAGTGTTTCAGGCCAGCATTGAGCTCCAGAGAGCGATGGGCTGAATAGCGGTGCAGATAGACCGTGACGCCGACAATGGTCACGTGGGTCATCAACAGGGTGACTGCCACCAGTTGCCAAGGCGACAAGTCGAGAAAACCGTTGTACCACATAGGCTGTATGGCCCTCGATAAAATAAAAAACAGCGAGCGCATTATCCCTCAGCGTACAGATAAAACCAGTCACCCTTTCAGATAAGAGTGGGGGAATGTTTCTTCCGCTATAATCCCTAGCCTTTTGTAGGGATATTGACTGCCTTATGTCAGCTTCTTATCGCGCCGCTCTGCGTGCGGCGCTGCTCTATCTACTGCTGTCTGTTCTCTGGCTGCAGTTCAGTGGTTATTTATTGAACAACTTCTTCGATGAGTCGACCGATCTGGCCCGTGGGCAACTGATCAACGGCTATGTATGGGCAGTGTTCAGTGCCGGACTGATCTTCATTGCCCGCGCACGATTGCTGCGTTTTCTCGGTATTGACGCAACGTTGCGCCACCGCAGTGAGGACCGCGAGCGTTTGCGTCAGGCAGCGGCGGTGTTCGATTGCACTCGCGAGGGGGTGCTGGTCAGTGACCGTCAGGGGCTGATCGTCCATGTGAACCGTGCGTTCATGGAAATTACCGGCTATCAAACTGCAGAAGTGCTTGGCCACCAGCCGAGCATGTTCAAGTCCGGCCATCATCCGCCGACGTTCTATGAGGCGATGTTCGAGTCACTGAAAAGCACCGGCGAATGGAGCGGCGAGATCTGGAACCGGCGAAAAAACGGTGATATTTACCCGCAATGGCAGACCATCCGGGCCATTCGCGATGATCACGGTGGGCTCAGCCATTACGTCGCGGTGTTCTCTGACATCAGCGCGACCAAGGACTCCGAGCATGAGCTGGCCCACCTGGCGCACCATGATCCGCTGACCGACCTGCCCAACCGTTTGCTGTTTACCGACCGGGCCGAACAGGCACTGGCCTCGGCGCAGATCCACAAGCGCGGTTGCGCCTTGTTGTTGATCGATCTGGATCACTTCAAGATCATCAACGATAGTCTCGGCCACAACGTCGGCGATCAATTGCTCAAGGCCGTGGCCGAGCGCCTGCAAGGCATGTTCGGCCCCGGGATTACCCTGGCGCGGCTGGGCGGCGACGAGTTTGCCGTGCTGGCCGAAAGTTGCCCGCAATTGATGCAGGCAGCAGCGTTGGCCCAGCGGATCATTGACGGTCTGAAAGAACCGTTCGGATTCAGCGGGCACCAACTCTTCATCAGCGCCAGCATCGGCATCAGCCTGTTCCCCAGCGATGCGTTGAGTGCCGGACAATTGCTGCGTAATGCGGATTCGGCGCTGTTCAAGGCCAAAAGTTGCGGGCGTGAAGGCTATGCCTTGTACACCGAAGAACTCACCGCCCATGCCCAGCACCGGGTGGAGATCGCCGGCCAGTTGCGCCGCGCACTCGAGCAGCAGGAACTGCGGGTTTACTACCAGCCGGTGCATGACTTGCAGTCCAGTCGATTGATTGGCGTCGAGGCCCTGGTGCGCTGGGAGCACCCGGAGCGTGGGCTGGTGGCGCCGGGTGAGTTCATTCCGATTGCCGAACGCACCGGATTGATTGCCGAGATCGACGCCTGGGTTATGCAGCAAGCCTGTCAGCAAATGTGCCAATGGTTGAAGGCAGGAGTGGCGTTGTCGTTCGTCGCGGTAAATGTCTCCAGTCGCCTGTTTGCCCGTCGCGAGCTGTATCAGCAGGTTGCCCAGGTGTTGCACGACACGGGCCTGGATCCGGCATTTCTGGAGCTGGAAGTCACCGAAAGCGCGGTGATGGACGATCCGGAAGTGGCGCTGGAGCAAATGCACCGGCTGCGCGAATTGGGGTTGCGCCTGGCGATCGATGATTTCGGCACCGGCTATTCATCGCTGTTGCGGCTTAAACGGTTGCCGGTGCACAAACTCAAGATCGATCAGGGCTTTGTCGCCGGATTGCCTTGGGATGACGACGATGCGGCCATCGTTCGGGTGATTATCGCCCTTGCGCAAAGCATGGGCATGCAAGTGCACGCCGAAGGCATCGAACAGATAGAGCAGGCGGGATTTCTGCTCGATCATGCCTGTGATCTTGGCCAGGGCTACTGGTTTGGGCGGCCGGTGCCAGCTCAGGAGCTCGACTGGGCGAAGGCGCCGGTGATTCGGTAATGACGCTGGCTGAAGGGGCAGTTGATCGTTCCCATGCTCCGCGTGGGAATGCCGCCCGGGACGCTCTGCGTCCGCCGTTGATGTGACGCAGAGCGTCACTGGATGCATTCCCACGCAGGAGCGTGGGAACGATCAACTTTTAATCTTGCCCCCCAATCCCCCCGCAAACCCGCGCCCCTTCGGCTAATTTATTTTGGTTATATAAACATTCTTAAATAGTATTTTTAAGAATATAACCGCCTGTCTACTATTGCTCTCACGCCGTAAGCAGTGCCGCCACTGCAGGGCACATCTCATTCAAGGAGCAGCACCATGAGCGCATCTCTACGTAGCGTTGACGGCCAGGACGAAGCAGCCATTTTGCGCGAGATTCAAAGCGCATTGCGCGATCTGCGCTTCGGTGCGGTGGAAATCACCGTGCACAACGCTCAAGTGGTACAGATCGAACGCAAAGAAAAATTCCGTTTGCAGAACCCTGGTAACAAACCGGGCTGAAGCGATTAACAACGTCAAAAGATCATCCGAACGCGGCCCGATTCCAGAATCCATAAGAAAAGCCAGCACCCCAAGAATTTCAGGAGCTTTCACTATGTCGTCGATTCGCCGTTACGCCCTGGCCGCTCTGGCCAGTGCCGTTTTTGCTGGTTCCGCGGTTGCCAAGGATTATGAGTTGCTCAACGTGTCGTATGACCCGACCCGTGAGCTGTATCAGGATTACAACGCTGAGTTCGTCAGCTTCTGGAAGAAAGATCACGCCGGTGACAACGTCAAAATCCAGCAATCCCACGGTGGCTCGGGCAAACAAGGCCGGGCGGTGATCGATGGTCTGCGTGCTGACGTGGTAACCCTGGCCCTGGCCGGTGATATCGACGAAATCGCCAAGCTCGGCAAGACCCTGCCGGCCGATTGGCAAAAACGCCTGCCGGATGCCAGCACGCCTTACACCTCGACCATCGTGTTCCTGGTGCGCAAGGGCAACCCTAAAGGGATCAAGGACTGGGGCGATCTGACCAAAAATGGCGTTGAAGTGATCACGCCCAACCCGAAAACCTCCGGCGGCGCACGCTGGAACTTCCTTGCCGCCTGGGCCTATGGCCTGAAAGCCGGCGGTAGCGAAGCCAAGGCTCAGGAATACGTCAAAGAACTCTTCAAACACGTTCCGGTGCTGGACACTGGCGCTCGTGGCTCAACCATCACCTTCGTCAACAACGGTCAGGGCGATGTGTTGCTGGCCTGGGAAAACGAAGCGTTCCTGGCGCTGAAAGAAGAGGGTGGCGCTGACAAGTTCGACATCGTCGTACCTTCGCTGTCGATCCTCGCTGAGCCGCCTGTTGCCGTCGTCGACAAGAACGCCGGGAAAAAGGGCAACGAGCAGATCGCCGAAGCCTACCTGAAACACCTGTACAGCCCGGCCGGTCAAGAAATTGCGGCGAAAAACTTCTATCGTCCGCGTGACAAGGACGTGGCCGCCAGGTACGCCAAACAGTTCCCGAAACTGGATCTGGTGACTATCGACAAGGACTTTGGCGGCTGGAAGACTGCCCAACCGAAATTCTTCAATGACGGCGGTGTGTTCGACCAGATCTACACGGCTCAGTAAGGAAAAATTGTAGGAGCGAGCTTGCTCGCGATGGACTCAAGAGCGCCGCGTTTACCCAGTAAAAACGCATCATCGTTAACGACCATCGCGAGCAATCGAGCGTCGACCGGCTGCTCCTACAGAGCCCGCATTCGTTTGCGGGCTTTGCGTGTCCGTTCAGTCAACCAAGGACTTTTATGTCGCGTCGTATCTCCCCCGTCATACCCGGCTTCGGGCTGACGCTGGGGTACACCTTGGTGTACCTCAGCCTGATTGTGCTCATCCCCCTGGCGGCGATGTTCGTGCATGCCGCTCAACTCACCTGGGATCAGTTCTGGGCAATCATCTCGGCACCACGGGTGCTGGCGGCGTTGAAGCTCAGTTTCGGTACCGCGCTGTATGCCGCGATTATCAACGGCATCATCGGCACGTTGCTGGCCTGGGTACTGGTGCGTTACACCTTTCCCGGCCGCAAGATCATCGACGCGATGATCGATCTGCCGTTCGCGCTGCCGACGGCCGTGGCCGGTATAGCGCTGACTGCGCTGTACACGCCGACCGGGCTGGTGGGCCAGTTCGCTGCCGACCTGGGTTTCAAGATCGCCTACACACCGCTCGGCATCACGCTGGCGCTGACCTTCGTCACCCTGCCGTTTGTGGTGCGTACGGTGCAGCCGGTTCTGGCCGACATTCCCCGTGAAGTCGAAGAAGCCGCCGCCTGCCTGGGTGCCAAGCCGTTGCAGGTGTTTCGCTACATCCTCGTGCCGGCCTTGTTGCCTGCATGGCTGACCGGTTTCGCCCTGGCCTTTGCCCGGGGCGTCGGCGAATACGGATCGGTGATCTTCATTGCTGGCAACATGCCGATGAAAACCGAGATCCTGCCGCTGCTGATCATGGTCAAGCTCGACCAATACGACTACACCGGCGCCACCTCCATCGGTGTGCTGATGCTGGTGGTTTCCTTCGTCCTGTTGCTGCTGATCAACTTGTTGCAGCGGCGCATCGAAACCCCATAAGGAGGCCCGGAATATGTCCAGTTCAACGCTTGCCAGCGCTTCCACGGCCAACGCTGCCCGTCGTGGCAGTGCTGTTTCCCGGCGGATTCTGATCAGCCTCGGCTGGCTGATTTTTGCCCTGTTCCTGCTGCTGCCGCTGTTTATCGTGGTGTCCCAAGGCTTGAAACTTGGCCTGGGTGCATTCTTCACCGCGATCTTCGAGCCGGATGCACTATCGGCCCTGAGACTGACGGTGATCGCCGTGCTGATTTCAGTGCCGCTCAACCTGGTGTTCGGCGTCAGCGCCGCCTGGTGCGTCAGTAAATACTCGTTTCGCGGCAAGAGCATGCTGGTGACCCTGATCGATTTGCCGTTCTCGGTCTCGCCGGTGATCGCAGGTCTGGTCTATGTGCTGATGTTCGGCGCCCAGGGAATCTTTGGCCCGTGGCTACAGGACCACGACATCCAGATTGTCTTCGCCTTGCCGGGCATCGTCCTGGCGACCATCTTCGTCACCGTACCGTTCGTGGCCCGGGAGCTGATCCCGCTGATGCAGGAGCAGGGTACTCAGGAAGAAGAAGCCGCGCGGTTGCTGGGCGCCAACGGCTGGCAGATGTTCTGGCACGTAACGGTGCCGAACATCAAGTGGGGGCTGATTTACGGCGTGGTGCTCTGCACTGCGCGGGCGATGGGTGAGTTCGGGGCGGTCTCGGTGGTTTCCGGGCACATACGCGGGGTAACCAACACCCTGCCGCTGCATGTCGAGATTCTCTATAACGAATACAACCACGTCGCCGCGTTTGCCGTTGCGAGCCTGTTGCTGATCCTGGCGCTCTTCATCCTGCTGCTCAAGCAGTGGAGCGAGAACCGTATTAACCGCCTGCGCGCCAGTGCGGCGGAGGAATAAATCATGTCGATCGAAGTCCGTAATGTCAGCAAGAACTTCCACGCCTTCAAGGCCCTGAACAGCATCAATCTGGACATCCAGAGCGGTGAACTGGTAGCGCTGCTGGGCCCGTCCGGCTGCGGCAAGACCACCTTGCTGCGGATCATCGCCGGCCTCGAAACCCCGGATGAAGGCAACATCGTCTTCCACGGCGAAGACGTCTCCGGCCACGATGTGCGTGATCGCAACGTCGGGTTCGTGTTCCAGCACTACGCCTTGTTCCGTCACATGACGGTGTTCGACAACGTGGCGTTCGGTTTGCGCATGAAGCCGAAGAACCAGCGCCCGACCGAAAGCCAGATCGCGGTCAAAGTCCACGAACTGCTGAACATGGTTCAACTGGACTGGCTCTCCGATCGCTACCCGGAACAGCTCTCCGGCGGTCAGCGTCAACGTATCGCCCTGGCTCGCGCCTTGGCGGTGGAGCCGAAAGTCCTGCTGCTGGACGAACCCTTCGGTGCGCTGGATGCCAAGGTCCGTAAAGAACTGCGCCGCTGGCTGGCGCGGTTGCACGAAGACATCAACCTGACCTCGGTGTTCGTGACCCACGACCAGGAAGAGGCGATGGAAGTCGCCGACCGCATCGTGGTGATGAACAAAGGCGTGATCGAGCAGATTGGCTCACCGGGCGACGTCTACGAAAACCCGGCCAGCGATTTTGTTTATCACTTCCTCGGCGACTCCAACCGCCTGCACATTGGCGAGGACAACCACGTATTGTTCCGCCCCCACGAAGTATCGCTGTCGCGCCATGAGCTGCAAGACCACCACGCCGCTGAAGTGCGCGACATCCGCCCGCTGGGGGCGACTACCCGGGTGACCTTGAAAGTTGAAGGTCAAAGCGAGCTGATCGAAGCTGAAGTGGTGAAAGACCACGACAGCCTGATTGGTCTGGCGCGCGGCGAGACATTGTTCTTCAAACCGAAGGTCTGGCAGAAGGTCGCCAACCTCTAAAAAGGTCATCAGATCGTTTCCACGCTCTGCGTGGTAATGCAGCCCGTGACGCCCTGCGTCACAAGAGCGGACGCAGAGCGTCCAGTGAGGCATTCCCACGCGGGAGCGTGGGAACGATCATTCCACGGACTTGTAGGAGCGAGGCTTGCCCGCGATGGCGTCTTACGCCGCAGCGCGTTTCGGATTGATTCGTACGACCCCGGCCCGCGCTTCGATCTGTTCATTGAGGTCATGCCGAAACCCCAGCATGAACGCCAATTCGGCCACGACAAATAGCGGCCCGACGATCAATCCCGATACGTCATCGACAAACGCCGGTTTGCGCCCTTCGTAGTGATGGCCGACAAACTGAATCGCCCAGCCGACCACAAACATGCCGATTGCGCTGCCGAGCCAGACCCATGTGCTGTCCTGCGCGAGAATATGACCTAGCCAAACTGACAGGCCAAGCAGGGCGGTCATTACTACCCCAAAGCGTACTTCCAGGCGTACATAAAACCACGCCGAGGCCAATGCCAGCAGCACCGCTGGAGACACCCAGAGCCCGGCCACCGGCCATTGCGGCCGTGACAGCAACACCGCAACGGCGACCACAATCAGCGGAATGCCGATAAAGTGGCTGGCGATATTGCGCGGGTCGCGGTGGTAGGCGGCGTATTGACTGAGATGGTCAACGAGGCTTTTCATTGTTGTTTCCTCCTGTAGGGAGTTCGATCATGCCCTGCGCTCAGTCTTCGCTCTGTCAGCCAGGCGACAATCATCTTGGAGTTCTCATGGATATACAGGCCTGGCGTCCGCGTTTGTTGAGCGGTCAGTGGTTCAACCATTTGCCTGCCTTGTTCCAGGATAGTCTGCTGGCGATCGCCAGGGTGCGGCGTCTGGCGCCGGGGCAACGGCTGTTCAAGCGTGGCGATCCACCCTGTGGATTGTACGCGGTGCTTGAAGGTGCGGTGCGCATTGGCGCAGTGAATGAGCAGGGCAAGGAGGCACTGCTGAGCCTGGTCGAACCGCCGCACTGGTTCGGTGAAATCTGCCTGTTCGATGGCCAGCCGCGAACCCACGACGCTTATGGTGTTGGCTTGTGCGTCCTGTTGCATGTGTCTCAGGCCGCGTTGCTCGAGCTGCTGGAAGAACACCCGCAATACTGGCGGCATTTGGCACTGTTGATGAGCCACAAGCTACGCCTGACGTTCATCAACCTCGAACAGCTGAGCCTGATGCCGGCGGCTGTACGCGTGGCTCATCGCTTGCTGCTGATCGCCGAAGGTTACGGTGAGACCGAGCACTCGCGACGGGTCCTGCAATTGCCCCAGGAGCAGTTGGCGTTAATGCTCTCGCTCTCCCGGCAGACCACCAATCAGATCCTCAAGGAGCTGCAAGGTCAGGGTATTCTCAATCTGAGTTATGGCGAGATCGAAGTTGTCGACCTGGAGAGATTACGTGCTGCGGCGCAGGGATGATTGAGTCGGCTCATCCGAAATAACCGTTAGTGATGGGCAATGACCGCCAAGGCGCCTAGCCTGTACAGATGATTAATCGAGGTGTGCCATGCGTTTGCTGTTAGTGGACGACGAGCCTGAGGTCGCGAAGCTCCTGGCTCAAGGCCTGAGCGAGGCAAGTTTTGCGGTGGATGTGGCGGTTGACGGGATGCAGGGGCGACGCTTTATCGACGAGCAGCCTGAGTATGACCTGATCGTCCTGGACGTCATGTTGCCCGGGCTCAATGCCTGGCAATTGCTGCAACAGATTCGTCGGCGCGGTGCAACGCCGGTGCTGTTTCTGACCACCAGAGACGGGATTGAGGATCGGCTGCGGGATCTTGAATTGCACGATGATGATTACTTGCTCAAGCCGTTTTCGGTGGCCGAGCTGGTGGCGCGGGTGCGTAAGTTGCTCAGACGTGGGCGTAGTGCAAACCCGTAGCAGCTGCCGAAGGCTGCGTTCGAGGCCGCAGGCCTCGTAATTCAGACGCTCAGATCTGTTTGAAGCACCGCGTTGTCTGGTTTTACGACTGCTGCGCCCGAGCGCGGACCGAGTCGAACGCAGGCTGCGCCAGCTACTACGGGATTGTCGTTGGTGCTTTATCGCAACCCATCCCGAAACTGCCCCGGTGTCATCCCGGTCCAGCGTTTGAAGGCGCGGCTGAAGCTACTGGTGTCGGCGAAGCCCAGCAGGTAACTGATCTCGCTCAATGAGCACTGCGGGTCGCGCAGGTGCAGCAGCGCCAGGTTCTCCCTACACTCGTTGAGCAAGGTATCAAAACGACAGCCCTCATCGGCCAGATGCCGTTGCAGGCTGCGCAGGCTCAGGTGCAAGGTCTGGGCGATGTGTTCGGCAGAAGGTTCGCCTTCCGGCAATTGCGCTTCAATGGCCGAGCGGACCTTGCGTTCCCAAGTCAGCGGTTGCAGTTGCACCAGGGTGTGTTTGAGCATCGTTTCGTTGTGCTCGGCCAGCTCCGGGTTGGCGTCATCCAGATGACTGTCGAAATCGCTGACGGCAAACTCCAACCGGTCCTCGTCGGCGGCGAAAAAAATCGGCGCACGGAACACCGCATGCCAATGCTTCGGGTCCGCCGGTTCCGGTCGACGCAGATACACTGCTAACGGTGCGTAATCCCGGCCCAGGCGGCTGCGGCAGGTACGGACATAGATCGCTGCGAAGGCGTCGATGGCCTCGAACGCCGGTCTCGGGCTGCCCTCAGGGACCCTCAAATGAAAACAATAGCGCTCGCCAACCTGGTTCAACTCCAGCTCCAGCGCATCGCTGACCACCTGGTGGTAACGCACGATCCGCTCGAAGACTTCCCGCAGGCTGCCGCTGGCCACCAGCGCATAACCCAGGGCGTGAAACGTGGTCGGGCTGACGAAGCGTGAGACCCGAAGGCCAATTGCCGGATCGCCGCTGGCCTTGACCGCCACTTCCCACAGACGCGTGGTGGCAGATAGCGGATAACGGGCGTTCGGGTCGTCCATCAATTGTGGGTCGAGGCCGGCTTCGCGGCACAGTGCGTCGCTGTCGAGGCCAAGGGCGTCGAGTTGCTTGCGCAGGGCGCGGGTCCAGCTGGCGAGGGACGTGGGTTCAATCATGATGATTGGCGCTTCCGGTCAACAGGTTGGCGTTCACGGCTACAGCCCTGCGCAGGTGAGCAGGGCAGGATGCGAACATCAATAACCAGAGGATGGAAGCATGTATGGTACTTCTGCAAGTCCCACGCACCTGAATGCACAGCAACGATCAGCGCATATTCGTGAAGTGGTGCTGGCCCGCGGCACAGAATTGCGTAAACGCTACCCGATTCTTAATCATCAGGACGCCCTTGGCGCGGGTATTCTGGCCTTTGCGCTGGCCGGAATGATCGGCTCGGCGACGCTCTACCTCACCAGTCTGCTCGGCGCACTTGTCGAATGGTCGGTGAACACGTTGTCGGTGATGCGGGTGATCGATATCGCGGCGGTGGTGATCATCGGTCCGAACGTGTTGCGTACCTTCTGCCTGCACTTTGTCAGCTCGAACATGCACTACTACGGCGACGTGGAACCGGGCAATGTGATCCAGCAGACGCAGATCCTCAACCCGTGGTGGATGTGGCCGTTGCAGGCGTTTTGTTTCAACTTCGGCAGTACCCACGGCATCCATCATTTTGTAGTGAAAGAACCGTTCTACCTGCGCCAGATGACCGCGCCGGTGGCGCATAAAGTGATGGTCGAAATGGGCGTGCGCTCTAATGATTTCGGCACGTTTGGGCGGGCGAACCGGTTTGCTCGTAAAGAAGAAGTGGTGGGGGAAAAGGTACGAACCGCCCAGGCTTGATGAGTTGTCCTCGAGGGCCTCTTGGCGGGCAAGTCACGCTTGCACATTAGACTTGTTTATATTCCTTTAAGGTCTTAACAAATAGCTTCTTATTCCTTAGAAGATATAGCTCCGGTCCCTATAATCGGCCACGAACAGACACGTAGCCGGAGGGCTCCCGATGCGCAACGAATCAATTCGCTATCTGATCGTGCCGGGCTGGCAAGGATCGCCAGAAGACCATTGGCAAAGCCATTGGCAGAACAGTTTGCCAAACAGCGCGCGCGTGGAGCAGGCCGACTGGCTGACACCGCGTCGCGAAGATTGGGTCGCGGCGTTGGCCGAGGCGATTGCTGCTGATAGTACGCCGGTGATCCTGATCGCCCACAGCCTGGGTTGCATCACCGTTGCTCATTGGGCTGCACAGGCGCCAGTGAGCTTTTTACGTCAGGTCCGCGGGGCCTTGCTGGTCGCGCCAGCCGATGTCGAACGCCCTGCCTGCGTGCCGGCCTTGCGCAACTTTGCACCAATCCCGACGCACCTGTTGCCGTTCCCCAGCCAAATCGTCAGCTCGGACAACGACAGCGCCGTGAGTGCCGCCCGTGCCCTTGAGCTGGCCCGTAACTGGGGCGCCGAAGCCGGAATTCTGGCGGGTGCCGGCCACATCAATGTGAAGTCCGGCCACCAACGCTGGGAGCAGGGCTTCGCCTACCTCTACCGTCTGCAAAATCGCATGGAACAGCATTCCCTGCGTCGCGCTTGAATCGTTTATTTTTTTACGCCCCCGCCTGCCGGCGGATTTGGGCGGGAGTCTGCCATGAGCCTGCATGAAACCTTCGGTCAGCCGTTGCTGACCTTTCCCGACGCGGAAAAAAGTCCGCTGAGCATTCGCGCCAAGGCGTTGGTATTTGTCGACCCGCGTTCGCGGCAGCTGCGCCAGGAACTGGAGCAATTGGCACCACGTTCGATCTCTGTGCTGATCCGTGGTGAAACCGGCACCGGTAAAGAACTGCTGGCGCGACATATCCACCGTGCCAGCGACCGAGGTGGTCTGTTCGTCTCGGTCAACTGCGGGGCGATCAGCCCGACGTACGCCGATGCCGAGTTGTTCGGCTATGCCGCCGGCAGTTACACAGGGTCGGCCAGCAGTCGGGCCGGCTGGTTCGGTTCCGCCAATGGCGGCACCTTGTACCTGGACGAAATCGGCGACCTGCCGTTGCCGATCCAGAACAAGTTGCTCGCGGCGCTGGAGAATCATGAAGTCACCCGCGTTGGTTCCCAGCAGCCGAGCCCGGTGGATGTGCGGCTGGTGGCGGCCACGAGCATCGACCTGGCTCAGGCGGTGAGTGCCGGGAAATTCCACGAGCGGCTTTATCACTACCTCAGCGAAGGCCAGCTGGAGCTGCCGGCGTTGCGCGAACGGGTCGGCGATATCCTGTCGCTGGCCGAGTATTTCCTTGGCATCTACAGCCAGCGCCTGGACCTGCCGGTACCGTTGATCAGCGAAGCGGCGCAGCAGCTGCTGGAACAACACAGCTGGCCGGGCAATACCCGTGAGCTGGAGAACGTCATTCACTTTGCGCTGCTGGTCAGCAGTGGCGACGAAATTTTGCCGGAGCATCTCAATCTGCCGGAAAGCCTCGCGCCGTTGCCGTTGATCGAGCAACAGGTAGGGCGAATTATCAGCGGCGGATCTGCTACGCAATTGGTCACCCTGAAAAGCGCGCTCGAACGGCTGGTGCGGTCCCTGTAGGTTGCGGTGTAGAGCGGTCGACGTCTGTATGAATAAAATGGAATATGAAAGTGAATAAAAGATATTGTTCGGGAATAAAAAAACTCGGTATTGTCCGCTCCACGTCAGCAATAGCATTCCACTGGCACTTCACTTGAAGCCGTCGTCGATGACGACCGTGATTTCCGATAAGGACACTGCATGAAAAAGGTTCTGTTGTTTACCGCATTGGCGGCTGCCCTGACCGCAGGTTTGGCTCAGGCCAACGAGAAACTGGTGGTTGCCGCAACCCCGGTTCCACACGCCGAGATCCTCGAGCTGGTCAAGCCGGCCCTTGCCAAAGAAGGCGTGGATCTGGAAGTCAAAGTCTTCACCGACTACGTACAACCGAACGTGCAGGTCGATCAGAAGCGTCTGGACGCCAACTACTTCCAGACCCTGCCGTACCTGAAAAGCTTCAACGACGGCAAAGGCACTAACCTGGTGACCGTGATTGGCGTTCACGTCGAACCTTTCGGCGGTTACTCGAAGAAAGTCAAAACCCTGGCTGAACTGAAGGACGGCGCGACCATCGCCATCCCGAACGAAGGCAGTAACAGCGGCCGTGCGTTGATCTTGCTGCAGAAGGCCGGTCTGATCGAATTGAAAGACCCGAAAAACGCTCTTGCCACCCCGAAAGACATCGCCAGGAACCCGCACAACTTCAAGTTCAAAGAGCTTGAATCGGCCATGCTGGCGCGTGTGCTGGATCAGGTTGACCTGGACATGATCAACACCAACTACGCGCTGGAAGCTGGTCTGAACCCGGCCAAGGACGCACTGGTCATCGAAGGTGCCGACTCGCCGTATGTGAACTTCCTGGTGGCCCGTCCAGACAACAAGGACAGCGTTGCCATCCAGAAACTCGCCAAGGCGCTGACCAGCCCGGAAGTGAAAGCCTTCATCGCGAAGAAATACAGCGGCGCGGTGCTGCCGGCGTTCTGATTCAGCGCGCGTTCTAGCGCAAAAAACCTTCAAGGTTTCAACGTCGACGGCTGGTACAGCGTCGGCGTTTTTTATTGGGTGCGATTCTTTTAGCGCCAATCGATCGTTCCCACGCTCCTGCGTGGGAATGCCTCACCGGACGCTCTGCGTCTGCTCTTGTGACGCGGAGCGTCACGGGCTGCATTCCCACGCAGAGCGTGGGAACGATCCGGGGCTTGCTGTTACGCCGTGATCAAGCGGTTACCTAGCAGTTCTGCCAGGTAGTCGATAGGTTGATGCCCGTGCAATCTAAGCCTTCTTCACACGAAGGATCAGAGCATGGCGAAGCCCGAAATACTTTTGTGCCGTTATGGCTATGACGCGCTGGACCGGCTGACCGGGCTTGTGCCGTCAGAGCAAGAAGAGGTGCAACGGTTTTATAACATTGAGCATCTGACCACTGAGCTTCAGGGCCCGGCGTCTCGGACGGTATTCCAGCAAGGCACTCAATTGCTTGCTCTACAGCAGCGACAAGGTGATGAGGTCAATAGCCAGTTACTGGCTACCGATCAGCAACGCTCGGTCTTGCACGCCGTCGATGGGGCTCGGCACCTGCAAAAGGTCTATACGCCTTACGGCCATCGACTCGCTGAAAGTGGCCTGAGCAGCCTCCTTGGATTCAACGGCGAGCGCCCCGATCCGGTGACCGGGCACTATCTGCTGGGCAACGGGCATCGGGCGTTCAACCCGGTGTTGATGCGTTTCAACAGCCCGGACAGGTTGAGCCCGTTTGGTCGGGGTGGGTTGAATCCGTATGCGTATTGTTTGGGGGATCCGGTTAATCGGAGTGATCCGAACGGACGGTTTTCCATCCTCGGCATCCTCGGGCTCCTTACAAGCGTCGCCAGCCTGGGAAGCTCATCAGTAGCGCTGTTCCCTTCGCTACCCTTCATCGTGTCGACAAAGGCATTGCTTACCGGTGCGACAGGTCGTTTACCTGCGAAATATTCTTTCGGCGCTGTTTCATCCGTTGTTGCCGGAACCACAGGATTATTAGGAACCATGGCAGGAACCGCGAGAGTTATTATCGGGGAGACTGATCCTGACTCGTCTGCACTGGAAGCACTGATATGGATCTCTTTAGGGCTTGGCGTAACCTCATTGTCAGCAAGATTGGGTTCCTACTGGGTGGCCCGCGATCCCGATTCAGTTCTAGCTTTGAAAGATTTCACCGCTTCGCGAGCAACGACTATAAGGCCTGGAAGCCTGGTGCTGAACACGGGCTCAGCAACTCCTGAGCAGTACACGCCTTCAGCTCCCATTTCTACAGGCACACCGACAACACCGCTGGCCTCAATACCTCCACCCTTACCCATGGCATTGGAAAATCTTTCCAAAACGGAGCTATTCAACTTATACCGAGGCCAACAAAATCTAGCTCGTAATGCGATTAATACGGCAGCAAAAGACTTGAAAATCGCCGCAGCTCATATTCGCGATGCCCGACGGCAGATAAAACCTTAGTCTTCGATCCATTTCAATCCGGCCAATGCCACGCCGGTTCATCCAGCATTCCTTGCCCAACGATTTCGGTCTGACCAAAATTCTTCTCCAGCACGATGGAATTGCACTCCGGGTCTTGAGCATCGTGGGTTTCCGGCTGCGTGGCCTGGCAGTTTCCCCGATAGCCTATCAGTCAAGGGTGACAGCGATCCAATGTGGCAAGGAGGTAAAGTGCACAGGTTCAACCCTGTTCTAAGCTCACAATCGTATCGTCACGTGTCCGCCCGCATCACGCAAAGGAGTCTGCATGGCTGGTCCCGGATTGAAATGGGTCGTTGGCGTGGGTCTCTTTGCCCTATTGACCGCGTGCGGCGATAAAAAACCGGTCGAGCGCGAGCACCCACGGGTGTTTGTGCAAGTCGTGCAGCCTGCCGATTTTGCGGCGTCCGTGACCCTCACTGGCGATGTCCAGGCACGGGTTCAGACCGAGCTGTCGTTTCGTGTCGGCGGCAAGATCATTCAGCGGATGGTTGATGTCGGTGATCGCGTATCCGCCAGACAAGTATTGGCCAGACTCGATCCCAAAGACCTGCAAACCAACGTCGATTCGGCCCAGGCGCAGGTTGTCGCCGAACAGGCGCGGGTCAAGCAGACCAGCGCGGCGTTTGTGCGACAGCAGAAACTCTTGCCCAAGGGCTACACCAGTCGCAGCGAATACGACGCCGCCCAGGCCGCGTTGCGCAGCAGTCAGAGCGCCTTGAGTGCCGCTCGGGCGCAGTTGGCCAACGCCCGCGAGCAACTTGGCTACACCTCGCTGTTCGCCGATGCGCCGGGGGTGATTACTGCGCGTCAGGCCGAAGTCGGGCAGGTGGTGCAAGCCACGGTGCCGATTTTCAGTCTGGCCCGGGACGGCGAGCGAGATGCAGTATTCAACGTCTATGAGTCGCTGTTGGCCGAGCCGCCGACGGACAGAACGGTGGTGGTCAGCCTGCTCGACAACCCGAAGATCAAGGCCACTGGCACGGTCCGTGAAATCACCCCGGCGGTCTCCGCACAGACCGGCACGGTGCAGGTCAAGGTGACCTTGAACGAACTGCCGGCGGGCATGCAGTTGGGCTCGGTGGTCAGCGCCACGGCCAAGCCTCCAGGCAAATCCGCCGTCGAGCTGCCGTGGTCGGCCTTGACCAAAAAACTCAGCGATCCGGCCGTGTGGGTGGTGGCTGACGACGGCAGGGCGCAGTTGCACACGGTCACGGTCTCACGTTACCTGACGGGCAAAGTGATCATCAGCAAGGGGCTGAGCGGTGGCGAAAAAGTCGTGACGGCCGGTGGGCAATTGTTGCACCCCGGGATGTTGGTGGAGATCGTCGCAAGGCCCGGGAAGGGCCCGACCCAACCGCCGGGAGTCCAGCCATGAAGCGCCTGCTTGTGGTGATGTCAGCCAGTGTTTTGCTCGCTGCCTGCTCAAAAAAAGAGCCGCCCCCGGAGCCGGTGCGCCCGGTACTGTCCATTGAGGTCCAAGCGGAGTCGCAAGAAAACCTCGGACGTTTCGCCGGGAGCATTCAGGCGCGCTTTGAAAGCAATATCGGCTTCCGCGTGCCGGGGCGCATAGCTCGGCGCAACGTCGATGTGGGTAGCGAAGTCCAGAAGGGCGCGTTGCTCGCGACCCTCGACCCCACCGATCAACAGAACCAGTTGCGCGCCAGTCAGGGCGATCTGGCACGGATCGAGGCGCAATGGATCAACGCTCAGGCCAACGCCCGGCGACAGCAGGAACTGTTCAACCGTGGGGTCGGCGCCCAGGCGCAACTGGACGCCGCCCAGACCGACCTGAAAACCACCAGCGCATCGTTGGAACAAGCCAAGGCATCAGTCAGCCAGGCCCGCGATCAGCTCAATTACAGTGAACTGCGCGCTGACCACGCGGCCATCGTCACCGCCTGGAATGCCGAAGCCGGGCAGGTGGTCAGCGCCGGTCAGCAAGTGGTGACCCTGGCGCGGCCGGACATCAAGGAGGCGGTGATCGACCTGCCCGCGACCCTGGCCGAACGACTGCCCGCCGACGTGGTGTTCAAAGTGGCTGCGCAGCTCGACCCGGGCATCAACACCACTGCCACCGTGCGCGAGATCGAACCGCAGGCGCAAAGCGCGACTCGCACCCGGCGTGCGCGTTTGACCCTGGCCGAGACACCGCTGGGGTTTCGCTTGGGGACTGCCATCAGCGTGACCCTCAGTTCGGCCATCGAGCCGCGTATCGAATTGCCGCTCAGTGCCTTGCAGGAAGTCGACGGCAAGAGCCGGATCTGGGTCATCGACCCCCAGACGCAAACCGTGTCGCCCCGTGACGTCACACTCGTCAGCCGTGACGACAGCACGGTCGTCCTGGCAACCGGCGTCAAGGCCGGTGAGCGGGTGGTCAGCGCCGGTGTGAACAGCCTCAAGCCGGGGCAGAAAGTCAAAATCGATGAGGAAAGCCCGCGATGAAAGGGAGTTTCAACTTATCCGAATGGGCCCTCAAACATCAGTCCTTTATCTGGTACCTGATGTTCGTCGCGTTGCTGATGGGCGTCTTCTCGTACATAAACCTGGGCCGCGAGGAAGACCCCTCGTTCACCATCAAAACCATGGTGATACAGACCCGTTGGCCTGGCGCGACCCAGGAAGAAACCCTCAAGCAGGTCACTGACCGCATCGAGAAAAAACTCGAAGAACTCGACTCTCTCGACTATGTGAAGAGCTACACCCGACCCGGCGAGTCGACTGTGTTTGTGTTCCTGCGCGACACCACCAGCGGCAAGGACATCCCGGAAATCTGGTACCAGGTGCGCAAGAAGATCAACGACATTCGCGGTGATTTCCCGCAGGGGTTACAGGGGCCTGGGTTCAACGATGAGTTTGGCGATGTCTACGGCTCGGTGTACGCCTTCACCGCCGACGGTCTGACGATGCGCCAGTTGCGCGACTACGTGGAACAGGTCCGAGCCGAGATTCGTGAAGTGCCGAACCTGGGCAAAGTCCAGATGATTGGCGAGCAGGACGAAGTGCTCTACCTGAACTTCTCTACACGCAAACTCGCAGCCCTCGGTATCGATCAGCGCCAGGTGGTGCAAAGCCTGCAAGCGCAAAACGCTGTGACTCCAGCCGGGGTGATCGAGGCCGGTCCTGAACGCATTTCGGTGCGCACCTCGGGGCAGTTCGCTTCGGAGAAAGACCTGGCCAACGTCAATCTGCGGCTCAATGACCGCTTCTATCGGTTGGCCGACGTCGCCGAGATCAGCCGCGGCTACGTCGACCCCGCGACGCCGATGTTCCGTTTCAACGGTCAGCCGGCCATCGGTCTGGCCATCGCCATGAAAAAGGGCGGCAATATTCAGGCCTTCGGCAAGGCCCTGCATCAACGTATGGACGACCTCACTGCCGACCTGCCGGTGGGTATAGGCGTACACAAGGTTTCCGATCAGGCCGAAGTGGTGGACGAGGCGATCGGTGGCTTTACCAGCGCCTTGTTCGAAGCCGTGGTGATCGTGCTGATCGTCAGTTTCATCAGCCTCGGCGTGCGCGCCGGACTGGTCGTGGCCTGCTCTATTCCGCTGGTGCTGGCGATGGTCTTTGTCTTCATGGAATACAGCGGTATCACCATGCAGCGGATTTCCCTCGGCGCCTTGATCATCGCCCTCGGCCTGCTGGTGGACGACGCGATGATTACTGTCGAGATGATGGTTACGCGTCTGGAAAAAGGCGAGTCCAAGGAAGACGCGGCGACCTTTGCCTATACCTCGACCGCATTCCCGATGCTCACCGGCACCCTGGTGACCGTGGCCGGCTTCGTGCCCATCGGTTTGAACGCCAGCTCCGCCGGGGAATACACCTTCACCCTGTTCGCGGTCATCGCCGTGGCGATGCTGTTGTCGTGGATTGTCGCGGTATTGTTCGCCCCGGTTATTGGCCTGCACATCCTCAGCACCGAGGTCAAACCCCACTCTGAAGAACCAGGGCGCATCGGCCGCGCCTTCAACGGCGGGCTGCTGTGGTGCATGCGCAATCGCTGGTGGGCGATTAGCCTCACCGTGCTGCTGTTCGTGCTCGCGGTGTTCTCCATGCGCTTTGTGCAGAACCAGTTCTTCCCGTCTTCGGACCGGCCGGAAATTCTTGTCGACCTGAACCTGCCGCAAAACGCCTCGATCAACGAAACCCGTCTGGCGGTAGACCGCCTCGAAGCGACCTTAAAAGACGACCCGGACATCGTCCGCTGGAGCTCCTACATCGGCGAGGGCGCGATTCGTTTCTACCTGCCCCTCGACCAGCAATTGCAGAACCCCTACTACGCGCAATTGGTGATCGTCAGCAAAGGCCTGAAAGAGCGCGCTGCGCTGACGCAACGCCTGAAAAAACGCCTGCGCGAAGATTTCGTCGGTATTGGCAGTTTTGTTCAAGCGCTGGAAATGGGCCCGCCGGTGGGCCGGCCGATCCAGTATCGGGTCAGCGGCAAAGACATCGACCAGGTGCGCAAACACGCCATTGATCTGGCGACCATGCTCGACAACAACTCGCACATCGGCGAGATGATTTATGACTGGAACGAACCGGGCAAAGTCCTGCGCATCGACATCGCCCAGGACAAGGCGCGGCAGCTGGGGTTGTCGTCGGATGATGTGGCGAAGTTGATGAACAGCATCGTCAGCGGCTCGAAGGTGACTCAGGTGCATGACGACATCTACCTGATCAACGTGGTCGGTCGTGCCATAGATGCCGAACGTGGTACGCCGGAAACCCTGCAAAATCTGCAGATCGTCACCCCGGGCGGCACCTCGATTCCGCTGCTGGCGTTCGCCAGCGTGCGTTATGAGCTTGAGCAGCCATTGGTCTGGCGCCGCGACCGTAAACCGACCATCACCATCAAGGCCGCAGTGCGCGACGAGATTCAGCCGACGGATCTGGTCAAACAGTTGAAACCTGATATCGACAAATTCGCCGCCGCGTTGCCAGTCGGCTATTCGGTCGCGACCGGCGGTACGGTAGAGGCAAGCAGCAAGGCCCAGGGGCCGATTGCCAAAGTCGTGCCGCTGATGCTGTTCCTGATGGCGACCTTCCTGATGATCCAGCTGCACAGCGTGCAGAAGCTGTTCCTGGTGGCCAGCGTCGCGCCGCTGGGGCTGATCGGCGTAGTCCTGGCGCTGATCCCCACGGGCACGCCCATGGGCTTTGTGGCGATCCTCGGGATCCTCGCGTTGATCGGCATTATCATCCGCAACTCGGTGATCCTGGTAACCCAGATCGAGGAGTATGAACGTGATGGCTATGCCCCGTGGGACGCCGTGGTGCAAGCCACCGAACACCGCCGCCGACCGATTCTGCTCACCGCCGCAGCCGCCAGTATGGGGATGATCCCCATCGCCCGCGAAGTGTTCTGGGGCCCGATGGCCTACGCGATGATCGGCGGCATCATCATCGCGACACTGCTGACGTTGTTGTTCCTGCCAGCGCTGTATGTGGCCTGGTACAAAATCAAGGAGCCGAAGAAGGTGGTGGCCTGAGGAGATTTTGATCGTTCCCACGCGCAGCAAAGGAATGCCGCCATGAAGGCTCTGCGTCCGATCCTGTCGAATCAGGCTTTGCGCCAGACACTCGCCAGCCACGGCTGTTGCTCGCGCGGTAGTCCCGCCGGCCGATAGTAATGCTCCAGCTCGACAAATCCTGCGTCATTCAACAACCTGCACCACGACTCCAGATCGTGATACGCGCCATAACGCGGGCCATTCCAGCCTTCCTGGTTTTCCCCGCGTGGGTTGGAGCTGAACAGCACGCCGCCGGGTTTCAACGTCGCGTGCAGTTGCTTCAGAATCCGAGGTAATTCCTGCCCGGGAATATGAAACAGCGCTGCGTTGGCAAAGATCCCGTCGAAACGCTCGACAGGCAGGTCGAGCTTGAGAAAGTCTTGCTGCCAGACCTCGCAACCGCTGTCTTCGCGAGCCATCTGCGCAAAACGTTCCGAGCCGTCGAGGCCGATAGCAATGTGACCCATACGCTTAAACGTTTGCAGATCGCGTCCCGGGCCACAACCGAAGTCGAGAATCGTGAACGGTGCTTCGCCCTGAATATGCCGCAACAGCGCGGTGATGTTCTGGCTGACGTCGTGGTCGCGAGTGCCTTCGCGGAAGCTCTCTGCTACCTCGTTGTAGTGGCCCAGAGTGGTGGAAGTAATCTGATCGAGGTCGGTCGGGGCGAGTTTCATGGACGTCTGCGCAGGCGAGGGTGAGTTCGCCAAATATACCTCATGGTTCAGTCGACCGCTGGCGCGGTCAATCGCGAGCAATCGAGCGTCGACCGGCTGCTCCTACAGGTGATCGGGTACCCCTGTTTGATCGTTCCCACGCTCCGCGTGGGAATGCAGCCCGTGACGCTCTGCGTCACAAGAGCGGACGCCGAGCGTCCATTCAGGCATTCCCACGCGGAGCGTGGGAACGATCCTGGTTGGTGAGTTCAGCGCTTGTTCAATCTGCGCGCCAGCCGATCTCCGCCCAGCTGAATCACCGCCACCAGAATCACCAACAGTACAATTACAGTGAGCATGATCTGGCTATCAAACCGCTGATATCCATACCGATAAGCAATATCGCCCAAGCCTCCTGCACCAATCGCTCCGGCCATGGCCGATGAGTTGATCATGGTCACCAGGGTGATGGTGAAACCGCCGATGATCCCTGGCAGCGCTTCCGGCAACAGCACGTGCCAGACAATGTGCCAGCGCCGGCAACCCATGGCCTGGGCGGCCTCGATCAGGCCGTGGTCGACTTCGCGCAAACTGACTTCGGCGATGCGCGCGAAGAACGGCGTGGCGGCGATGGTCAGCGGTACCACCGCCGCCCACACGCCATACGTGGTGCCAACGATCAGTCGGGTGAAGGGAATCAGCGCGACCATCAGAATCAAAAACGGAATCGAGCGGAACAGATTGACGAAGGCACCCAGCGCCCGATTCAGCATGGGCGCTTCATAGATTTCACCTTTGGAACTGGTGACCAGGATCACTGCCAGCGGAATACCCGCCAGCAGCGCGATCAGCGACGACACGCCGACCATCAGGAACGTGTCGATGACGCCTTGAAGTAAACGATCAAACCACATAGCCCAGCACCTCGACCTGTTGTGCCCATTGCCTGGCACGCTGGCGCAACTCTGCCTCGCCGTGAGACGAGTTCGTCACCGCCAACAGCAGCTCGCCCAACGCGTGTCCTTGAATCCGCTCCACACCGCCCTGCAGCAGACGCACCCGGCCGCCGAGGGCGCTGAACAAGGCCGCCAGATCCGGTTCGTCAGCCGTGCTACCGGTGAATTGCAGGCGCAGCACTACGGCGGCTTGCGATGACTGCGGTTGCGCTTGCAGGCGGCTTTTCAGTTCATCCGGCAAGCCGTGTTGCAACGGCGCGAGCAAGGTTTTACTGACCTCGTGCTGCGGGTTGCCAAAGACTTCCCAGACCGGCCCTTGCTCGACAATTCGTCCGTGTTCGAGCACCACCACTCGATCACAGATATCGCGGATGACCGCCATTTCATGGGTGATCAGAATGATGGTCAGGCCGAGCCGTTGATTGATCTCGCGCAGCAGGCCGAGGATCGATTGAGTGGTCTGCGGGTCCAGCGCCGACGTGGCTTCGTCACAGAGCAGAATCGCCGGGTCATGGACCAGCGCCCGGGCGATCCCTACGCGCTGTTTTTGCCCACCGGAAAGCTGTGCCGGATAGGCCTTGTGCTTGTCGTGCAGGCCCACCAGTTCCAGCAATTCGCGGACTTTTTGCTCGCGTTGTTCCTTGGGTACGCCTGCGACCTTGAGTGGCAGCTCGATGTTCTGCCAAACAGTCTTGGCCGACATCAGATTGAAGTGCTGAAAGATCATGCCGATGCGTCGCCTCAGCGCCACCAGCCGGTCTTCATCGAACTCACCGATGTCCACCTGATCGATCAGCACCCGGCCTGAACTTGGCTGCTCCAGACGGTTGATGGTGCGGATCAGCGACGACTTGCCGGCACCGCTGCGGCCAATGATGCCGAACACTTCGCCGCGCTGGATGGCCAGATCGATGCCGTGCAAAGCGTTGACCGGGCCATGTTGGCCTTCGTAGGTTTTGCCCAGGCCGATAAAGCGCACGTGAGCACGGTTCAGCTCTGGGTGCAGCTCCGTTTTTTCCGCGCTGCGCGGTGGCGGGTCATCCTGTCTGCGTTGGGCGGTTGCTGTGCTCATGCTTAACCTTCCCAGCCGGCTTGGTAGAGCTTGCCGTGCGCTTTGTCCAGGGCCGCGCGCACGGCAGGCGAATGCTGGTAAATGTCGACGAACCTGATCAGCCGCGGATCGGTTTTGCTCTTGGGCTGGATCACGAACTGGATCACATATTCCTTGTGATCCAGGCCGTCAAACAGCAAGGCAGACTCGGCATTGAAGGTTTTCGCCAGGCGAATATAGGCCGGGTATCCCTGCACCAGATCGGCGTCGTCATAGGCACGCACCAGTTGCACGGCTTCGACCTGAAGGATTTTCAGTTTCTTCGGGTTGGCGATGATGTCGTCTTCGGTGGCCTTGTAGCCGACTCCGGGTTTGAGGGTGATTAGCCCGGCTTTGGCCAGCAGTTGCAAGCCGCGCCCGCTGTTGATCGGGTCGTTGGCAATGGCAACGCTGGCGCCTTGTGGCAGCTCGTCGAAGCTTTTGTATTTCTTCGAGTAGAGGCCGACGTTGTTGATGATCCCAGGGGCGAAGGGCACCAGGTCAAAGCCCGCGGCGGCTTTGGCGTTTTCCAGGAACGGGATGTGCTGGAAATAGTTCACATCAATATCGCCAGAGGCAAGGCTGACGTTGGGTGCGATCCAGTCGCTGAACTCCACCAGCTCGACTTTCAGGCCTTGCTTACCGGCCTCGAAGACGGCGGCTTCCAGTGGAATGGCGAACGCGGCGGTGGTGCCGACTTTTAGCGGCGCGTCGCTGGCAAAAGCCACCGAGCTGAAGAGTCCGAGGGCGAGGGCCAGTGCTTTGACTGGATGAGTGAGGACTTTGTTTTTCATGATGGGTTTCCAGTCAGTAATCAGTTTTTGAATTGGTTGATCGTTCCCACGCTCCGCGTGGGAATGCCTCACTGGACGCTCTGCGTCCGCTCTTGTGACGCAGAGCGTCACGGGCTGCATTCGCACGCCCAGCGTGGGAACGATCAGGCTTGTCGGTAGTAGGCACCGGTGTGTTGCACAGGCAAATGCGCCTTCCCGTGAAACAGCTTTTCTCGCAGGCTCCCGGTGTCATAGGCAGTCTTGTACGACCCCCTGCGCTGCAACTCGGGGATCACCAGTTCGATGAAGTCGACATAGCTTTCCGGGGTGACGATGCGGGTCAGGTTGAAGCCGTCCAGACCGGTTTCGTCGATCCAGGATTCGAGCTCGTCGGCGACCTGTTCTGGCGAGCCGACCAAGGTGATGTAGCGCCCGCCCAAGGCGTGTTGTTCAAGCAATTTGCGTCGGGTCCAGTCGTTGTTTTGCAGGGTCTTGGTGGCGGACTGGATGGCGTTGCTTTTCACGTACTGGATCGGTTCATCCAGCTCGTATTCGGCGAAGTCGATGCCCGTGGAACTGGCGAAATGCGCGACACCGGCCTCGGCACTGGCGTAGCTCAGGTATTCGGCCTGCTTGTTCCAGGCAAGCTCGCTGGTTTCGCCGACGATCACGTTCAACCCCATGAACACCTTGATGTCTTCCGGGTTGCGGCCGGCCCGGGCGGCACTGGCGCGGACCTTATCCACTTGCACCTTGGTCGACGCCTTGTTCTGCCCGCTGATGAACACACATTCGGCATGCCGCCCGGCGAACTGCAAGCCGCGATCCGAGCTACCGGCCTGGAACAGCACCGGCGTGCGTTGCGGCGAAGGCTCGCAAAGATGGTAGCCCTCGACCTGATAGAACTCGCCGTGGTGCCGGACTTTGTGGACCTTTTCCGGCTGCGCATAGATTCGTTGCTGCGGGTCATTGAGCACCGCGTCGTTTTCCCAACTGCCTTCCCAGAGTTTGTAGAGCACTTGCAGGTATTCATCGGCCTGGTTGTAACGTTGGTCATGTTCGACCTGCTCGCTCAGGCCCATGGCCTTGGCGGCGCTGTCGAGGTAGCCGGTGACGATGTTCCAGCCGACCCGACCACGGCTCAAGTGATCGAGTGTCGACATGCGTCGGGCGAACAGATACGGCGGTTCACAGGTCAGGTTGGCGGTCAGGCCGAAGCCGAGGTTTTTCGTCACTGCGGCCATGGCCGAGACCAGCAGCAATGGGTCGTTGACCGGCAATTGGATCGACTCTTTGAGCGGCACGTTCGCCGAGTTTTGATACACGTCATAGACACCGACAATATCGGCAATGAACAACCCATCGAACAATCCGCGTTCCAGTAGTTGCGCCAGTTCGGTCCAGTATTCGATGGTTTTGTATTGGGTCGAATTGTCCCGCGGATGGGTCCACAGACCGTGGTTGATGTGCCCGATGCAATTCATGTTGAAGGCATTGAGCAGGATCTTCTTCTTGCTCATCAGATGGTCCCCCGCAGCGGCGGATTTTCATCGTTGAGGTAGTAATTACCGATGGCGTGGTATTTCCAGCGTACGGGGTCGTGCAGGGTGTGTACCCGCGCGTTGCGCCAGTGGCGGTCCAGTCCGTGCTCGGCCAGGGTTGCCTGGCTGCCGGCCAGTTCGAACAAGGTGCTGCCGGCGGCCAGGGAAATTTCGGTGCTGATGGCGCGAGCTTCGGCGATGGCAATGGATGCTGTGGCGACAGTTTGGGCGTTGGTTTCGGCTTGCGCCTTATCAAGAAATTCGCCGGCGCGCTCCAGCAGTGCCTCGGCGGCGTGCAGGCGAATGCTTAAGTGGCCGAAGCTCTTGAGGGTCAGTGGGTCTTCAGTGGCTTTGTCATTGCCCGAATCAATCCACGGCCGGGTTTTGGTTCGCACAAAGTGCAGCGCGTCTTCATAAGCGGCACGGGCGATGCCGGTGTCGATGGCCGCGTGGAGAATCTGTGCCAGCGGGCCGACTGGAGTCGGGCGCTCGAAGGCGCTCTGAAACGCGATCACATCCTCGGCCGCGACATACACGTTATCGAACACCACCGAGCCGCTGCCGGTGGTGCGTTGGCCGAAGCCGCTCCAGTCGTCGATCACGGTCAGGCCCTGGCTGTCGCGCGGCACAAAGGCCAGTTGCTGGACGCCGTTTTCATCCACCACGGAGGTCGGAATTCGCTGGGCGTAAATGGCGCCGGTGGCGTAAAACTTACGCCCATTAATGCGATAACCCTCGCCGTCGCGGTTCAGGCTGGTGACGCGGTCGTGGGCGGTTTTAGTGCCCAGTTCTGCAAGCGCATTGCCAAAACGCTGGCCAGCCAGTACTTCGGCGTAGAGACGTTTTTGCTGCTCGGGACTGCCGTTTACCCGCAGCACTTCGAGGGCATAAAAATGGTTCTGCGGAATCTGCCCCAGAGACGCATCGGCTTGGGCGATCAAGGCAATGACCTTGGCCAGGGTGATATTGGATACGCCAGCACCGCCGTAGGCTTTCGGCACGCTGATACCCCACAGACCAGAGCGCGAAAACACCTCCAGTTCCGCAAGCGGCAGCCGGCGCTCGCGATCACGCCATACGCTGTCGCGTTTGAAGACTTCGGCCAGGTCGCTGGCGACGATCAGGGCTTGTTCGTCGCTGGTTATGACCGCGACGTGTTGAGAAAGAGTCATGTGTTTCTCCAGAGATCTGCTCAATAGTGTTCTGGTCGTCAGATCCAGGAGTGCCGGGCCGGCAATGTTCCGTTCAAGTGATAGGCGCCGACGGCGTGATATTTCCAGCGCACCGGGTCGTGAAGGGTGTGTACGCGTGCGTTGCGCCAGTGGCGGTCCAGGTTGAATTCGGCGAGGGTCGCGCGGCTGCCGGCCAGTTCGAAAAGCTTTTCGCTGGCCAGCAGCGAAATTTCGGTGGTCAGCACTTTGGCTTCGGCCACGGCGATTGAGGCGCGGGCGGCGGACTCTGCGGTGACCGGCGCGGCGCGGACCTGATCCAGCACTTGCCCGGCCTTGCGCAGCAATGCTTCGGCGGCATGCAGTTCGATTTTCAGTTTGCCGATGTCGGCGATCACGTAGAGGTCATCACTGGCGCGCTTGACCTTGGCATCGATCCACGGCCGGGCACGTTCACGGACAAAACGAATGCTGTCGTCGATCGCCCCACGGGCAATGCCAGCATCGATGGCCGCCTGAATCAATTGCGACACGGCGCCCTGAATATTCGGGACTTCGGTCAACCGCCAGTTATCCACAACCAGCTCGGCTTCGACGGGGACGTTATTGAGCAGCACGGTGCCGCTGGCGGTGGTCCGCTGACCAAAGCCTGACCAGTCATCGACGACGCGCAGGCCCGGCGTGCCACGGCGGACAAATGCCATGACTTGCTTGCCTTCATCGTTCAGCGCTTTGACGGTAATCCAGTGGGCGAACAAGGCGCCGGTGGAGTAGAACTTCTGACCGCTGATGACGAAACCGTCACCTCCGGCGGTGATCCGCGCTTTGAGTTCAAGGGTGTTTTTGGTGCCGCGCTCAGGCCCTGCATTGCCGATTCGCCAGCCCTGGAGCACGCTTTGGAACAACTGTTCTTTTTGCCGCTCGGTGGCGCTGTCCAATAGCACATTGAGAATGCCGAACTGGTTTTGCGGGATCTGTCCCAAGGCCGGGTCGGCCGCGGAAATGATTGCGAACACTTCAGCCAGGGTGACGAATGAAACCTGCGGGCCGCCGAACTCACGGGGAATGGAAATACTGCCCAGGCCGCTGCGGGTGAACTGCTCGATTTCCGACCACGGTAACTTGCGCTGCTGGTCGCGCCGCGAAGCTTGCAGGCGGGCAATGTCAGCGAGTTCATGGGCGGCTTTCAGCGCTTCGGCGTCGTTACGCAAGATCCGTGCGGGCAACAACAGCGGGGCGATGTCCAGATCACTCTGGAGGGATGCATCTGCCAAATTAGACATCAGTGCCGCTCCTTGGCTGCAAGCAATGCCCTGGCGATCTGCACTCGGGTGATTGTGTTCCTGACCATACCTACCTCACATCTCATGGAAATGCCGCGAAAACTGCGGCGAAATCAAAAAACAAGAAGGTCCGGTGGTCCGGTTTATATACCCTAATCGCGCATAAATAATTAATAAACTAACTTTTAGGAATATACATAGAAGGTCTATCATCAGCGCCCCGCCTCTGAAGCCGCAGCCTCAGAGCGGGCCGGGGTGTGAGCTCAGCGGCGTCTGGTTTCGGCGGCTTTAAGCACTGTCTTTACCGGCACTTTGCTGTATGGGTTGGTACAACCGATTTTCAATTTGCGGGCCGGCGCCCAGCGCGAGTTATTACCTACCCGGTCGAGAATGCAGTAGGTGATTTCCAGTTGATTGTCTTCCCCTGCCTCCAGAATGACTGCCGGTGGCACCCAGACGTTGATCGGTTTGCCGACCTCGTCGGCTTTGACCTTGGGCAGGTCCATGCGCACGTCACCCCAACGCAGGGTGATCTCATCCTCGGCGGCCATGTTCAGGTAAGGCTCGATGGTCAGGGGCACGCCACGTTTGATCTGGCTGGGGTTGACTCCCTGGCGGCGGATCGGCTTGGGGATGCCCAGCGGTTCAAGGCACTGGTTTTCCTCGCCACAGACCTGCGACGGCTGGCCGCCCGGGCAGTCGAGTTTGACCTGGACCCTGGTTGCCGCTGATAGCGCGGGACCGCGTCCTATCTGCATGACCCGATAATGAATCGACGCCGTTCCGTTGCGGATGAAGCTTTCCGGCACTCTCAGGCTGAGGGGTTCGCTGACGTCGGCTTGCGACAGTTGGCGAGACGCCACATAGCAGCCGTCCCAGAACAATTCGATGAGGTCGCCTTCGTCCATGCCCGCGTAGGGCTGTATATCGACCAGCAGATGAGCCGCGGCGATGACGCCTATGCCGTGTGTAAGATTGTGCGCCAGAGACGGAGCGCCAAGTTCTGGTTTTGCCGAGGTACGTGTCATGTCGTGCTCCTTGAAAGCGTGCTGCGAAATCCGTTTCGGGCAAGAACACAGCTTAAGTGTCAAACCTTTACCTGTATCACGCCACGCAAGTAACAAAGTGATAAGTCTATTAATTTTTAAGTTCAGAGCAGGTAATTGGCCCTGATATTTTTTTTTAGCTAAGGGGGCGGAAGAGTTTGTGTCAAGCCGATGGGTAAGCAAACTTATCGATCTGCACTTATTCAGAAAATCCCTACATGCAATTGGCATTTTAGTGCGTATTCCAAATGATTTTTACCCAGAAGGCTATGGTGTAAAGGCGTCGCAATGCCGGGCGATAAAGCCCGACAAACGGCAGTCATGATTGTTATGGTTTTTTGAGGAGTGTGTGTAGCCGGAGATGTGTTTGCGGGCAGCATACAATTATTAACGGTGCTGCCGAGCGGCCCATATGATTGGGGTGGGGGCGTTGTTGATTAATAAGAGTTCAGTAAGCGCTGCTTTCCTTTATGCGGCGCGACTGGGCACCTGGGGCTGAAGCAACCTAACTATCTGAAAATGAAGTGGCGAGGGAAGAGGGTAAAACTAAAAAACAAACGTGTTACAGCGAGATTCGCTCCATCCTTGGGGCGAGTTATTGGGTCCGATAATTAAATATCGACGGTCAGAAACTTGCTGAGAAACTGCCGGGTGCGTGCTTCTTTCGGATTGGCGAACAACGCTTTGGCTTCTCCTTGCTCGACGATCACACCTTTGTCGAAAAACACCACACGGTTGGCCACATCCCGGGCAAAGCTCATTTCGTGGGTGACGATCACCATGGTGCGTTTCTCTTCGGCCAGGCTACGGATGGTCGCCAGTACTTCGCCAACCAGTTCCGGGTCCAGGGCTGAGGTGGGCTCATCGAACAGGATCACCTCCGGCTCCATAGCCAGCGCCCGGGCAATCGCGACACGCTGTTGCTGCCCACCGGAAAGCCGGCGCGGGTAAGCGTCTTCCTTACCAGCCAGACCCACCTTGGCCAGCAACGAGCGGCCCAAAGCGATTGCTTTGTCCCTGGGCATTTTTTTAACCACCAGCGGGCCTTCGATAACGTTTTCCAGCGCCGTGCGATGGGGGAACAGGTTGAAGTTCTGGAACACGAAACCTACGTGCTGGCGCAACCTGCGCACCAGGCTTTGCTGCTGGTTCAACGGACGGCTGCCATCAATTTCGATATCGCCGACCTTGATCCGGCCACTGCTGGGTTCTTCGAGAAAGTTCAGGCAGCGCAGGAAGGTCGTTTTGCCCGACCCGCTGGGCCCGATGATTGCGACTACCTCACCCTCCTCGACTCGTAGGTCGATGCCGTTGAGGACCGTCTGACCTTTGAATTGCTTCGTCAGTTTTTCAACCACAATCATGCGTTCAAGACTCCTGGTCGTGCCGATTGACCCGCTCTTCCAGACGGTTCTGCAGGTGCGCGAGCAGGCTGGCCAGAATCCAGTAGATCAGTGCGGCGGCAAGATACATGGTGAAAATTTCGAAGGTTCGGGCGGTGATCAGCTGCGCCTGACGGAACAACTCCGGTACTTGAATGGTGGCTGCCAGTGCGGTGTCCTTGACCAGCGAAATAAAGCTGTTGCCCAGTGGCGGCAGAGCGGTGCGCGCCGCTTGCGGCAGGATCGCCCGACGCAAGGTTTGCGCACGCGTCATGCCGATACTGGCGGCAGCTTCCCATTGGCCGCGTTCGATCGAGCTGATCGCGGCACGAAGGATTTCGCAGGCATAGGCGGCCATGTTCAGCGAGAAGCCGATCAACGCGGCCGGCAGCGGGTCAAGTTCGATACCCAATTGCGGCAAGCCGTAATAGATCACGAACAATTGCACCAGCAGCGGTGTGCCGCGAAAGAACGACACATAGACGCGGGCAATCCAGCTCACCAGCTTGAAGCGCGAAAGGCGCATCAAGGCCAGGCCAAACCCCAGTAACAGGCCGAAAAACATCCCGCCCAGACTGAGAAACACCGTGTAATACGCGCCCTTGATCAGAAAGGGCGCGGAGTCCAGCGCAAGCTGCAGCGCCGCCTGGAGCTGCGGGAAGTGCAGTGCTTCCATTATTGAGTGACGTCAGCGTTGAAGTATTTTTCCGAGATTTTTTTCAACGTGCCGTCTGCGCGCAGTTTCTCGATGGCTTTGTTGACGGCGGCCAGCAGTTCAGGCTCGCCTTTGCGCAACGCGATACCGGCTTCCTGACGGGAGAAGGGTTCGCCGGAGACTGCGGTGTCCTTGGCCTTGCCGACCAACTCAAGGGCTGCCAGACGGTCCACCAGAATGGCGTCGATGCGGCCTACGCGCAGGTCCTGGTACTTGGTCGGATCATCATCATAGGTTTTGATGATGGCTTGTGGAACGTTGTCCTTGAGCCATTGCTCGTAGTTGGTGCCAAGGCCCACACCGACCTTCTTGCCAGCCAGGTCGGCGGAGGTCTTGATAGTCCCTTCGTTCTTTTTCAGGGTCAGGGCCTGAATCCCGGAGATGGTGTAGGGCGTGGAGAAGTCGTACTTTTTCTTGCGCTCTTCGGAGATGGTCACCTGGTTGATCACGGCGTCCAGACGCTTGGATTCCAGCGCTGCGAGGATGCCGTCCCATTTGGTCGGCTGCAGTTTGACCTTCACGCCCAGCTCTTTGGCCAGCGCCTCGGAGAACTCTACTTCGAAGCCGGCCAGCTTGCCGTTTTCATCGACGAAGCTGAACGGAGGATAGGTGCCTTCAAGGCCGACGTTGATCACGCCGGCATCCTTGATTTTTTGCAGTTGCTCACCGGCAACCGCTTGCCCCAACAGACCGGCACCCAGTGCCAGGCCCAGCGAGCCGATAAGCAGACTTCGACGTAGTGCGGAAAAATTCATGACAAGCCCCTATGTTTTCTTATGAAGATGCATTTGGAAAAGAAGGCAAATTTCAGGATCTGGACGACTGCAGCATCCTGCCTGAAAGCAGCCTATGCGTCTTTCGGCATATTCGCCTACAGAGCGACTATATGGCCGTTTTTTTAGATTGGAAAATAATAAAAATTAATGTTGTTATTCTTTTATTTTGATTGAAAAGTTCGTATTGATCATTCCCACGCTCCCGCGTGGGAATGCCTCCATGGATGCTGCGCGTCCAAGTGACACAGAGCGTCGCAGGCTGCATTCCTACGCAGAGCTTGAGGAGGAACGATCAATCCCTAGGCGAGCGTGTTCGCATACGCAAACAACGCCGGCGCCCCGCCGGTGTGCAGGAATATGATCGGGCCGTCATCAAAACGCTGGCGGCCGATACCGTCGAGCAATCCAGCCATGGCCTTGCCGGTGTACACCGGATCCAGTAATAAACCTTCCTGGCTCGCCACCAGCTTGATCGCCGCCAGCGTGCCGGCGTTTGGCTCGCCATAGCGCGGAGCGAAATATTCGTCCCACAGTTCAACCTTGAAGCTCGCCGGCAAACTCACACCAAGCAGCTCGGCGGTGCGTTCGGCCAGGCCTTGAACCTTCGGCCGCTGGGCTTCATCGCTGCGGGAAACCGTGACGCCCACCACAGGTAAATCCGGCAGTACTTCGCTCAGCGCTAGCGCCAGTCCGCTATGAGTCCCGGCACTGCCAGAGGCTAGCACCACGGCGGCGAACTTCAGGCCGGTGTCCTCGATCTGTCCGGCCAGTTCCAGGCCGGCCCGTACATAACCCAAAGCCCCCAAGGCGTTGGAGCCGCCAATCGGCACCAGATACGGTTTTTTGCCGTTGGACCGCAAGCGGTTGGCGAGGGCGTGCAGCTGATCGTCGGCGTTGTCCAGGTTGTCCACCAACTCGACCTTGGCATCGAACAAATCCAGCAGCAGGCGATTGCCGTTAGCCAGATAGTTGCTGTCGTGGGTGCCGATAGGGTTTTCCAGCAGCGCGACGCAACCAAGACCCAGCCTGGCGGCCAGCGCGGCGGTCTGGCGCACATGGTTGGACTGGATGGCGCCGGCGGTGATCAGCGTATCGGCACCGGCGGCCAGCGCATCGGCCGCCAGGTATTCGAGCTTGCGCAGCTTGTTGCCGCCCAGCGCCAGCGGTGTGGTGTCATCGCGTTTGACATAGATATCGCGACCCAGCCAGGTCGACAGGCGTTCGAGTTTTTCGAGCGCGGTGGCATTGCCAAGGAGT
This sequence comes from Pseudomonas sp. GW821-FHT02H09, assembly GCF_059421425.1. Classification (NCBI taxonomy): domain Bacteria; kingdom Pseudomonadati; phylum Pseudomonadota; class Gammaproteobacteria; order Pseudomonadales; family Pseudomonadaceae; genus Pseudomonas; species Pseudomonas sp. GW821-FHT02H09. The sequence continues at coordinate 90,178 of NZ_JBWKVA010000005.1, forward strand.
TCCAGACGATTGAAGCGAGCAAGCTGTTGTTTGATCATGGGTCCGCACTGGCTGTAGGAAATGTCTGGACTATAGGCAGGCCCTTTTACTCGGGCAACCGCCAATCGCTTATATCAAAAAATGCTGAGAGCAGCACAATTCGTTCTTAATTCAGGTCTGGGCGCATACCGTAAAGTGGATGTCGTTTGCGCGGCCAGACAGTCCGGCTGCCAGAGTGAGGAGTCTTTACCGTGAGCGAGCGTTCCAGCCATTGGCAATTGCAGACCATCGTCGGCCAATTGCGCTGCGCCAGAGATCAGTGGCGCACTCAGAACGGTCGCATTAGCGGCGAGCAGGGCGGGCGCGAACTGCCATCCCGCGCTGCCATGGCCGAGATTCTTGAAGCGCTGTGTGGTGCGCTGTTCCCGATGCGCCTTGGCCCGGTGGATCTGCGCGAGGAGAGTGAAGATTTTTACGTCGGTCACACTCTGGACGTGGCCCTCAATGCCTTGCTGGCCCAGGCACGACTTGAGCTGCGCTATGTCGCTCGGCAAAGCGCGCAGGTCGATAGCGAAGTCGAGATCAAGGCGATCCGGCTGATCCAGGATTTCGCGCTGGCCTTGCCAGGGTTGCGCAGCCTGCTTGATACCGACGTGTTGGCGGCCTTCCACGGTGACCCGGCGGCACGCAGCGTGGATGAAGTGCTGTTGTGCTACCCGGGGATTCTCGCGGTGATCCACCATCGCCTGGCGCATCACCTGTACCGCGCCGGGTTGCCGCTGCTGGCGCGGATCAGTTCGGAAATCGCTCACTCGGCAACGGGCATCGATATCCATCCCGGAGCACAGATCGGCGCCAGTTTCTTTATCGATCACGGCACGGGTGTGGTGATCGGCGAGACGGCCATTATCGGCGAGCGGGTGCGCATCTATCAGGCCGTGACCCTTGGTGCGAAACGTTTTCCTGCGGACGAGGACGGGCAATTGCAGAAGGGCCATCCGCGCCACCCGATTGTCGAGGACGACGTGGTGATTTACGCCGGCGCGACTATCCTGGGGCGGATCACCATCGGCAAAGGCTCGACCATCGGCGGCAATGTCTGGCTGACCCGCAGCGTGCCGGCGGGTTGCAACCTGACCCAGGCGAATCTGCAGCATGATGACGGGACGCAGAAGTAGAGATCCACGGTGATCGTTCCCACGCTCTGCGCTCATCGTATTGATCGTTCCCACGCTCCGCGTGGGAATGCCTCACTGGACGCTCCGCGTCCGCTTCGGCAGTGACGCGGAGCGTCACGGGCTGCATTCCCACGCTGGAGCGTGGGAACGATCGGCGCTGCTTCGCCCGAGCGCGGACCGGCCGGCGGGAGCAAGCTCCCTCGCCACAGAGATTCCCCCACCACACCACCTCATACCCCTCCTTGAGCCAGCGTACGAAAGCTGCCGCTGAGCCTTGCGATTAGTCCTGAAACGCCTATCCATGTTTAACTTGACCGTTCGTTCAAGTTAAACCGGTGGTTCGCTGCCCGCTCACAACAGGAGGCTTACCTTTGCTGAGTCCGTTTTATTCAGCCACATTTCACACCTTCGAGGTGCACCGTTCATGAGTGCATCGTCTACCCCTCCCAGCGGCCAGATCCGCATGAACCCGCCGGTGTTTTACTTCGCCGCAGGCTTCATTCTGTTGTTTGGCCTAGTGGTAATCGCCATGCCGGAACAGGCCGGCGCCTGGCTTCTGGCCGCACAAAACCGGGCGGCCAATACGGTCGGCTGGTACTACATGCTGGCGATGACCCTGTATCTGGTCTTCGTGGTGGTCACCGCCTTGTCCGGCTACGGCAAGATCAAGCTCGGTGCCGACCACGACGAGCCCGAATTCAGTTACCTGTCCTGGGCCGGCATGCTGTTCGCCGCCGGGATCAGCATCACGCTGTTTTTCTTCTGCGTCTCTGAACCGCTGACGCACATGCTGCAGCCGCCCCAAGGCGAACCCGGTACCGCGGACGCCGCGCGCCAGGCCATGCAGATTCTGTTTCTGCACTGGGGCTTGCACGGCTGGGGCGTGTTCGCCTTCGTCGGCATGGCGTTGGCCTACTTCGCCTATCGGCATAACCTGCCGCTGGCCCTGCGCTCGGCGCTTTACCCGCTGATCGGCAAGCGCATAAACGGCCCGATCGGTTACGCGGTGGATGGCTTCGGGATCATCGCGACGGTGTTCGGTCTCGGCGCGGACATGGGTTTTGGCGTGTTGCACCTCAACTCAGGTCTCGACTTCCTGTTTGGCGTCGCTCATACCCAGTGGATTCAGGTTGGGCTGATCACGTTGATGATGGGCGCGGCGATTCTCGTCGCGGTCTGCGGCGTCGATAAAGGCGTACGGGTGATGTCCGACATCAACATGCTACTGGCCTGTGCGCTGCTGTTGTTCGTGTTGTTCGCCGGCCCCACCCAGCACCTGCTCAACACCCTGATCCAGAATGTCGGCGACTACCTCGGTGCGCTGCCGACCAAGAGTTTCGATCTCTACGCCTACGACAAACCCGGCGACTGGCTGGGTGGCTGGACGGTGTTCTACTGGGCCTGGTGGATCGCATGGTCGCCGTTCGTGGGGCTGTTCATCGCGCGGATTTCCCGTGGCCGGACCATCCGCGAATTCGTCTTCGGCGTGCTGCTGATTCCGCTGGGCTTCACCCTGGCGTGGATGTCGATCTTCGGCAACAGCGCCATCGATCAGGTACTCAATCACGGTATGAGCGCACTGGGGATGTCGGCTATCGAAAATCCATCGATGACCATTTACCTTCTGCTGGAAACTTACCCGTGGGGCAAGACGGTCATCGCGGTCACGGTGTTTATCAGCTTCGTGTTCTTTGTCACCTCGGCGGACTCTGGCACCGTGGTGCTTTCGACTCTCTGCGCCCGTGGCGGCAACCCCGACGAAGACGGACCGAAATGGCTACGGGTGTTCTGGGGAGCGATGACCGCGCTGATCACCAGTGCCTTGTTGTTTGCCGGCAGCATCGATTCGCTGAAGTCAGCAGTGGTGCTGACCTCGCTACCGTTCTCGTTGATCTTGCTGCTGATGATGTGGGGGCTGCACAAGGCGTTTTATCTCGAGTCGCAGAAGCAGATCGCGCAACTGCACTCGTTGGCGCCAGTGTCCGGTTCACGACGTGGCGGTTGGCGTCAGCGCCTGAGCCAGGCCGTGCATTTCCCTTCACGGGATGAGGTGTACCGTTTCCTCGATTCAACGGTGCGCCCGGCGATCGAAGAAGTGACGGCGGTATTCGTCGAAAAAGGCCTGCATATGGTCACCTGGCCGGTCCCGGCCAACGACAGCGTCAACCTTGAAATCAGTCATGGCGAACAACAAGCGTTCATCTACCAGGTGCAGATGCGCGGCTACTTCACGCCATCTTTTGCCCGTGGCGGGATGGGTTCCAAAGAGCTCAACAACCGTCGTTATTACCGGGCCGAAGTGCATCTGAGCGAAGGCAGTCAGGATTATGATCTGGTGGGTTACACCAAGGAGCAGATCATCAACGACATCCTTGATCAGTACGAGCGGCATATGCAGTTTCTACACTTGGTGCGTTGATCGAGGGCCGGTGGCGCTCAGGCTCTGGTCAGCATCAGGAACAACAGCAGAGCGATCACCGGCACGCCAAACACCACACTGCCGACCGCCAGTTCCGTGGTCAGCGGCTGCTTTGCGGTGACCATGCCGACCGCGCCGTTGATCACCGCGAGTGCCAACCACAGGCCGACGAAGCTATAGCTGAGCGTCTGCTGGTTGAAGCCGAGTTTGTCGCCGATAAAGAGCATCAGGGCCAGAAGGATCAGGCCGAAGGTGATGATGATGGTGGTGTGCATGTGGGTGATTCTCCTGATTTGAAATCTTTGGCGCCTGTTAAGCCGCCATCGCGGGCAAGCCTCGCTCCTACGGGGGGTGTATCGATCATATGATTGTGGCCTGACCCAACTTTGATCGTAGGAGCGAGGCTTGCCCGCGATGGGGCCCTTACGGATTCACTCGCGCTGAGGCGTTGTCCATCACGTCGTGATAATGAGCATAGGCGTCGCGGCGGGCCACGTCGGCCGGGCGGTTGTGCTGAGTGTTGAGGGCTTAAGCCAAACCGCCGTTGGTGCGCAGGATTTGCCCGTTGACCCAAGCGGCAGCGGGGCTTATCAGGAAGGAGATGACGTTGGCGATGTCTTCCGGCTGACCGAGGCGTTCCAGTGGCGGCATCTTGGCGAAGGTCTGGATCTGTTCTTCGCTTTTGCCGTGCAGGAACAGTTCAGTGGCGACCGGGCCGGGAGCGACCGCATTGACGGTGATGTTGCGACCACGCAGTTCCTTGGCAAACACCTGCGTGAAGGATTCCACCGCCGCTTTGCTGGCGATGTATACCGCGTAGCCCGGCAGGTTCATGGCCACGGTGCTGCTGGAGAAGTTGATGATCCGCCCGCCGGCGTTCAGGCGGGTCGCGGCTTCGCGCAAGGTGTTGAAGGTGCCGCGGGTATTGATGGCGAAGGTTTGCTCGAACAGTTCGTCGCTGTGCTGGGCCAATGGCAGAACGTTGAGGATTCCGGCGTTGTTCACCAGTACGTCGACCTTGCCCAGTTGCGCTTCGGTCTCATCGAACATCCGGCGCACGTCGGCAGCGTTGGACACGTCAGCCTTGATCGCTATGGCCCGATGGCCGGCCTGGCGCAGTTCCACAACCAGAGCCGAAGCTTCGTTGGCGCTGCTGGCGTAGTTGATGGCAACCGCGAAACTTTCGCAGGCGAGTTGTCTGGCGATTACTGCGCCGATGCCGCGGGAGGCGCCGGTAACGATCGCGACTTTTGAGGTTGGAGTAGTCATGGCGTTGTTTCCTTGAGGTGGTGAAGTTGCTTGCCGGGTGTGAAGCAAGATTCACCTGTTTACCCATGGCGATAAATGCACCAGAGTTGCCTTGACTGTTCAATAATCGCCAACAATCGAGTGCCAGGAGTCCCGCGTGGATCAAGTCAAAGCGATGAAGGTTTTTGTGCGGATCTACGAGCGCAGCAGCTTCACGCTAGCGGCCGATGACCTGAATCTGCCCCGCGCGACGTTGACCCACACCCTCAATCAATTCGAAGCCTGGCTCGGCACCCGGCTGCTGGAACGCAGCACGCGTCGGGTGCGTCCGACCCTGGATGGCGAGGCGTACTACGTGCGTTGCGTGCAATTGCTGGCGGAGCTGGAGGAGGCTGAACTGGCGTTTCGGAGCGTGGCACCGAAAGGGCGGTTGCGGGTCGATTTGCATGGCACGTTGGCCAAGTACTTCGTGATCCCGGCGTTACCGCAGTTCATGGAGCGCTACCCGCAGATCGAGTTGTCCATCAGCGAAGCGGATCGCTTTGTCGACCTGATCGCTGAAGGGGTCGACTGCGTGTTGCGGGCCGGCACATTGGGGGATTCGTCGCTGATTGGCCGCCGCGTCGCGACCCTGCGCCAGGTGACCTGCGCCAGCCCGGCCTACCTGCGTAAATACGGCGAACCGAAGAGCCTCGACGAGCTGGCGCAGCATCGGGCGGTGAACTACGTCTCGCGCACCACCGCCAAACGGTTCCCGTTCGAATTCATGGTCGACGGCGAGCTGAAAGAGGTCGCCATCGAGGGTGCGTTGTCGGTGTTCGGTGCAGAGATCTACGCCGCCTCGGCGGTCGCAGGTCTAGGTCTCATCCAATGCCCGCACTACCGCATGGCGACGCAGATTTCCCAAGGACTGGTGCAGGAAATTCTCCTCGACACTCCACCACCGCCCATGCCGGTGTCGGTGCTCTATCCGCACAACCGCCACATGTCGCCCAGAGTGCGAGTGTTTGTCGATTGGTTGAGCGAGGTGTTTGCCAAGGCTCAGTAACCGTCCGTCTGGGCAGAAGCGGGCGAAGCTCTTGTGGACTAATATTTAACACGGTGTGTATGGTGTGTATTAATTTCGCCCTTTGCTGCATACAGTTCGCCGCAGATGCTGTCGAAAAGGGCGAGGGTGATGCGAAGTCGGGAAATGATTAACGCGATCGAGGAGGATGGGTGGTATCTGGTGGCGGTGAAAAGCAGTCAACATCAGTACAGACATCCGAGCAAGCCGGGTAGGGTCACCATCAAGCACCCGGACTCCGATCTTCCGAAAGGTACGATCAACAGCATACTGAAACAGGCCGGACTGAAATGAGGCCGGCAAGCGGGTACGAGAGCCCACATGGGATCGCATTGAAGACAAACCGGTTTCCAACGAAACCGGATTTAAAGGAAGGGTCCACCAACATGAAATTCCCAGTCGTTCTGCACAAGGATGCCGACTCAGACTATGGAGTGATTGTCCCTGACGTGCCGGGTTGCTTCTCCGCAGGTAGCACGGTGGCGAAGGCATTCGAAAACGTGAAAGAAGCGTTGTCCTTGCATTTCGAAGGATTGGTCGCCGATGGCGATCCACTTCCACAAGTGCACGAGATAGATGATCACCTTGATAACCCCGACTACGCCGGCGGTGTATGGGGTGTGGTTGAGTTTGACGTGACACCTTACTTTGGGAAGTCGGTGCGCTTTAACGCCACGCTTCCTGAGCGGTTACTTGAACGTATCGATCAAACCGTAAAACGGGATCATCGTTACAGCTCGCGGTCCGGTTTTCTGGCGGCTGCGGCATTGCGAGAGTTGTCGGCTTAAAAAACAGTTGATCGTTCCTCGCGCATTTTTGGGGAACGATCAGGCTGTGTGCTGTTTCCATACCGAATACGGTGGTCATACCTTGCCCGCTAAATGGTCGAAACGACCTTCAGAATTCAAAGACACTGTTACCCCAAACAAGTAGAGAGTCCGATGACCTATATCGCTGCTGCTGATCGCTACGACTCCATTCCTTACCGCCGCGTTGGTCGCAGCGGGCTGGTGCTGCCGGCGCTGTCTCTGGGCCTGTGGCACAACTTCGGCGACAGCACGCCGATCGACACCCAGCGCTCCTTGCTGCGCACCGCCTTCGACTTGGGCATCAATCATTTCGACCTGGCCAACAACTACGGACCGCCCTATGGCAGCGCTGAGATCAACTTCGGTCGTTTGCTGCGCGAAGACTTCAAGCACTACCGTGACGAGCTGATTATTTCCAGCAAGGCCGGCTGGGACATGTGGCCGGGCCCGTACGGTCAGGGCGGCGGCTCGCGTAAATACGTGCTGGCCAGCCTCGATCAGAGCCTGCAGCGGTTGGGAGTCGACTATGTGGATATCTTTTATTCGCACCGCTTCGACCCTGACACACCGCTGGAAGAAACCGCCGGCGCATTGGCTACTGCAGTGCAACAGGGCAAGGCGCTGTATATCGGCATCTCGTCGTATTCCGGGGCTAAGACCCGGGAAATCGCAGCCTTGCTCAAAGAATGGAAAGTCCCGCTGTTGATCCATCAACCGGCCTACAACCTGCTCAACCGCTGGGTGGAAAAAGACCTGCTGGACACCACCGACGAACTCGGTGCCGGGGTAATCGCCTTCACTCCATTGGCCCAGGGCCTGCTGACTGACAAATACCTCAACGGTGTGCCCAAGGATGCGCGGGTCAATCGTCCGGGCGGCGGTTCGCTGCAAGACTCGCACTTGTCGCAGGCCAACATTGCCCAGGTGCGGGCTCTCAACGAAATCGCCCAACGCCGTGATCAAAGCCTCGCGCAAATGGCGTTGGCCTGGACCCTGCGCGACCCACGCGTGACCTCCGCCCTGATCGGCGCCAGCCGCCCGGAGCAGATCATTGAAAATGTCGGGGCGTTGAAGAACCTGAGCTTTAGCGCGGAGGAACTGGCCGAAATCGACCGGTTTGCCCAGGAAGGCGGGATTAACTTGTGGGAGAAGCCTTCTACAGCTGAGTGATGCTGATCGTTCCCACGCTCTGCGTGGGAATGCCGCCGTGGATGCTCCGCGTCCACAGTGACGCAGAGCGTCACGGGATGTGTTCCCACGCGGGAGCGTGGGAACAATCATTGATCACTTAAACCGGTACATCCCCCAATATCGTCGCCCGGTGCATCACACGCCGTTGCGGGCGATAGTCATCCACTGCGTAATGCTGCGTCACGCGGTTGTCCCAGAATGCCACGTCGCTTTCCTGCCAGCGCCAGCGGATGGTGAACTCCGGGCGGGTGGCGTGGGCGAACAGCAACTTGAGGATGGCTTGGCTTTCCGTCGGCTCCAGCTCGTTAATGCGGGTGGTGAAGCCATCGTTGACGAACAGCGACTTGCGCCCGCTGACCGGGTGAGTACGGATTACCGGGTGCGACAGCGGCGGGTTTTTCTGGCGGGCTTCTTCCCAGCGCGCCAGGTCTTCGGCGGTGGTGCCGAAGCGTTCCAGCGGGAAGGATTTGGTGAAGTCGTGGGTAGCGGTCAGACCTTGCAACAGGGTTTGCATTGGTGCCGACAACGCCTCATACGCCGCGATGCCGCTGGCCCATAAGGTATCGCCACCAAACGCCGGCAACAGCTTGGCGCTGAGGACCGCGCCCAGCGCCGGGGTCGGCAGGAAAGTCACGTCGGTGTGCCAGATTGCGTTGTCTCGCACGTCGGTCACCGCGGTGTCGAGGATCAGCACTTCAGGCTGTTGCGGCACATTCGGATAAATCGGGTGGATATGCAGATCACCAAAGTTGGCGGCGAAATGCGCGTGTTGCTGCGGGTTCAACGGCTGCTCGCGAAAGAACAGGACTTGATGCTTTAACAGAGCCTGCTCGATGGCATCGCGCTGTTCGACGCTCAGTGGCTGAGTGATGTCGACGCCGCTGATCTGGGCGCCAAGTGCGGAGCTAATCGGGGTGATGGTCAGGCTCATGATCTTTCTCAAATTCGGCGCCGAAGTGTCGGCGTGGTCAGTTTTTCAATACCTGTCAATGCGTCTGGCCATGCCACGGCACTAGCTTGCGTTGCAGCGCACGCAGACCCATTTCCATGGCGAAGGCAATCAGAGCGATCACCAGAATCCCCAGCACCACCACATCGGTGACCAGAAACTGCGCAGCCGACTGGACCATAAAACCCAAGCCACTGGTGGCGGCGATCAATTCGGCGGCAACCAGGGTCGACCAACCGACCCCCAGGCCGATCCGCACACCCGTGAGAATATCCGGCAAGGCGCTGGGCACAATCACATGGCGAATCAGCTGTGCCCGCGTCGCACCCAACGATTGCGCGGCGCGCAGTCTGGCCGGGTCGACCGTGCGCACGCCGGTAGCGGTAGCGATGGCAATCGGGGCGAATATTGCCAGGTAAATCAGCAGGACTTTGGACAGCTCACCAATGCCGCACCAGATGACGATCAGCGGCAGATAGGCCAGCGGTGGAATAGGGCGGTAGAACTCGATCAACGGGTCGAAAATGCCGCGCGCGATACGGTTATGGCCAATGGCAATGCCGACCGGGACTGCCGTCAGCACCGCAAAACCCAGGCCCAGCCCGATACGGCTGAGGCTGGCGCCCAAATGCTGCCACAGCGTCGAATCCATATAGCCGGTGGTCGCCAGTAACCAGCCTTTTTGCAGCACCGACGAAGGTGGCGGCAGGAACAGCGGTTCAATCAGTCCGCTGGCCGTCACGGCCCACCAGATGGCGAGCAGGGTGATTATCGTCAACACGCTGATCCAGCGTGTACTCAGACTGCGACGAACAGGAATCACAACCGATTGGCCGACGGCAGGTTTAGTGGTGGCCGTAGCTGGTAATGGGTAGCTGCTCATGCGCGCTCCTGCCGCTGGACGGCGCTGCGTTGGGAGAACACCCGGGCCAGCACATGTTCGCGGGTTTCGATAAAGCGCGGGTCAGACTTGATTGCCCGGGCCGATTCGCCGGCGGCGTAACGCTGACCAAAGTCCAGGCTCAGACGCTCGACGATTTGCCCGGGGTTGGGTGCCAACAGAATCAAGTCGGTGGCGAGAAACACCGCTTCTTCAATGTCGTGGGTAATCAGGAACACCGGTTTGGCGGTGCGTTTGCAGACTTGCAGCAGCAGTTCCTGCATCTGTTCGCGGGTGAAGGCGTCGAGGGCGCCGAAGGGTTCGTCCATCAGCAACACGCGAGGATTGGCAGCGAGGGCGCGGGCCAGGCCGACACGCTGCTTCTGGCCGCCGGACAGCTGCCAGATGCGGCGATGGTCGAAGCCGGCCAGGTCCACCAGAGCGAGCATTTCCCGCGCACGGACTTCCCGTTGAGGCTTGGAGATGCCCGCCAGTTCCAGTCCGAAGCCGACGTTGGCCAACACGTCCTGCCACGGCAGCAGCGCGTCATCCTGAAACACCACGCCGCGTTCGGCACTCGGGCCTTTGACCGGCACGCCGTCGAGGGTGATGCGCCCGGCACTCGGTTCAACGAAACCGGCAATCAGGTTCAACAGCGATGTCTTGCCACTGCCGGAAGGGCCGAGGGCGACCAGCAGTTGCTGCGGCCCAAGGCTCAGGGAAATATCCGCCAGCACCGGTTCGGCCGCGCCGGGGTACTGTGCGCTGATGCGCTCCAGTTCTAACAAGGCCATCGCCGTGTGCTCCTGATCAGTTGGTAATGAACCTGGCGCTGACGTACGGCGCGTAGTCCGGCAGTACGGCTTCGACCTTGCCTTGTTCCTTGAGGAACGCCGCGGTGTCGGTGATGGCCTTGGTGGTCGGTGCGCCGAGGGTGATCACTTGATCAGCCGCCAGCGGGTAGACGTTGCCTTGCAGCAGCAATGGAATATCGCTGGCCTTGGCGCCGGAGAGTTTCACCAGTTTGTCGACGTTGCCTTTGTCAGCCAGCCAGGCTTGTGGGTCTTTGCGGTAAGCGGCGTAGGCGTCCAGGGTGACTTTGGCGAACGCGGTAACGATTTCCGGGTGCTTCTCGGCGAAATCTTTGCGCACGATCCAGGCATCGAAGGTCGGCGCACCGAACCTGGCCAGTTCGCCGGAGGTGATCAGCACCTTGCCGTTTTCCTTGGCCACGCCCAGCGCCGGGTCCCAAACGTAAGTGGCGTCGATGTCACCGCGTTTCCACGCGGCTATGATCGCTGGCGGTGCGAGGTTGAGAATCTGCACTTTCGACGGGTCGATGTTCCAGTGCTTCAACGCTGCCAGCAGGCTGTAGTGACCGGTGGAAACGAAAGGCACGGCGACTTTCTTGCCGATCAGGTCTTGCGGGGTTTTGATTGCGGAACCGTCGCGGGCCACCAGAGCTTCGGCGGCGCCGATCTGAGTGGCAATAAGGAAAGTTTCCACCGGAACCTTGCGGGTGATCGCGGCGGTCAGCGGACTGGAACCGAGGTAACCGATTTGCACATCGCCCGAGGCGATGGCGGCGATGATGTCTGCACCGTTGTCGAATTTGCGCCAGTCGATCTTGGCATGGGTGGCTGTTTCGTAAGTGCCGTCGGCCTGGGCGACTTTCGCCGGGTCAACGGTGGTTTGGTAGGCAACGGTAACGTCAGCCGCCTGGGCAAAGAGGCTCGCTGCGGCCAGGGACGCGGCCGCCAGGAGGCGAAGGGGAAAGTACGTTTTCATTGGCAAGCTCCTTGTCAGGCGGCCGAGAGTCGGCTGACAAAGAGACTAAATGATCTAATAAAGTTAAAATAAATAACTTTTTAGAATTAGCTTATGAGCGGAAAATTCTAAGAATCAAAAGATCGCACCCTGCGGGGACCGGCCCTGGATTGATTTGATCGTTCCCACGCTCCCGCGTGGGAATGCATCCCGTGACGCTCTGCGTCACAGCCGAAGCGGACGCGGAGCGTCCCATGAGGCATTCCCACGCAGAGCGTGGGAACGATCAACCGCGGGAGCGTGGGAACGATCAAACCGGTCCCCGCAGGCTGCAATATTTTTACAGGCGCCGCTTAATTACTGATCGCCAGAATGCTCGCCTGATACGACCCGACAAACACATCGAAATCGCCGACTTCGTTCTGTTCCAGCTCCGTTTGCTGAGCCAGCGACGACCGCGCCAGTTCTTCAAACTTCGCCTGCTCGTCGGCCGCCAGTGGTTCACTACGGAAGTACTCCGCGTGAGCCCGGCTCTGGCGCAGGGAGAACTGGGTAAAGCTCTCTTTATGCTCGTTCATGGCCGCCAGCACCTGAGCGGATGGCGTCAGGGACGGATCCTTGACCTTGGCCAGTTGCGCTTCCAGCGCGATGCTATGGGCATCGCCGCCGTGGCTTTGATCGAGCAGCGCGGCCAATGGCGCAATCTTCTCCAGCAACTCGCTGGCCCACTCTTTCAAGTCCACCGGTTGGCCCTTGCGCCGCAGTTGCAGGCCCGGACGGCGACCTTCCTTGACCACGGTGAGGAAGTTAGAGGTGCAGTTGCCGCATTCGATGTTTTCAAGCAGCGGGCTTTCATTCAGCGCGCAATACAGCAGGAAAGCGTCGAGGAAACGCGACTCTTGCAGATCGATGCCCATCGGCAGGAACGGGTTGATGTCCAGGCAACGCGCTTCGACGTACTGAATGCCGCGGGCCACCAGCGCCTGGATCGGCCGTTCGCCGGTGTAGGTCACGCGTTTTGGGCGGATGTTGGAGTAGTACTCGTTTTCGATCTGCAGGATGTTGGTGTTGAGCTGAACCCACTCACCGTCCTGATGGGTGCCGATTTCGACGTACGGTGCATAGGGTGTCGCGACCGCCTTGCGCAGGCTGTTGGTGTAGCTGTCCAGATCGTTGTAGCACGGCGTCAGTCCTGCCTGAGCGTTGCTCTGGTAACCCAGATCGCTCATGCGCAGGCTGGTGGCGTACGGCAGGTACAGCGTGTCGGGATCCAGTTGCTCCAGCTGATGGGCGCGACCGCGCAGGAAGCCTGCATCCAGAGCCGGCGAAGCGCCGAACAAGTACATCAGCAGCCAGCTGTAGCGGCGGAAGTTACGAATAAGCGCGATATAGGCCGCCGACTGATAGTCGCGGTCGGTGCCGACATAACCCTCGGCTTGCTTGAGCAGCGGCCAGAGTTTCTCTGGCAGCGAAAAATTGTAGTGAATCCCGGCAATGCATTGCATGGTCTTGCCGTAACGCAGGGCCAGGCCCTTGCGGTATACGTATTTGAGCTTACCGATGTTGGAGGTGCCGTAGTAAGCGATCGGGATATCTTCCTCGGCCGGCAACGGGCACGGCATCGATGGACTCCACAGGTACTCGTTGCCGAGTTTGCTGTAGGCAAAACGGTGGATCTTGTCGAGGCTGCTCAGCATCTCCGCCGGGTCAGGCAGGGCCGGAGTGATGAACTCCAGCAGCGACTCGGAGTAGTCGGTGGTGATTTGCTCGTTGGTCAGTGCAGATCCCAGTTCTTCGGGATGCGGCGTCTGCGCCAGACGGCCAACACCTGTAACGCGCAGGCATTCGCGCTCGATGCCATGCAGGCACTGCTCGAGCAGAGAGAGGTTAGCGCGCTCGCCAAGCAGAGCCAGGCGGCGGTTGAGAAGTTCGCTCAAGTTGGATTCCTTCACGCGTCAGTCGCCCCAATATGGGGGTGGGCAAGACGGTCTACAAGGGTGAAGTGAAAACTGGCGTAGTCGCCTGGTTTTGTAGGAGCGAGCTTGCTCGCGAAGGACGTGAGGACGCCGTGTTCATCCAGGCTGCCCTCGTCATCGTTAACCCCTATCGCGAGCAAGCTCGCTCCTACAGGATTCGCAGCGCCGAAATTAACTCAAATTGATGGCAGGGAGCTATAGGACAGCGAACGTGCCTTGTGCTTTTGCGACGAGTTTATCGCCTTGCATCACATCCGCTTCGACCACCAGCGTGCGCCGGCCAGGGTGGATCACCTTGGCTACGCACACCACGTCACCGTCAGAGACGGCACGCATGTAGTTGATCTTGCACTCGATGGTCACGCTCTGCTGGTCGAAACCATGGGCGCTGGAACAGGCCAGCCCCATGGCGATATCCACCAGACTGAACAACGCCCCGCCGTGCAGCTTGCCACCGCGATTACGCAGCGGCGGCGTCAGCGTCAGGGCAACTTCGGCTATGCCGACGTCCAGACGCTGCAAGCGGCAGCCGATCAACTCGCTGAAGGCGCTCTGAGTGAGGCCGGCGGGGATTTCCATCAGCGTTTCTTCAACTGCTTGGCGTTGGCGAAGAGCGAAGCCATGGCGTTGTTGCCCGGAGCTGGCGCCTGGGTTTCTTTACGCGGTGCAGTGTTTTGCGACTGGCGTGGAGCCGAGCCAGGGCGGGCGCCACGAGCACCGTCGATCTTCTCGCCCGGAGTGTCGCTCATGCGCATCGACAGGCCGACGCGTTTACGCGGGATGTCGACTTCCATGACCTTCACCTTGACCACATCACCGGCCTTCACCGCTTCGCGCGGATCCTTGATGAATTTCTCCGACAAGGCGGAAATGTGCACCAAACCGTCCTGATGTACGCCGATATCGACGAAAGCACCGAAGTTGGTCACGTTGGTGACCACTCCCTCGAGAATCATCCCCAGTTCCAGGTCCTTGAGGTCTTCGACGCCGTCCTGGAACTCGGCAGTCTTGAACCCGGGGCGCGGGTCGCGACCAGGCTTTTCAAGCTCTTGAAGAATGTCGGTCACTGTCGGCAGACCGAAGGTTTCGTCGGTGTACTTCTTTGGATCCAGGCGCTTGAGGAAGCTCGAATCGCCGATCAGCGAGCGAATATCGCGGTCGGTTTCAGCCGCGATGCGCTGTACCAGCGGATAGGCTTCCGGGTGAACGGCAGACGAATCCAGCGGGTTGTCGCCATTCATTACCCGCAGGAAACCGGCGGCCTGTTCGAAGGTTTTCTCACCCAGACGCGCGACTTTCTTCAGCGCGGCGCGGGTCTTGAACGCACCGTTTTCGTCACGGTGAGTCACGATATTCTGCGCCAGCGTCGCATTGAGGCCGGAAATCCGTGCCAGCAGCGCCACCGAGGCAGTGTTCACGTCGACGCCGACGGCGTTCACGCAGTCCTCGACGACTGCATCCAGGCCGCGAGCCAGTTTGAGCTGCGATACGTCGTGCTGGTACTGGCCGACACCGATGGATTTAGGATCGATTTTCACCAGCTCGGCCAATGGATCCTGCAGGCGACGGGCAATCGACACTGCGCCACGGATCGACACGTCCAGGTCCGGGAACTCCTTCGATGCCAGTTCCGACGCCGAATACACCGAAGCGCCGGCCTCGGAGACCATGACCTTGGTCATTTTCATGGCTGGGTATTTTTTGATCAGCTCAGCGGCCAACTTGTCGGTTTCGCGGCTGGCGGTGCCGTTACCGATGGCAATCAGGTCCACCGAGTGCTTGGCGCACAAGGCGGCCAGCACGGCGATGGTCTGGTCCCACTGGTTTTTGGGTACGTGCGGGTAAACGGTGGCGTAGTCCAGCAGCTTGCCGGTGGCATCGACTACCGCAACTTTGCAGCCGGTGCGCAGGCCCGGGTCAAGGCCCAGGGTCGCGCGCGGGCCGGCCGGTGCGGCCAGCAGCAAGTCGTGCAGGTTGTGTGCAAATACGTTGATCGCTTCGGTTTCCGCGCCATCGCGCAGTTCGCCCAGCAAGTCGGTTTCCAGGTGGGTATAGAGCTTGACCTTCCAGGTCCAGCGCACCACTTCACCCAGCCATTTGTCCGCCGCACGGTTCTGATTCTGAATGCCAAAGCGTTCGCCAATCATCCCTTCGCACGGATGCATGCTGCCCGGCAGCTCTTCGCCGACTTTCAGTGCAGAGCTGAGAATACCTTCGTTGCGGCCACGGAAAATCGCCAGCGCGCGGTGCGACGGCATGCTTTTCAGTGGTTCGTCGTGTTCGAAATAGTCGCGGAACTTGGCGCCTTCCTCTTCCTTGCCGGCGATCACACGGGCACTGAGGGTGGCTTCCTGCTTGAGGTAGCTGCGCAGCTTGTCCAGCAGGCTGGCGTCTTCGGCGAAGCGCTCCATGAGGATGTACTTGGCGCCTTCGAGGGCCGCCTTTACATCGGCAACGCCCTTTTGGGCATCAACGAAGCGCGCGGCTTCGGTGTCCGGGCTCAGGGTCGGGTCGTTGAACAGACCGTCAGCCAGCTCGCCGAGGCCGGCTTCCAGGGCGATCTGGCCCTTGGTGCGGCGCTTTTGTTTGTACGGCAGGTACAAATCTTCGAGGCGGGTCTTGGTGTCGGCGAGTTTGATGTCGCGGGCCAATTCCGGGGTCAGCTTACCTTGCTCTTCGATACTGGCAAGGATGCTGATGCGCCGTTCGTCGAGTTCTCGCAGGTAGCGCAGGCGCTCTTCCAGGTGTCGCAATTGCGTGTCATCGAGGCTGCCGGTCACTTCTTTCCGGTAACGGGCGATGAAGGGCACTGTGGAGCCTTCATCCAGTAGAGCGACGGCCGCTTCGACCTGTTGCGGGCGTACACCGAGTTCCTCGGCGATGCGGCTGTTGATGCTGTCCATAAAACCACCTGACAAATTGTGAAAGCAGGCTCGCAGGCGCTGTTTAGAAGGCTTGGCGAGTCTGGTTGAGCGGCCTGGCCGGCGCCGCTACCTGGATCAAAAGGCAGCCTGTTGACCCGTGGAATCGAAAAATTACTGCGCGGCGATGGAAAATAAATAGCAGCCATTCACAGTAACGATCAGACGTTGCCCTACACAAAAGGCGGCGCATTATAACCAGCGTTCTGTCCTTCGGGGGCATCGCGCAATGTAGGCACAATGGCTGGTTTGCTGGCGGTCGAGGAAAAATCTGCTAACAATGCACACGGTGCGTATAACGGCGGCTACGCCATAATGCGCGCCGAGATCAAAGGAGCATCCAATGAGCAGCACTGCACAAACTGCTGAAGGCGAAAAAATTCTCATCGTTGACGACGACCCGGGACTGAGCAGCCTGCTGGAGCGTTTTTTCGTCAGCAAGGGCTATCGCGCCCGCGCGGTGCCGAACACCGAACAAATGGATCGCCTGCTGGGTCGTGAGGTCTTCAACCTGGTGGTGCTCGACCTGATGATGCCTGGTGAAGACGGCCTGAGCGCCCTCAAGCGCCTGCGCACGGCGAAGAATCAAATACCGATCATCATGCTCACCGCCAAGGGCGACGAGCTGAGCCGCATCAACGGCCTCGAACTGGGCGCCGATGATTACCTGGCCAAACCGTTCAACCCGGACGAGTTGATGGCCCGCGTCAAAGCGGTCCTGCGTCGTCAGTCGGCACCGGTGCCTGGCGCACCGGGCAGCGAAGACGAAAGCGTGACCTTCGGCGACTACGAACTGTCCCTGGCCACCCGCGAACTCAAGCGAGGCGAGGAAGTGCACATGCTCACCACCGGTGAATTCGCTGTGCTCAAGGCGCTGGTGATGAACGCTCGTCAGCCGCTGACCCGCGACAAACTGATGAACCTGGCCCGTGGCCGTGAATGGGATGCCCTGGAGCGTTCCATCGACGTGCAAATCTCCCGCCTGCGCCGGATGATTGAGCCCGACCCGTCCAAACCGCGTTATATCCAGACAGTCTGGGGCGTGGGTTATGTGTTCGTACCGGACGGTACCGCAACCAAGTGATCAGTGATTTGTAGGAGCGGGTTTCTCGGGCGCGTTGTCATATGATTGCGAGCCGGGCGGCTCGCAATCCGCAATTCTGCGAGTGCGCTCGCTCCTGCAAAGTGTGTCTGCTGTCTATGAAAACCCCCGTGTGGTTCCCCCAAAGTTTCTTCTCTCGCACCCTCTGGCTGGTGCTGATCGTCGTGCTGTTCTCCAAGGCGCTGACCCTGGTTTATCTATTGATGAACGAGGACGTGCTGGTGGACCGCCAGTACAGCCACGGTGTGGCCCTGACCTTGCGGGCCTATTGGGCTGCAGACGAATCCAATCGCGACACCATTGCCAAGGCGGCCGGGTTGATCAAAGTGGTCGGTAGCGGCGTACCTGAAGGCGAGCAGCACTGGCCGTACAGCGAGATCTACCAACGACAGATGCAGGCCGAACTGGGCTCAGACACCGAAGTGCGCTTGCGCATGCACGCCCCGCCGGCCCTTTGGGTGCGTGCGCCGAGCCTGGGTGATGGCTGGCTGAAAGTGCCGCTGTACCCACACCCGTTGCGTGGTCAGAAAATCTGGAGCGTGCTTGGCTGGTTCCTGGCAATCGGTTTGTTATCCACAGCCTCGGCCTGGATTTTCGTCAGTCAGCTCAACCAACCCCTCAAGCGTCTTGTGTATGCCGCCCGCCAATTAGGTCAGGGGCGTAGCGTGCGTCTGCCAATCAGCGATACCCCGAGCGAAATGGCCGAGGTGTATCGCGCCTTCAACCAGATGGCCGAGGATGTCGAACAGGCCGGACGTGAGCGTGAATTGATGCTCGCCGGCGTGTCTCATGACCTGCGCACGCCGTTGACCCGTCTGCGGCTATCCCTGGAACTGATGGGCGACCACAGCGACCTGAGTGACGACATGGTGCGCGACATTGAAGACATGGACGCGATTCTCGATCAGTTCCTGGCGTTCATTCGCGACGGTCGTGATGAGACGGTCGAAGAAGTCGACCTCAGTGATCTGGTGCGTGAAGTCGCGGCGCCTTATAACCAGAACGATGAGCGGGTTCGCCTGCGCCTGGAGCACATCCAGCCGTTCCCGTTGCGCCGGGTTTCGATGAAGCGTCTGCTGAACAACCTGATCGGCAACGCTTTGAATCACGCTGGCACTGAGGTTGAAGTGGCCGCCTATGTATCAGGCGACACCAACGCACCTTATGTGGTGTTGAGCGTAATGGACCGTGGGGCAGGGATCGATCAGTCAGAGCTGGAGGCTATCTTCAACCCCTTCACCCGTGGTGACCGCGCCCGTGGCGGCAAAGGCACCGGGCTTGGTCTGGCGATCGTCAAGCGGATCGCCTCCATGCACGGCGGCAATGTGGAACTGCGCAACCGTACGGACGGCGGGCTGGAAGCGCGAGTGCGCTTGCCGTTGGGGCTGATGTTGCCCAGGGATGCGGTGTAAGGGCCTGACAGTAGATCGTTCCCACGCGCAGCAAAGGAACGCATCCCACGCAGAGCGTGGGAACGATCAAACGATCTACCTTCAGCCTTAGCCTTTTCCTTTAGTCCGCGTCATGTTCGGCCCGCCATTCTTCTCCAGATGCTGAATGATGATCCCTGCCACGTCCTTGCTCGTGGTGGTTTCAATCCCTTCCAGCCCCGGTGAGGAATTAACCTCCATCACCAACGGCCCGTGGTTGGAGCGCAGGATATCCACACCCGCGACACTCAGGCCCATGACCTTGGCTGCGCGCAGCGCGGTCATGCGTTCCTCGGGAGTGATCTTGATCAGGCTGGCGCTGCCGCCACGGTGCAGGTTGGAGCGGAACTCGCCGGGCTTGGCCTGACGCTTCATCGCGGCGATCACCTTGTCGCCCACCACGAAACAGCGGATATCCGCACCGCCGGCCTCCTTGATGTACTCCTGTACCATGATGTTCTGCTTGAGGCCCATGAACGCCTCAATCACCGACTCCGCTGCCGTGGCCGTTTCACACATCACCACGCCGATTCCCTGAGTGCCTTCCAGCACCTTGATCACCAACGGCGCGCCATTGACCATCTCGATCAGGTCGGGGATATCGTCCGGCGAGTGGGCAAAGCCGGTGACCGGCAAGCCGATACCGCGACGCGAGAGCAATTGCAGCGAGCGCAGCTTGTCCCGCGAGCGGGCAATGGCCACCGATTCGTTGAGCGGGAATACACCCATCATTTCAAACTGGCGCAATACCGCGCAGCCATAAAAGGTTACCGAAGCGCCGATCCGCGGGATCACCGCATCGAAGCCTTCCAGCGGCTTGCCGCGATAGTGAATCTGCGGCTTATGACTGGCAATGTTCATATAGGCGCGCAGGGTATCGATCACCACCATTTCATGGCCACGCTCGGTGCCGGCCTCGACCAGACGACGAGTGGAATACAGACGCGGGTTACGCGACAGCACAGCGATCTTCATGCAACACCTGTGGCAGAGGTAGTGGACGCCGGAAATGCCGGCTTGTCTTGAACGTATTTAATCCCCGGATTGACCACTAACTGGCCATCGATCAGGGCTTTGGAACCGAGTAACAAGCGATAACGCATGGCTTTGCGGCAGGCCAGGGTGAATTCCACCCGCCAGACCCGATCGCCCAGTGCCAGGGTCGTGCTGATCACGTAACGCACCTGCGCCTGGCCGTTGGAGCTTTTAATGGTTTTTATCGCTACCAGCGGTGCTTCGCAATGACGATGGCGCAGCTGCACCACGGTGCCCAGGTGGGCGTTGAAGCGCACCCACTTTTCCCCGTCGCGCTCGAATGGCTCGATCTCGGTGGCATGCAGGCTGGAGGTGCTGGCTCCGGTGTCGATCTTCGCCCGCAGGCCTGCCACTCCCAAATCTGGAAGCGCCACCCACTCGCGTAGACCGATAACGGTCAAATGGTCAAAAGTCTTCAAATGTGCTCAACCGGTGAGAAACCTGCTCGCGCCGCAAGCGGCCGAATTCGCGGTATTCACGCAGAATAATGGGTAAAAGGCGACAGATATCTACGGCCCGGATTTCCAGTCCTCGAACGAGGCGCTGGAGAGGCGCGCATTCTAAACTGAGCCGGTGTAATTCATGGCACAACAGAAACGGTAGTACAGTTCAGAAATATTTCAGGATGAGGAAATCCCATGGCACAAAAGACCGAAGAGGACGACAAAGTCCGTCTGGATAAGTGGTTGTGGGCTGCGCGCTTTTACAAAACCCGCGCGCTGGCCAAAGCGGCGATTGAAAGCGGCAAAGTGCACTGCCGGGGCGAACGTTGCAAACCGGGCAAAGAGCCGAGAGTCGGCGATGAGTTTCAGATCCGCACCGGTTTCGAGGAGCGCACCGTTACGGTCCTGGCGCTATCGATCGTGCGCCGTGGCGCACCGCAAGCCCAGACGTTGTACGCCGAAACCGAAGCCAGCATCGC
Organism: Pseudomonas sp. GW821-FHT02H09; assembly: GCF_059421425.1. Taxonomy (NCBI): domain Bacteria; kingdom Pseudomonadati; phylum Pseudomonadota; class Gammaproteobacteria; order Pseudomonadales; family Pseudomonadaceae; genus Pseudomonas; species Pseudomonas sp. GW821-FHT02H09. The sequence goes on from NZ_JBWKVA010000005.1 coordinate 111,050, forward strand.
CAAACGCGAGAACGCCGCCGCAATGCGCAAGGCCGGCGCCCTGGGCGTCAGCACCGATGGCAAACCGACCAAAAAACAGCGGCGTGATCTGTTCAAGTTTCATGGCGGGAGTAGTGGGGAGTAAGCTTGCCCGGAAAGCTCGAAGCCCGGAACCAAAAACACCGCAGCGCCAGAGGTAGTAAATTACACGGAACCAACCTGCCGATGTTCTACCTTGCTTGGAACAATCCCGGATTGTTCATAAAATGCTTTCCATGGCCGAACATTCGTGCACCAAAATGGCGCAAAAGCGCAAGTTTCGATCCTTGTAACCATTTTTGTTTTCACTTTAGATACCCAAACCTATGACCGATCTACCGGATAACGACTACACCCAACGCTTCATCTTCGATGAAAGCGACGCCCGCGGCGAGATGGTTGCGTTGGAGCGTAGCTACGCCGAAGTCCTTGCCAAACACCCTTATCCCGAGCCAGTCGCGCAACTGCTTGGCGAGCTGATGGCCGCGGCGGCGTTACTGGTCGGCACCTTGAAGTTCGATGGCTTGCTGATCCTCCAGGCCCGTTCCGAAGGCCCGGTACCCTTGCTGATGATCGAGTGTTCCAGCGAGCGCGAGATCCGTGGCCTGGCGCGTTATGACGCAGACAAGATCGCTCCTGATGCGACCCTGGCCGACCTGATGCCCAACGGCGTGCTGGCGCTCACCGTCGACCCGCGTCAGGGTCAGCGTTACCAGGGCATCGTCGACCTCGACGGCGAGACCCTGTCGGAATGCTTCACCAATTATTTCGTCATGTCCCAGCAAGTCGGCACACGCTTCTGGCTCAACGCCGACGGCCGTCGCGCCCGTGGTCTGCTGCTGCAGCAGCTGCCGGCCGATCGCATCAAGGATGACGAGGAACGCGCCTCCAGCTGGCAGCACATCACTACCCTGGCCAGCACCCTGACCGCTGACGAACTGCTTGGCCTGGACAATGAAACCGTACTGCATCGCCTCTACCATGATGAAGCGGTACGTATGTTCGACGTGCAGACATTGCGCTTCAGCTGCAGCTGCTCGCGCGATCGATCGGGTAACGCGCTGGTGAGTCTGGGTCAGGAAGACGCGCAGCAACTGGTTATCGAAAGCGGTGGCAGCGTCGAGATCGACTGTCAGTTCTGCAACGAGCGCTACCTGTTCGATGCTGCCGATGTTGCTCAATTATTCGCTGGAGCGGGTGTCAACACACCGTCAGATACTCGCCACTAAAACGGTTCAGCGCAGGTAAATTACCTGTCAAACGCCAGATTTACGCCGCCCTGACAGGAGGGCCCTACTTTTTTTGGGCATTTCTGGCATAATCCGGCCCACTTTTTTCGCGGTAGTAGTGCACAACTTTCTACTACAAAACGTTTGGAGCACTCGGCCACTGGCCGACGGGGAACCTCATGACGCAAGCCAATAACGCCGTGTACACCGATCTGAGTGTTGATGATCTGGTTAAAGAAGCCCTGAACCGCGGTGAAGGCGAGCTGTCCGATACCGGCGCTCTGGTTGTACGCACCGGTCACCGCACCGGCCGTTCGCCAGTCGACCGTTTCATCGTGGAAGAGCCTTCCACCCAAGGCGCCATCGCCTGGGGCCCGATCAACCGCAAGTTCCCGGCCGACAAGTTCGATGCCCTGTGGAACCGCGTTGAAGCCTACCTGGGCGAGCGCGAGCGTTTTGTTTCCCACGTCCACGTAGGTTCTGACCCTGCGCATTACCTCGCGGTCAAAATGACCACCGAGACTGCCTGGCACAACCTGTTCGGCCGTTGCCTGTTCATCAACCCTGAACAGTACAACCCAGCTGAAAAAGTCGAGTGGCAGATCCTCAACGCCCCAGCGTTCGTTTGCGAACCTGAGCGTGACGGCACCAACTCCGATGGCACCGTAATCATCAACTTTGCGGCCAAAAAAGTTCTGATCGCGGGCATGCGTTACGCCGGCGAAATGAAAAAAGCCCTGTTCTCGGTACAAAACTTCCTGCTGCCGGCAGCCGACGTTCTGCCGATGCACTGCGCGGCCAACATGGGCGAAGAGGGCGACGTAACGCTGTTCTTCGGCCTGTCCGGCACCGGTAAAACCACCCTGTCCGCTGACGAAAGCCGCTACCTGATCGGCGACGACGAACACGGCTGGGGCGTTGGCGTGGTGTTCAACATCGAAGGCGGTTGCTATGCCAAGTGCATCGACCTCTCCGAGAAGAACGAGCCGGTCATCTGGAAAGCCATCCAGCACGGTGCCGTACTGGAAAACGTCGTACTCGACCCGGTCACCAAGAAAGCCGACTACGCCGATGACAGCCTGACCCAGAACAGCCGCGCCGCTTACCCGCGCGAACTGATCGAAAAACGCGCCCCGAAAAACCTCGGCGGCGAGCCAAACGCTGTGATCTTCCTGACTTGCGACCTGACCGGCGTACTGCCGCCAGTCTCGATCCTCAGCGAAGAACAAGCGGCCTACCACTTCCTGTCCGGCTACACCGCTTTGGTGGGCTCGACCGAAATGGGTTCCGGCAGCGGCATCAAATCGACCTTCTCCACCTGCTTCGGCGCCCCGTTCTTCCCGCGTCCGGCTGGCGAATACGCTGAACTGCTGATCAAACGCATCCGCGGCTTCGGCTCCAAGGTCTACCTGGTCAACACCGGTTGGACCGGCGGTGGCTACGGCGTCGGCAAACGCTTCAACATCCCGACCACCCGTGGCGTCATCGCAGCCATCCAGAGCGGCGCGTTGATCGGTGCAGAAACCGAACACCTGGACACCATCAACCTCGACGTGCCGCTGGCCGTACCGGGCGTTGAAACCGGCCTGTTGAACCCACGCAACACCTGGGCTGACAAAGCTGCCTACGACGAAGCTGCCAAAGCACTGGCGGGTCTGTTCATCGAGAACTTCAAGAAGTTTGACGTGAGCGATGCGATCAAGGCTGCTGGGCCGAAGTTGTAATTATTCGGTAGTGGTTTGAGGTAAGAGAAAGCCGCCCTTAGGGGCGGCTTTTTTGCGGGTGCGATTCAGACCAGCGGAGGCAGAACTACCAATATTCCAGCTGAAAAGGCGCTAAACGGCCAGAATAATGGCACTTGTGGTGTCGACTAGATGCCTTCCAACTCCTGTGTATTCCACTGCTGCACCTTGATCGCCTGGTAGAGCATGCCAATGGTCAGTGGGTGTTTGTCACCACGTCCCTTGGCCCGCCGCTTGAGGAACACGTCAAAGCCTTCGGGCTGGAAGTAGCGATAGGCGTCGTAGTCGATGAAGTCGATGGCGAACTGTTCTTCCAGGGTTTCCATCAGGTGCCGCGCATCGGCGCCGTCACAGCCGAGGTCAAAATTGATCGAGGTGCTGAGGCTGATGGTTTTGCGTTCGGGCAGTCCGAGTTCTTCGTGCAGCAGCTGCATGAGCAGGTGCATGACGTGGTCGTCGGGGAAGTTGGGGGCGAGGTGCATTGCGGGGCGTCTGGTTGGGCTTAGGCGGATTTTATTGGCCGTCGGGCTTGGGGGGAAGGGCGGACGCAGATATTGGTGGTTCGTCTTGTCGGTACTTTGCGAGCACTTCTTCTCGTGTAGGAAGTGGTTTGTCGAGGTCTACCGGTGACGTGTCGAATCCGGCGAGGCGTAGGCTGGCCAAGTAGTTTGAGCGGCGGACTTTTTCGTAATGCGCTTGTTTTTGTTTGAAGGTTAATTGGCTCATGGCGGTGGTCCCGGGGCTGCTGTTTCTTTCACTTATGTTTGAAAACACGCGGCGCGTTCATCGCTGGCAAGCCAGGCTCCTACAGGAACGTGGCGTGCCTGCGAGTGGGGTGTGTCAGGTAGGTGCTTTCCAGTTCAGCATGCGTTGCTGGGCGACTTGGAGCAGGTCGCGGCCGTCTTGAGTCAGCAGGTACAGGGCGTGGGTGATATGGGGAATGTCTTTAACGTCGCCGTGCTTGAAGCATTGGCAGTGCAGGGTTTCGAGCAGGTCGCTGGAGGCTCGGATGCGCTGAAGGGCGGCTTCGAGGATGTCTTGCGGGTCGGCCTCTGTGTCGATGATCAGAACCGGGGTGTCGGTGAAGTTGGTTTTGGTGGGGCGATAGCGATCTGCAAACGGATCTAATGTGTTCATGGTTAGTTCTCTGTATGGATCAAATGAACCACACCAACCGTGACCAAACGATGGGTGGCGGACTGTGTTCAGGTTGGTCAACCGGCGAGAACACCCGGCACGCTCGAAAGCGTCCCAAACACAGCCGCCATAAAGCGTGCCGACATGTTAGTGCCGGCAGCATACAAGGGGATGCGAATGTTCTCTGTAATTTTTCGGGTGACCAAACCCGGCCGCTGATTTTGCAGCAACGCAAACAACTATAGATGTGGGTTGCAGGCTGGCGAAAGGCGACAAGGAGCACGAGGTTGTAGGAAGGGGACGAAGATTGGTAAGGCCTGGCTACCGGTCTGTCCGTCGACGTAGGGCGTCTCGTTTCTTAGCCATAAAACGCTTGGCTTCCTCGTCTTCAATGCTGGGTCCAGGGTCGTCGATGGACGCTTGAATGTCGGCAGCGAGTTGCCGGTTGTATGCGGCGACTTGATGGGCAGGCATGAAAGAATCCTTTATTGGCTACGTTTTCACCTTGTCATCCGCTGCCGTGCCACCTCGCACTACCCGGGTTTTTTTCAGCGATTCCCCTGGAGGTCGAATTTCCCACGCGCTTGTCAGGCGTGTCGAATAGAGCCGCAGTAACGCGTGCGCCAGACTGTGTAGGGGATTTCGTGATCTTCGATTCACATTTGAACGCCATCAGCCATGGAATTGCATCACGGGCCTTGCGCCGTTCTCCCTGTATCATGCCGTATCCTTTTTGCGCCCGACCTTTTCTCGACCCGCCGATTTGCCGCGCTAGGCTTCAGGCATCTGCGCGGTCAATGGAGTGACAGTTTATGCACAACACCCTTGAACAGGTCTTTGGTTATCCACAGTTTCGGCCCGGCCAGGAGGTGGCGGTCAGCGCGGTGTTGGCCGGGCGGTCGGCGGCGGCGATTTTTCCTACTGGGTCCGGCAAGTCGTTGTGTTATCAATTGTCGGCCTTGCTGCTGCCGAATCTGACGCTGGTGGTCTCGCCGTTACTGGCGTTGATGCAGGACCAGTTGGCGTTCCTGGCGCGTCACGGCATTGCGGCGGCGAGTATCGATTCGGCGCAGAGCCGCGATGATGCCAACGAGGTGATGGCGCGGGCCCGCTCCGGCGAGTTGAAGATTTTGATGATCTCCGTGGAGCGCCTGAAGAACGAACGTTTTCGCAACTTTTTGCAGCAGGTGCCAATCTCGTTGTTGGTAGTGGACGAGGCGCACTGTATTTCGGAGTGGGGTCATAACTTCCGTCCGGACTATTTGAAGCTGCCGGCCTATCAGCGCCAGTTCAACATTCCTCAAGCTTTGCTGCTGACCGCCACCGCAACGCCAAAGGTGATCGCCGACATGCAGGCGAAATTCGCCATCGCCCCGGCGGATGTGGTGACCACCGGTTTCTACCGACCCAACCTCAACCTGCTGGTGGAGCCGGTGCGTGGCCAGGACAAGCGTCGGCGTCTGGTCGAGTGGATGGGTCAGCGCGCCGGGCAGCCGAGCATCGTTTACGTCACGTTGCAGAAAACGGCCGAACAGATCGCTCAGCACCTGGCTCAGCACGGCATTCAGGCCGAGGCTTATCACGCAGGTTTACCCCACGAGCAACGCGAAGCGATTCAGCGCCGGTTCATGGGCGGGCAGTCCAATTGCATAGTCGCCACCATCGCTTTCGGGATGGGCATCGACAAGAGCGACATCCGCAACGTGGCGCATTTCGACTTGCCGAAATCCATTGAAAACTACAGCCAGGAAATCGGTCGCGCCGGGCGTGACGGGCAGTCCTCCGACTGCCTGGTGCTGGCCAACCGCGACAGCCTCAATGTGCTGGAGAATTTCGTTTACGGTGACACGCCGGAGCTGGAAGGCATTCGTTGTGTGCTGGATGAACTACAAGCAGCCAGCCCCGATGGTCAGTGGGAGTTTCTGCTGGGACCGCTGGCGGATCAGAGCAACATTCGTCAGTTGCCGCTCAAGACCTTGCTGGTGCAGCTGGAGCTGCGTGGTTTGATCGCGCCGCGTTATGCCTACTTTGCGGAGTACCGCTTCAAGTTTCTGGTCGAGCCCGAAGCCTTGTTGGCGCGTTTCGAGGGCGAGCGGCGGGACTTTGTGGCGGCGATTATCCAGACGTCGAGCCGCGCCAGGACCTGGGCCACGGTGAATTTCGACGCGTTGTATTTACAGCATCAAGCCGAACGAAATCGGGTGGTGAAGGCGCTGGATTATTTCCAGGAAAAGGGCTGGGTGGAGCTCGAAAGCAAGCAAATGACGGAGGTCTACAGCCTGCTGATGACAGATTTCGATGCGCAGGCGCTGAGCGCCGAATTGCATGCGTACTTCACACAGCATGAGCGCACCGAGATCGCGCGGATCCACGCGATGCTCGATTTGTTCGCGACCGAGCGCTGCCTGGGTTATCGACTGGCGCAGTACTTCGGCGATGAAAACGCACCGCAGCGGTGCGGGCATTGTTCGGTGTGCCACGGTCAGGTTGCACGTCTGCCAGAGCCTCCCGAGTTGCCGGCGCTTGTGGATAAAAATTTCCAGGCACTGTGCGGCGATTTTATCCACAGGCATGAGCAGTACAACGGGAGTCTGCCGGGTGCGGAACGACTGACGCGGTTTTTGTGCGGGATCAGCGTGCCACTGTTCACCAAACTCAAGGCTCGGGCGATTCCGGGGTTTGCGGCGTTGGAGGATTACCCGTATGCAGAGGTGAGGGCGTGGGCTGAAACTCATTTGCCGAAATGACGTAGATTCCGTAGCAGCTGCCGCCAGGCCGCGTAGCGGTCGTATAGGCCAAGACTGCGGTTCAACGGGAAGATTGAGTCGCCCAGATTGCGCCCGCTTCGCGGTCGGACGCAGGCTTCGCCAGCTGCTACGTGGTGTCGGCACGGTTGATTGGGGAGTTGGCGGCGGTGGGTAAAGGGTTTACGGGTCGGTAGACTCTGCGGATCATTTGCTTGATCACACTTCGCCCCGAGACCACCTTATGACCAACCGCATGCCGCAACGCACTGACTACCGTCACTTCCAGCCGATCATCACCCGGTGGCACGACAACGACGTTTACGGCCATGTGAACAATGTCACCTACTACAGCTTTTTTGACACCGCGGTGAACACCTACCTGATCGAGGTGGGTGGGCTGGATATTCATGACGGTGAGGTGGTGGGTTTTGTGGTGAGTTCGGCGTGCGATTATTTCGCTTCGATTGCTTTCCCCGAGCGTATCGAAATCGGATTGCGGGTGGGCAAGTTGGGTAACAGTTCGGTGCAGTACGAGTTGGCGGTATTCAAGGCGGGGGAAGAAGACGCCTGCGCGGCAGGGCGGTTCGTGCATGTGTTTGTGGATCGGGCGTCGAATCAGCCGGTGGCGATTCCTGCCGGGTTACGCGGGGCGTTGGAGCGGTTGCTGGTGTGAGGTCGTCGGCTACAGTGAAGGCTTCTGTAGCCGCTGCCTTGGGCAGCGGCTACAGATCGCATGTCAATCCCGGTCGCGCCAGTGGCGGTGATGCTTGTAATGCCCGTAGGCATGGCCACGGCCGCGGTGGTCATCGTCATCGTCATCACGGTAGTAGCGGCGATCACCACGACCGCGGTAGTCGTGATCCTCACGATAGCTTTCATTGCCCATATGGTTACCCAGCGCACCGCCCACGCCGCCGCCGGCTGCTGAGCCGATCAGGCTGCCACTGGTGCCGCCCAGGCTGCGGCCAACCACGTTGCCGCCCGCAGCACCGAGTGCGCCGCCAATGGCCGCCTGGCCACGGCTGCGTCTGTCGGCTCCGACCGCACTACCACCCGCGCCGCCCAGGGCTGCACCAATGGTAGAACCGGTGTTACCGCCTAACGACTGACCGACGACCGAGCCTAGAACCCCGCCCAATGCGCCGCCCACGCCTGCCTCGGTGGTGCCTCCAGCAAAAGCAATGCCACTGACCAGGCCAAGGGACAACAAGAGAATCGAGGAGTACTTCATGGGAGAGCCTCTAAGGGATGACGGCGCGATCGTGAGGCTGTGTTGAGATGCTTACAATCGAAATCCGACGAGTAACACGACTTGTGCACAATTCTATAAGTTACTGTTTTTTAGACGGAACTTAAGTGTTTTTCGCCGGTCTTTAGCTAATTCGGAAAGGCCGTTTTTATGCAAAAGCGGCCTTTTTTGTGGGCTTTTGAAAGGTTTCGTGATCAGCGGCGACGCGGTCTTTTGATCTTGCCTTACGCCGACTTTGCCATGATCAACCCGTTATCACTCGCCGCTTGCAACCGAATCGCGACGAACTTCGATGTTGGCGTATGGCTGCCGTCGCCGGTGCTTTCCAGGGGCACCAGGGGATTCACTTCCGGATAATAGGCGGCCGCTTGACCGGCGGGGATATCGAACGCCAGCAAGGTGAAGCCCTTGACCCGACGTTCGCGGCCATCGTCCCAGATCGACACGATGTCGGCTTTCTGACCGGGTTTGAAGCCCAGGCGAATGATGTCGGCTTCATTGATGAACAGCACATCCCGCTGACCTTTGACACCGCGATAACGGTCGTCCAGGCCATAAATGGTGGTGTTGTACTGATCGTGGGAACGCATCGATTGCATGATCAGGTCCGGCAGCACGCCAGTGGCGCGGGTGCGCTCATGCACCAGATCGACCGGCAGGATGTTCGCGCAGAAGTTGGCCCGCCCCGACGGGGTGTTCCACTGACGTGCTCCGGCAGTGTTGCCCAGGTGGAAGCCGCCTGGGTTCTCAATACGCTGGTTGAAATCCTTGAAGGCAGGAATGGTGTCGGCAATCAGGTCGCGGATGCGGCGATAGTCGGCGACCAGCCAGTTCCAGTCCACCGGATGTGCACCCAATGTCGCGGCGGCGATGCCGGCAATGATCGACGGCTCTGAACGCATCTGTTTCGACAGCGGCTGCAACTGGCCGTTGGAGGCGTGGACCATGCTGAACGAGTCTTCCACGGTCACTGCTTGCGGGCCTTCGGTTTGCAGGTCGATGTCGGTACGGCCCAGGCAGGGCAGGATCAACGCTTCTTTACCGTGGGCCAGATGGCTGCGGTTGAGCTTGGTGCTGATCTGCACGGTGAGGTCGCAGTTGCTCAGCGCCTGGAAGGATCGTGTGCTGTCCGGGGTAGCTTGGGCGAAGTTACCACCCAGACCGATAAAGACTTTCGAGCGACCGTCGAGCATCGCGTGAATCGCTTCCACCACGTTGTGACCGTTTTCGCGTGGCACTTTGAACTGGAAGCGCCGTTCCAGTGCATCGAGAAAGAACGCTGGTGGGCGCTCGTTGATGCCCATGGTGCGGTCGCCCTGCACGTTACTGTGGCCACGCACTGGACACAGTCCGGCACCCGGCCGGCCGAGGTTGCCGCGCAACAGCATCAGGTTGGTGATTTCCTGGATGGTCGGTACCGAATGGCGATGTTGGGTGATGCCCATCGCCCAGCACATGATCACGTTCTTGGCCTTGGCATACATGCGTGCGGCTTGTTCGATATCGCTCAGGGGCAGCCCGGACTGCTCGACAATCTGCGTCCATGAGGTGTCGTCGATGGCGGCCAGGTAGTCGAGCACACCATCGGTGTGTTCGTTGAGGAAGTCGTGGTCAAACACCGCCGGTTCATACGTCAGCTGCGCTTCGCGCTCCCATTGCAGCAGGAACTTGGCCATGCCTCGCAGCAATGCCATGTCACCGCCCAGTGCGGGTCGGAAATAGGCGGTGTTGGTCGGACGGTCCCCATTGGTGAGCATCTCGATAGGATGTTGCGGGTGTTGGAAGCGTTCCAGCCCACGCTCTTTGAGCGGGTTGACGCACACTACTTGAGCGCCGCGCTTCACCGCTTCGCGCAGGGGTTCGAGCATCCGCGGGTGGTTGGTGCCAGGGTTTTGCCCCAGGACGAAAATCGCATCGGCGTGTTCGAAGTCGTCGAAGGTCACCGTGCCTTTGCCCACACCGACGCTTTGCGCCATGGCCACACCGCTGGCTTCGTGGCACATGTTCGAGCAGTCGGGGAAGTTGTTGGTGCCGAAGGCGCGCACGAACAGTTGGTAGAGGTACGCCGCTTCGTTGCTGGCCCGGCCAGAGGTGTAGAACTCGGCCTGATCGGGGCTGCTGAGGTTCTGCAAGTGTTTACCGATCAGCGCGAACGCCGCTTCCCAGCTGATGGGTGTGTAGCGATCGGTTTCAGCGTCGTAGCTCATCGGTTCGGTGAGACGGCCCTGGTATTCGAGCCAGTAATCACTTTGTTCCAGCAACGAGCTGACGCTGTGCCTGGCGAAGAAGGCGCCATCGACCCGGCGCTTGGTGGCTTCCCAATTGACCGCTTTGGCGCCGTTTTCGCAGAACTTGACCATGCCACTTTCCGGCGAGTCACCCCAGGCGCAACCCGGGCAGTCAAAGCCGCCGTTCTGGTTGGTCTTGAGCATCATGCGGATGTTTTTCAGTGCGTTGTCGCTGGTCAACCAGGCTTGAGCGACGCTGATCAGTGCGCCCCAACCGCCGGCTGCGCCTTTGTAGGGCTTGTAGCGTTTGTAGCGCGGGGTTGGTTTTTGGTCGGTTTGAAGATGAGTGCTCACGCTTGATTTTCCATCGAAGGGCTGTAGACCCGCGGCGCACTTTTCTGCGGCAGGTGGATGAGATTGAGGTTGTGCCGGCGGGCCCATTGCAGGGCCAGGCCGGTGGGCGACGACAGGCTGACTAATGTCTGGATGCCTGCGCGCAAGACTTTCTGGATCAATTCCAGGCTGCAACGGCTGGTGACAATGGCCAGGCCGCCAGCAGTGGGGATGTTCTGCCGGATCAGCGCGCCGATCAGCTTGTCGAGAGCGTTGTGCCGACCGATGTCTTCGCGACCCAGTAGCAGTTCGCCCCGGTTGTTCATGAACACGGCCGCATGCACCGCGCCACTGTGCTGACCCAAGGGCTGGAAGGCACTGATGCGCTGACGCAAACCGTCGAGCCACTCGGCCGGTGGCAAGGGCGCACCGGGCAATACGTTTAGCTCGGGTAATGCCTGTTCAACCGCCTCTACGCCACAGAGCCCGCAACCGCTGGTGCCGGCCAGTTGGCGGCGTTGCTGTTTGAGGTTCCAGAAGGCGCGGCTGGAGATTTGCACTTGCGCGTATTGCGCCGGGCCGGATCCGCTGAGTTGCAGGTCGTAGATATCGCAGGCGTCGGTAATGATGCCGCTGCCCAGGCTGAAGCCGACGATGAAGTCCTCAAGGTCGGTCGGGGTGACCAGCATCACTGCCTGACTGATGCCGTTGTAGGCAATCGCCAGCGCAACTTCTTCAGCGAGCGCGGTGCTGGCCGATTCGGTTTGCGCAAGGTTGCAGTAGTGATAACTCTGACTGGCGGCGGGCGCAGGCGTTTCGACGGCAGGCGCCGCGCAGTCGGGGTGCTTGGCGTTCATGAGGAGTTACCGGCAGTATCAGGTCGTATTGACTACTGATAAGACTAGGCGCGTCAAAGTGTCGCGTCTAATCGCTAATACTGATCTGCCGATAGATGGCGTCGATCAAGAGTCTGTCGGTGATTTCTGATACAACGCAAAAACGGCCTCGGCCAAGGCTGAACGCGGCGCGCCGCGGCGCATGATCAGGCCCAGGCAGGCGAGGGTCTGAGCGCTTTCAATCGGTTGCAGACGCAGGTCGTCGATCAAGTCTTCAAGACCGCCTTCCAGGGGCATCACCGCACAGCACAGGCCACCGTGTACCGCTTGTAACAGCTGATGGACCGCGTCGGTTTGCAGCAGCGGTTGCGGGTTGAGGCCACGGCTGTGGAAGTTGTGGTCGATGGACTGGCGAAAGTGCATGCCGCTGGTGAGCATGCCCAGTGGTAACTCGATCAGCGCCTCCCAGCTCAATGGCTTTTCGCCAAAGCTGAAGAAGCGTTGGTCGTAGAGCAGGCCCATGCGGGTTTCGCTAAAGGCCAGCGAGTCGAAGCGTTCGTTGTCCAGCCGCTCCAGATACGAAACGCCGAGGTCGAGGCGATTGCTCGCCAGTTGCTCAAGAATTTCTTCGGAGCTCAACGCCGAGAGTTCGAAGCGCAGGTTCGGGTGTTCTTTGTGCAAGCGTTGCATCAGCGCCAGCGGGTCGAAGCTCGACAGCGGTACCACGCCCAGACGCAAAGTCCCGACCAGGTTGCCACGACAGGCTGCGGCCTCGGCATGCAGGCCGTCGTAGGCCGCGAGCACGGTGCGGGCCCAGGCCAGCACACGCTCGCCCGGAGCGGTAAAACCTTCAAAGCGCTGACCGCGGTTGACCAGCGGCAGCTCGAGCTCTTCTTCAAGGCTGCGCAGGCGCATGGATAAGGTTGGCTGGGTGATGTGGCAGCGAGCAGCGGCTTGGCCAAAGTGACGGGTTTCGTCGAGGGCGATGAGGAATTTCAGCTGTTTGATGTCCATCTTCGCTCCAGGGCGCAGGCAAGGGAGCAATTCTAACGTGCTTGTAGTGCACTTGAGTCATTGGCCGGATCGCGCAACCTTGCCCGTGGCCATCGCGGGCAAGCCTCGCTCCTACGGACCGCGCTATCTGTGGGAGCGGGCTTGCTGGCGATGCAGTCGACTCGGTCTAAAGACCTGCGATCAACTCCCGATAATCCCCGACCGCCGCAAATTCGGCGGTGTCTTTGGGCTCTTTTTGGCTGTCCGGCTGGCTGACCGCCAGCAGATGCCCAACGCCGAAATTTCGCGCGCTGCGCAGGATCGGCAAAGTGTCGTCGATAAACAGGCTACGGGCCGGGTCGAAGCCGATATCGGCTTGCAAGGCATCCCAGAACTGCGGGTTTTCCTTGGCGAAGCCGTAATCGTGGGAGCTGATCAAACGCTCGAAATACGGCGCCAGTTCGATTTTTTCCAGCTTCAATGACAGCGAATCGCGGTGAGCGTTGGTGATCAGCACCACGCGCTTGCCGGCCTGTTTGATCGCAGCCAGAAAGGTGTCGGCGTCGGGACGCAGGGCAATCAGATGGGCGGTTTCCAGTTTCAGTTCGCGCACGGGCAGTCTCAGTTCCGCGCTCCAGAAGTCCAGGCAATACCACTGTAACTGGCCGGCGTTGTGCTCGAATAACGGCTGCAACTCCAGTTCGGCCATGGCCCGGCTCACACCATGCAACTCGGCGTAGCGCTGGGGCAGGTGCTCCATCCAGAAATGGTTGTCGTAGTGCAGGTCCAGCAGCGTGCCGTCCATATCCAGCAGAACGGTATCGATGTCGCGCCAGGGTAATGAGGGCATGGAAAACTTCTCGAACAGTAGAAAGACATCCGACACAAATGATCGGCAACGCCGGGTACGCACTGATTTGAAAGTGTAGCGAGCGATGCGCGCAGTAGCTTTCAAACAGCCTGTATAGTAACGCGTTCACGCCAAGGAGCTTGTCATGCGCCAGAAACCCACCGTACTCGCCCGCGAGATCGTCGCCACTAGTCGATTGTTCTGCGTCGAAGAGTTGCAGTTGCGCTTTTCCAACGGCGTCGAACGCACCTATGAGCGATTGGTCAGCAAGGGTACCGGTTATGGCGCAGTGATGATCGTGGCGATGGTCGATGACAACCATGCGCTATTGATCGAAGAATATTGCGGCGGCACCGGGGAGTACGAACTGTCTTTACCCAAGGGCCTGATCGAGCCGGGCGAGGATGTGTTGGCAGCGGCCGAGCGTGAGCTCAAGGAAGAGGCCGGTTTTGGCGCACGTCAACTTGAGCATCTGACTGAGCTGTCATTGTCGCCCGGTTACATGAGCCAGAAGATTCAAGTGGTTCTGGCGACCGATCTTTACGAAGAGCGACTTGAGGGCGACGAGCCTGAGCCGATGCGCGTGGATCGCGTCAACCTGCGGGAATTGTCTGCTCTGGCGCAGAACTCGCAATTCACTGAAGGCCGTGCCTTGGCGGCGTTGTACCTGGCCCGCGATCTGTTGACTGAGCGCGGGGTGTTTCAACCATGAGTGTGCACTCCATGAATTTCCCCCATCCGTTACTGGCCCCCGTCATCGAACTGGCGCGTCAAGCCGGTGAAGCCATCCTGCCGTTCTGGCGCGCCGACGTGGCGGTCACCGCCAAGCTTGATGACTCGCCGGTGACCGCGGCTGACATGGCGGCGCATCATCTGATCCTCGCCGGCCTGACGGCGCTCGACCCAAGCATTGCGGTGCTCTCGGAAGAAGACGCCGACATCCCGATGAGCGTGCGAGCCGGCTGGCAGCGCTGGTGGCTGGTGGATCCGCTGGATGGCACCAAGGAATTCATTTCCGGCAGTGAGGAATTTACCGTCAACATCGCGCTGATCGAACAAGGGCGCGTGGTGTTTGGCGTGGTGTCGATGCCGACCAATGGTCGCTGCTATTTCGGCGGTGCTGGCCTGGGTGCCTGGCGTGCAGACAAAGATGCCGAGCCGACGCCGATCCATGTACGGGACGTTCCGCCAGTAGGTGAAGCATTCACCGTGGTTGCCAGCCGTCGACATTCGAGCCCTGAACAGGAGCGTTTGCTGGCCGGGCTGAGTGACAGCCTGGGCGAGCTGCAACTGGCGAATATCGGCAGCTCGTTGAAGTTTTGCCTGTTGGCGGAGGGGGCTGCCGATTGCTATCCACGCTTGGCGCCGACGTCGCAGTGGGACACCGCCGCCGCGCAAGGCGTGCTGGAAGGCGCGGGTGGCGAGGTGTTGAATTTGAGCGGCGAGCCGTTCAGCTATCCGGCGCGCGAATCCCTACTGAATTCATTTTTCCTGGCACTGCCGGCCAAAGCCGCATGGCGGGAGAAGTTGTTGGTGTTGGCCAGGTCTTGAGAGCGCTACAGGTTGATCGTTCCCACGCTCCGCGTGGGAATTGCATTCAGTGACGCTCTGCGTCACCCACGGCGGACGCAGAGCGTCCAGAGCGGCATTCCCACGCAGAGCGTGGGAACGATCAAACGATCAGCGCCAAGTCTACCGATGCAACACATACTGCCCGGTAAACCTTACGGCATCCTCTGTGCTGCCGGCATTGACGATGCGTGAATGCAGCGTCAGCCGGGCCCGTCCGTAGCGCTGGTACATCACCAGAAACTTCTTCCATACCGCCGCACTTGGCGCATCGCCAATTGCCATCGCATCGGTCGTGACCGGCAGCGGATAGCTGATGTGCCCTTCCTGAATCACGATATGCCCGTCTTCGATGCCCTCTTCACGCAAGCGTAAATGCAGCCAGCCCCAGCCGGCCAGTACCGCGCCGCAGTACAGGCTGCCGCCGAACATGGTGCTTTTGTGATTGACGTTGGCTTCCAGCGGCAAGTGCAAACGCAGTTGTTGTGCTTGCCAATCAAGCACTTTGAGACCCATATCCCGCGTGAGGGGGATATCGCGATGCAGGACTGATTCCAGGTGACGACTGTCGCGGTTCATGCAGGGTCTCTTTGTTCAGGATGCTTTTTCAAGATTAGTCGGCGTGGCTCAATCGAGTTCGTCGGTGCCACTGTTGGCGCCGCCATCGGCGAAGCTCAGACCGTGTTTGCGCAATTTGTCGTGCAAGGTCTTGCGTGGAATACCCAGCGCTTCGGCCAGGCTGCGCAGCGAGCTGTGGGAGCGTGCCAGCTCGGCAGCAATCAAGGTTTTTTCGAAGTTTTCCACTTGCTCGCTCAGTCCGGCGCTGAGGTTTGCGCTGATCGGCGCAACGCTGCCGTCCGGCGCGCTGTTATCCAGTGCCAGTTCCAGGCCGAGGGCGAAGCGTTCAGCGGCGTTCTGCAGTTCGCGCACGTTGCCTGGCCAGTTATGGCGCAACAGCGATGCCCGTTGCCCCGGCTGCAGTTCGTGAGGCGGCAGACCGTGACGGGTGCTGGCTTCATCGGCGAAGTGCTGAAACAGCATCAGCGCGTCTTCGCCACGTTCACGCAGTGGCGGGATGCGCAGCGGCGCGACGTTCAGGCGGTAATACAAGTCGGCGCGGAAGCGGCCCTGATCCGCCGCCTGGCGCAAGTCTTCCTTGGTTGCAGCAATGATGCGGATATCCAGCGGGATCAGCTGATTGCCGCCCAGGCGCTCAACCACCCGCTCTTGCAGCATGCGCAACAACTTGACTTGCACATCCAGACTCATGCTTTCGATTTCATCGAGGAACAGCGTACCGCCGTTGGCGAATTCGAACTTGCCGATGCGGCGCTTTTGCGCGCCGGTGAAGGCGCCCGGTTCGTGGCCGAACAGCTCGCTCTCCACCACCGACTCCGCCAGGGCGCCGGCATTGATCGCGACAAACGGCCCGTTGCGGCGGCTCGAAAGATCGTGCAGCGCGCGGGCGACTACTTCCTTGCCGGCACCGGTCTCGCCGAGGATCAACACATCGGCTTTGGTCGCCGCCAGGGCGCCGATCTGCTCGCGCAAACGCAGCATCGGTGCCGACTGCCCTACCAACCGGGTGCTGAGTTCATTGCGGTCGCTCAGGGCCAGGCGCAGGCTGCGGTTATCCAGCACCAGCCGGCGCAGCGCCAGGGCGCGGCGCACGCTGTCGAGCAGGGCGTCGCTGGCGAAAGGCTTCTCCAGAAAGTCATACGCCCCGGCACGCATCGCTTGCACGGCCAGCGGCACGTCGCCGTGACCGGTGATCAACAGTACTGGCAGTTCCGGGTCTTGCTCGTGCAGTTCGCTCAGCAGTTCGAGGCCATCCATACCGGGCATGCGAATGTCGCTGACCACCACGCCCGGCCAGTCGCGTTCAAGACGTCCGGCCAGGCCCTTGGCTTCAGCCAGCGGCAGGACTTTCAGTCCGGCGAGGTCGAGGGTCTGGCTCAGGGCCTGACGCAAATGTGGATCGTCGTCGATCAACACCACCTGGATGCGGTTGTCGATGTTCATGCACTGCGGTCCTCGGATGGTTGCAGATTGACTCCTGGCGCACCGGCGCGCAGTCGCAGGGTTAGCAGGGCGCCGCCATCGCGGTGGTTGGCGAACGACAGTTCACCGCCAAAGGCGCGCATCAGGGTGTCGCAGATTGCCAATCCCAGCCCGAGCCCTTGGGTGCGGGTCTTGGTGGTGTAGAAAGGCTCGCTGGCGCGGCCAAGGGCTTCCATGCAAAAACCCGGGCCGTTATCGCGAATGTACAGGTTGACGCCATCGGCGGTGGATTCGGCACTCAACCAGAGTTTGCGTGGCGGGCCCTTTTCGGTCAGAGCGTCGAGGGCGTTGGCCAGCAAGTTGCCGAGCACCTGGCGCAGGCGGGTTTCTCCGGCCTCGACCCACAGGGTGGCGGCCGGCAGGTCGCGGATCAGCTCGACTTCCATGGCGCGTCTGCGCTTGGCCAGCAAGGCCAGCGCGTCATCTAGCGCCGGTTGCAGGGCGACGCTTTCCGGCGCGTGGCGGTCGCGGCGGGCGAAGGCTCGCAAGTGGGCAATGATCGAGGCCATGCGCCCGGTCAGTTCGCTGATCAGTTTCAGGTTGCCGCGAGCGTCGTCGATGCGTTCGTGATCGAGCAGAACTTCGGTGTTTTCCGCGTAGCTGCGAATCGCCGCCAGCGGTTGATTGAGTTCGTGGCTGATGCTCGCCGACATCGTCCCCAGCGCCGACAGCTTGCCGGCCTGTACCAGGTCATCCTGAGCGCGCACCAGCTCTTGCTGGGCGTGTTCGCGCTCCAGCACTTCCTGTTTGAGGCGACGGTTGAGGCCTTCTAGGTCGCTGGTGCGTTCGACGACGCGCATTTCCAGCTCACGACGGGCCTTGGC
The DNA here is from genome assembly GCF_059421425.1 of Pseudomonas sp. GW821-FHT02H09. Taxonomy (NCBI): domain Bacteria; kingdom Pseudomonadati; phylum Pseudomonadota; class Gammaproteobacteria; order Pseudomonadales; family Pseudomonadaceae; genus Pseudomonas; species Pseudomonas sp. GW821-FHT02H09. Next base: position 128,866 of record NZ_JBWKVA010000005.1, read on the forward strand.
TTCGAAAGCGATGCGCTCCAGGTAATGACGCCGGCGCTGCATCATCAGACCGAGCAACAACATCAATACCAACAGCGTCGCGCCGCCGATCGCGACCACGGTGCGCACCGGGCGGGCGATCAGGGTGCGCGGGGCGAGGATGCTGACGCTCCAACCGGTTTCCTGGATCTGCTGGGTCTGGGTCAGCCAGGCGTCGGGATTGAGGTGCAGAGGCTGCGGGTCGCGGGTCGGGTAGGGCTGGACCGTGATGATCGCCTGGCGCTCTTCGTCAGTCAGCGGACGGGTCGCGCGAAAACGCCATTCCGGCCGAGAGGTGAGAATCACCACGCCGTTGTGGTCGGTCATCAGCATTTGTTCGGGGGTTTTGCCCCACAGGCTTTCGGTGAGATCGAGGTCAACCTTGACCACCAGCACGCCGATGATCCGCTCGCCATCGCGTACAGCACCGGCAAAGAAATAACCGCGTTTGGCAGACGTCGTGCCCTGGCCGAAGAAGCGCCCCAAACGCCCGGCCATGGCTTCGCTGAAATACGGCCGGAAAGAAAAATTGCGCCCGACGAAGCTGTCGTGTTTGTCCCAGTTGGACGCCGCTAGGGTGTTGCCGGTGGTGTCCATCAGGTACATGACTTCGGCGCCGGTCTGGGCACAGATGTCTTTGAGCAGCTGGTTGGCGTTGTCTTGAGTCACGCGCTGTTGCGGTTCGGCAAGGGCGGCACGCAGGGCCGGCAGATCACCGAGGATTTGCGGCAGCACTTCGTAGCGATGCAGCGTGCCCAGCAGGTTGGCGACGTACAGGTCGAGGGTCTGACGGTTTTGCTCCACCAGTTCGCTGCGGTAGTAACGCTCGGCCAGGTGCTCCAACGGCCACAACAATGGCGCCAGGCACAGTGCGAGCAGTGCCAGGCTGCGCCATCGGGGTCTGCGGGGGAGGGTTGGGGTCATGGGAGTCGAGCGCCTGTGAGTACAGGCGCATTATGCCTAGCCGTGAACGAGAACGCTCACGGGAACAGGTCGGCCTCTTGAAGGGTCTTGCCAGCCAGATCCTTTGCCGATAGCTGCGGCGTTTCACTGAGCTGCCAGTCAATGGCCAGGGTCGGGTCGTCCCAGCGAATGCAACGCTCGGCCGATGGGGTGTAGTAGTCGGTGGTTTTGTAGAGGAATTCAGCGAAGTCGCTCAGCACCACGAAACCGTGGGCAAAACCTTCCGGAACCCAGAGCTGGCGATTGTTTTCAGCTGACAAACGCACAGCAACCCAGCGACCAAAATTCGGCGAACTGCGGCGGATGTCCACCGCTACGTCGAGCACTTCACCGGCAATAACGCGCACCAGTTTTCCCTGAGTGTTTTCAAGCTGGTAGTGCAAGCCGCGCAGCACACCTTTTTGCGAGCGGGAATGATTGTCCTGAACGAATTGTGTGTTCAGGCCGGTCGCCTCCTCGAAAGCCCTGGCATTGAAGCTCTCGTAGAAGAAGCCGCGCTCGTCACCAAATACCTTGGGTTCGATGATCAGAACACCGGGCAGGTCGGTGGTGACTACATTCATTGGTTTTCTCCAGCATTAGTGAACAGGTAATGGCCGTGATCGGCGTGCCCAGAGTGAGCATGATAGAGCAGTGCCTTGATCAGGCGATCAGATCTTTGAAGTCGCTGGCACCCAGGCGTTCGCCTTGATAGCTGCCGTCCTGGACCCGTTGGCACCACTCCAGGTTATCCAGATACCACCGTACCGTTTTACGCAGACCGGTTTCGAAGGTTTCCTCGGGAACCCAGCCCAGTTCGCGCTCGATTTTGCTGGCGTCGATGGCGTAACGCAGATCGTGGCCCGGACGGTCCTTGACGAAGGTGATCAGGTCGGCAAATTTCGCAACACCAGCAGGGCGCTGTGGCGCCAACTCTTCCAGCAGGCTGCAGATACCACGCACCACGTCGATGTTCTTCTGTTCGTTATGACCGCCGATGTTGTAGGTCTCACCGACTACACCCTCGGTTACCACTTTGAGCAGCGCCCGGGCGTGATCCTCGACGAACAACCAGTCGCGCACTTGCAGACCGTTACCGTACACCGGCAGTGGTTTGCCTGCCAGCGCGTTGAGGATAACCAGTGGGATCAGCTTCTCGGGGAAATGGAACGGCCCGTAATTGTTCGAGCAGTTGGTCAACAGCACAGGCAAACCGTAGGTGCGCTGCCAGGCGCGAACCAGGTGGTCGGACGCGGCTTTGCTGGCTGAATAGGGAGAGCTGGGCGCGTAAGGCGTGGTTTCGGTGAACAGGTCATCGACGCCATGCAGGTCACCGTAGACCTCGTCGGTGGAGATATGGTGAAAACGAAAGGCGGCTTTCTCGGACTCGGCCAATGTCTGCCAATAGGCACGAGTAGCCTCCAGCAGGCTGTAGGTGCCGACGATGTTGGTCTGGATAAAATCCGACGGACCGTCGATGGAGCGATCGACATGGGATTCGGCCGCCAAATGCATGATGGCATGGGGCTGAAACCGTGCCAGCACGGCGCTGACGGCGGCCTGGTCGACGATGTCGGCCTGTACGAACTCATAGCGGGTGTCGGTGGCGATGCTGGTCAGCGACTCCAGATTGCCGGCGTAGGTCAGCTTGTCCAGGTTGAGCACTTCGTGTTCGGTGTGCTGAATCAGATGGCGGATCAAGGCCGAACCAATAAAACCGGCGCCGCCGGTAATGAGAATGCGCATGTCAGGAGCCTTCTTCCGTAAGACGGGTATAGAGCGAATGGGGCATAGCTTGTCGGCAGGTGAGGGGCGGTGCAAGAGGGGCGTTGGTCAGATTTTGGAGAAGGTTCGGGATTGAGGTCGTTTGGGAGGACGCTTTCGCGGGCAAGCCACGCTCCTACAGGGGACGGTGGCGCTTTTGTAGGAGCGAGCGGTGCGGCGATCCGACTTGCCCGCGATGGCGATAGTGCTACCACCTTGATGCTGGGCTTACCCAGTGCTTATTGTTCCTGGCTGAAAAACATCGGATTTTCTGCACGGAAGGTTTTAAAGGTTTTGTGCCTCCAACGTTCCTCCTCGGAGCCATCATCGGCTTCATCGACCTCGCCAAAGTACCAATGCTCGGATTCAAACCGTTGCCCATCTTCATCCTCGTGAATAAAGTGAAACCCTGCTTCATTCATCCCGGCAGGAAGGGTTAAACCCCAGTCTGCGACGAGGCTTTTGTCGGTGATACGGGTTTGGCAGAAGTATTCGTAGTCGAATGGTAATACATGGCCGCGATAGCGGCTCATGTCGGTGTAGATGCATATTTCGCTGGAGAACATGGAGGGAGTGATAACGCAGGCGACTACTCGACAGTTGATAGTATCGTCAGGTCTGGCCTGGAGTAGGTGGTGGGCGGCATTGATCAGTTGTTGGGCGCATTCCTTCTGGATGGCGAAGGTTGTTTGTTTTCCTTCTACCAAGGTTTCCAGAACAGGGATCTTGTCCTTGAGGTAACCATCTTCCGAAGACAGATCTTCGGGGAAGTATCCTTTGTAGCTGGCTGCCCACCGGATCAACGCCCTGAGGCGTCTTGGGATGTTGCGTACTTTTTTGTCTGAAAGTGCAATTCGGCGCATAAGTAGTGTTCTATGTCGTGGTCTAGTTGGATTTATGCGTAGCTGGTTAAAAAAAGCTCTAGATTCTTGGGTAACTCCAATGAGCAGGCTTTTTCTATATCGCTGATCTGTTGTTCGGTGAGGCGATAATCGAAGGCGCAATAATTATCTGTTTGCCAGCCCATGATGGGTACGAGATCGATTGTCGAAATGGGCAGATTTTTTTCAAAGCATGGGAAGTCTTCACCACGCTGAACACCCATGACCATGTGTAAGAGGTTCTCTTTCATCTGGGCTGTCACCATTGATCCCTATAAGCGAATCCCAATTGATAGTCGTGAGCACTTATATCGATGGTATGGCTAAAGTAAGGCTGAATGAGTGCTACCCATTCCGCAGGTACATCAAATACCCCTTGGTTTACAGTATCGTATGGTTTCAAACCCAATGACTCGATAACCGCCCCATCGTCCCCGAAGTCCTGTGAATAGACTTCTCCTTCACAGAATTCCGTGATTTTGTTGAACCAGTGCAACTTCAGTCTTAAACCCATAGTGCTCTCACAAATACTTTTTAATATTCCGGCCTTTCTTTGCCGGTTTAAGTTGTTCACCGCTGATGTGGTCGAATGAGCCTAAGTGACTTCCGTCGCTGGCTCGGTAGGCTTCGAGCTCACCATGCTGAGAATCCCATTCGTAAATAATTCGGTCTTTAGCATCTTTCCAGCGTTCTCGAATACCTGCGCCACCTTGTTTTGGAGTTCTTCCGGGCACCCTTCTAAGGCCAGGAATGCCGACGATCTGAGCTGTGGCGGGGGCGTCGTGATACTTGTGACCTACCTCAGGAAGTCCTTTCCTTCGCGTACTCACCACCACATAAAGCGGCCTAACCCCCGAATCCGCCGGGAACACCAGGATGAAATCCTGATACTCCGGCGGGTAGATCGGGTTGACCAATATGTCGTTGCTGGCCTCGGTTGGAGGATAGACCCAGATGTTCGGTGCTTGTGGCGCGGCTTCCAGTGCCGGGATGCCTAGGGTGTCGGCGGGGTTGAGGGCTGGGGTCCAGATCAATTCCAGGCCGTCGCCGAACACCGCTACTTGTTGGCTGCCGCGGGGCTGGAACTGGATAACATCGATCATTTGCCACTCGGCGTTTTTGCCGGTGTAGAAGCCGTAGCCCTTGAGCGTGCCGTCGGCTTGTTGTTCGACGTGCAGGCGCACCCGTGAGTTGGCTTGCTTGAGCGAGCGCAGCTGTTCTTCGTTGTAGAGAGCGCTGTCGCCGAGTTCGGAAGGCCAGAGCAGGGCGACCAGGCCGGTCAGCAGGCCGGCGGCGACGGTGCCGCCGGCTGCTACTGTGACACTGCTGACCGATGATCCGGCCAGAGCAAGACCACCCAGGCCGACCGGTAATGCACTGCCACTGATTTTCTTTAGCGGGACGGCGTCGGAGCTGTCGGCCTCACGTGCGCCCAATAATGCGAAGTGGCCGTAATCCTTCAACGCATCCAGGGGGACGAAACCGGATGGATTGGCGTAGCTGATGATGCCGTCTGGCAGGTTGCAGGACTTGGCGAAGACGCAGCCCAGTGGCGTTACGGGCTCAGGATCAGATGGTGTGTTCTCGAAGAGCTCGGCAATGGGTGGATACAGTTCTGCCGACGGCTGCGGTGTCAGGATGCGGCGGCGCAGTTGATCTTTGTTGGTCAGTGGGTATGAGCGTTCTGGCATGAGTGACTGGCTTCCCTGTCCAAGGAAGTCAGCCTATGGGCATGGGTAAAGGCCGAACATTCCTGCCATTCGACGCATGGCGTAGGAAAGGTCTTTGAATGGCTGGCGCACTCAAACACTCATCCAGCTCCGAGGACTGACCTGCATCAAAGGGGGTTGCGTATCGGCGGTCGCAGTGGCGATATAGACGCCTTATAAAAATTCCAGAGGTCGTTGTATGTCGCTCGCCACGTTGATTCATCGCGCCAGTTTGCCGAGTCCGCAGGTCACTGCGCAGCAAGCGCTGCAACTGCTGCAGGTGCATTACGGTCTGAGCGCAACGCTGCACTCGCTGGGCAGCCAACAGGATCTCAACTTTCGGGTCGACAGCGACCAGGGCCGTTTCGTCCTGAAAATCTGTCGCGGCGACTACGCGAGGATTGAGCTTGAGGCCCAGCACGCGGCTCTCAATCATCTGGGCGCGCACCCCGAGCTTCATGTGCCACGGGTGATTGCGGCAAACAACGGTGAAGACCTGCTTTCTCTGGACGTGGCCGGGCAAGCGGTGCACGTGCGGTTGCTCGATTACATCGAAGGCCAGTCGCTGACCCACCTCAAGCACTTGGGGCATGAGCTGGTGTCCGGCCTGGGGCAACTCTGTGGAAAGATGGATCTGGCCCTGGCCAGCTTCCAGCACCCGGGGCTGGAACGCGCACTGCAATGGGATGCCCGTCACGCCAACGCACTGATCACCCATCTATTGCCGGTGATCACCCATGAACACCAGCGCGCGTTGATTGCCGAGGCCGCGCTACACGCCGAGCGTCGTTTGCAACCGCTGGTGGCGAAGCTGCCGGTGCAGGCGATCCATATGGACATCACCGATGACAACGTGGTCTGGCAACGGGACCAGCAGCGCCACTGGCAGCTGCAGGGCGTGATCGATTTCGGCGACTTGATTCGCACCTGGCGCATTACCGATCTGTCGGTGACTTGCGCTGCTCTGCTGCACCATGCCGACGGTGATCCATTCTGCATTCTTCCAGCGATCCAGGCGTATCACGCGGTCAATCCGTTGCAGCATGAAGAGTTGCTGGCGCTCTGGCCGTTGATCGTCGCCCGTGCGGCGGTACTGGTGCTCAGCGGGGAACAGCAGGTCAGCATCGATCCGCAGAACCAATACAGCCGCGACAACCTCACTCACGAGTGGGAAATTTTCCGCGTAGCCACCTCGGTTTCGTTCGAACTGATGGAGGCGGCGATCCTCACGGCGGTAGGGCATTCGCTGCCACTGATTGCCAGCGAAGGTTTTGCGCCGTTGCTGCCGAGCCTGGTGGGACGCGAATTCGCCTTGATTGACCTTGGCGTGCTCAGCCCGCATTTCGAAGCTGGCAACTGGGAGCAGGAGGGGATAGACGAGCGTTTGCTGGCTCAAGCCGCCGCGACTCACGGCCTGGCGGCCAGTCGTTATGGGCAATACCGTTTGTCCCGGACTCGCCCGGACAGTGCCACTGAACCGGACACCTGCCCGCTGCATGTGCAATTGCAGGTACCGCGAGGCACCGCCGTGGAGGCGCCGTTTGCCGGTGTTTTGCACGTGGCGGCCGATGGTGCGTTGCGGCTCGATAGTGCGCAGTTGAGCGTGCGCTTGTGGGGCGTCAGCCCTTCGCTGCATTCGGGAGCCGCGCTGGTCAAAGGCCAAGTGCTGGGCGAGGTCGAGGGTGCATTGCGGGTGCAGTTGTGCCGAGGCCTTGAGCTCAGCCCGCCGTTGTTCTGCACACCTTCACGGGTACCCGCGTGGCAGGCATTGTGCCCCTCTCCGTCGGCACTGTTGGGGCTGGCCTGCGATGCTGAACCCGAACTCGACCCGCAAACCCTGCTGGCCCGCCGCGACGCCAGTTTTGCCCGTTCGCAAAAACACTATTACGTCGACCCGCCGCGCATCGAACGTGGCTGGCGCAATCACCTGATCGACATGCAGGGCCGCTCCTACCTGGACATGCTCAACAATGTCGCGGTACTCGGCCATGGTCATCCGCGCATGGCCGCTGAAGCCAGCCGACAGTGGTCGCTGCTCAACACCAACTCGCGTTTCCATTACGCGGCAATCGCCGAGTTCTCCGAGCGCTTGCTGGCGCTGGCGCCGGATTCCATGGACCGGGTGTTCCTGGTCAACAGCGGCACCGAGGCCAATGACCTGGCGATCCGTCTGGCCTGGGCCTACAGCGGTGGGCGTGACATGCTCAGCGTGCTGGAGGCCTATCACGGCTGGTCGGTGGCCACTGATGCAATTTCCACCTCGATCGCCGACAACCCGAAAGCCCTCAGCACCCGCCCGGACTGGGTGCATCCGGTGACCGCACCGAACACTTATCGTGGTGAGTTTCGCGGCCTCGACAGTGCGCCGGACTACGTGCGCAGCGTCGAGCATAATCTGGCCAAACTGGCGGGGCAGAATCGCCAACTGGCCGGTTTCATCTGCGAACCGGTGTATGGCAATGCCGGGGGGATTTCGTTGCCGCCCGGCTACCTGCAACAGGTGTATGCACTGGTTCGCGCGCAGGGCGGTGTGTGTATCGCTGACGAAGTGCAGGTCGGCTATGGCCGGATGGGCAAGTTCTTCTGGGGCTTCGAAGAGCAGGGCGTGGTGCCGGACATCATCACCATGGCCAAAGGTATGGGCAACGGTCAGCCATTGGGTGCGGTGATCACTCGTCGGGAAATCGCTGAAGCGCTGGAGGCTGAGGGCTACTTCTTCTCATCGGCAGGCGGCAGCCCGGTCAGTTGCCGGATCGGCATGGCGGTGCTGGATGTGATGGAGGAAGAGAAACTGTGGGAAAACGCGCAGATTGTTGGCGGACATTTCAAGGAGCGTCTTGAAGCGCTGATCGACCGTCATCCGCTGGTCGGCGCGGTCCATGGTTCAGGCTTCTATCTGGGAGTGGAGCTGATCCGCAACCGCGAAACTCTTGAGCCTGCCACCGAAGAAACCACCGCGCTGTGCGATCGCTTGCGTGAGCTGGGAATCTTCATGCAGCCGACCGGCGACTACCTGAACATCCTCAAGATCAAACCGCCGATGTGCACCACGCGGCAAAGCGTGGATTTCTTTGTCGATACCTTGTCGAAGGTGTTGGAAGAAGGGTTATAAAAACGCTGAACAAAGATCATTCCCACGCAGAGTGTGGGAACGATCAAATACCCCCTGTGGGAGCGAGCTTGCTCGCGATGAGGCCGGTACATCCGATATCAATGTTGACTATCAGATCGCCATCGCGAGCAAGCTCGCTCCCACAGGGATTGCGTTTAAGTTCGATTGTTATCGGGAATATTTGAAATATTTTCGATGGGTGGAGATATAAATACTGTTAAAGCCGATTTTTATCGGCTATAAAGTCGCCATAACCCAAGGTGTGGGTAATCCACGCCTCACTGTTCCCATTTCTGTCATCGGTCGATGCCAATTCGACCCTCTGCACCTGCCCAGGAGATGATTCATGAGCCGTATTGTTACCGTCGCCGCCACCCAGATGGCCTGTTCCTGGGACCTTGAAGCCAACATCGAGACCGCTGAGAAACTGGTCCGTGAGGCCGCTGCCAAAGGCGCGCAGATCATCCTGATTCAGGAACTGTTCGAGAGCCCGTATTTCTGCCAGAAGCCGAATCCGGACTACTTGCAGTTGGCCACTCCGGTTGAGACCAACGTCGCCATCGCGCACTTCCAGAAAGTCGCCAAGGAGCTGCAGGTTGTATTGCCGATCAGCTTCTTCGAACTGGCTGGCCGTGCACGCTTCAACAGCATCGCGATCATCGATGCCGACGGCAGCAACCTCGGGATTTATCGTAAAAGCCACATCCCGGATGGCCCTGGCTACCACGAAAAGTACTACTTCAACCCGGGCGATACCGGCTTCAAAGTCTGGAATACCCGTTACGCGAAGATCGGTGTCGGCATCTGCTGGGACCAGTGGTTCCCGGAATGCGCCCGTAGCATGGCGTTGCAAGGCGCGGAAATTCTTTTCTACCCAACCGCCATCGGTAGCGAACCGCACGACAAGACCATCTCGTCCCGCGACCATTGGCAGCGTGTGCAGCAAGGCCATGCCGGCGCCAACCTGATGCCGCTGATTGCCAGCAACCGCATCGGCAATGAAGAACAGGACGGTTACGACATCACCTTCTACGGCTCGTCGTTCATCGCCAACCAGTTCGGCGAGAAAGTCCAGGAGCTCAACGAAACCGAAGAAGGCGTGCTGGTCCACAGCTTCGACCTCGACGAGCTGGAACACACCCGCAGTGCCTGGGGTTCGTTCCGTGACCGTCGCCCGAACCTGTACGGCGCGATCAAGACCCTCGACGGTTCGCTGGAGTCCTGATCGCCATGAGCACTTTGCAAAGCACGCCTCGCGCCGACGGCTTTTACATGCCGGCCGAGTGGGCGCCGCAGACTCAGACCTGGATGATCTGGCCTGAGCGCCCGGACAACTGGCGCCTGGGCGGCAAGCCGGCACAGGCCGCACACACGGCGGTGGCCAAGGCCATCGCCCGTTTTGAACCGGTGACCGTAGCGGTGTCCGCCGGGCAGTACGAGAATGCTCGGGCGCGTCTGCTGGATGTGCCGAATATTCGCCTGGTCGAGATGTCCAGCGACGATGCCTGGGTCCGTGATACCGGTCCAACTTTCGTCATTAACAACAGCGGCGAAGTTCGTGGCGTCGACTGGGGATTCAACTCCTGGGGCGGCTTCGACGGCGGTTTGTATTCGCCGTGGAACCGTGACGAGCAGATTGCCGGCAAAGTGCTGGAGATCGAGCGTTGCCACCGTTACTGCACCGAAGGCTTCGTGCTTGAAGGCGGTTCGATTCACGTCGACGGCGAAGGCACGCTGATCACTACCGAAGAATGCCTGCTTAACCGCAATCGCAACTCGCACCTGAACCGTGCCGAGATCGAAGCGGTACTTAGCGCGCAACTGGCTGTGGATAAGATCATCTGGTTGCCGGACGGTTTGTACAACGACGAAACCGACGGCCATGTGGATAACTTCTGCTGCTATGTGCGTCCGGGTGAAGTGCTGTTGGCCTGGACCGATGACCCGCAGGACCCGAACTACTCGCGATGCCACGCGGCGATGAACGTGCTGCAAAGCAGTCGCGATGCCAAGGGTCGCACCTTTACAGTGCATAAAATGCCTATTCCTGGGCCGCTGTATGCGACCGAGGAAGAGTGTGCCGGTGTCGATCCAGTGGACGGCACTCAAGAGCGTAATCCTTCGGTGCGCCTGGCGGGTTCCTACGTCAACTTCCTGATCGTCAACGGCGGCATTATCGCGCCAAGCTTCGACGATCCACTGGATAACCAGGCCAAGGAGATTCTCCAGAGCCTGTTCCCGCAGCACGAAGTGGTCATGGTGCCCGGCCGTGAACTGTTACTGGGTGGCGGTAATATCCATTGCCTTACCCAACAACAACCGGCGCCGCACAAAAGTTGAGTGAGGTTGTAACAGCTGGCCTCGTCTGAGGGACGATATCAGCGGTAAATTCAATCGCACGACCCGCCTCAAGCCCGCAGCCCGTCAGGACTGCGGGCTTTTTTGTACCCGCGTTCAAACAAACGGACACATTGGCATAGCTCTTGTATCTGTTTGAGTGTCATTCACGGACGTGAAGAACTGCGATGTTCTGTCATAAACCTTGGATAAGTTAGCCGCTCACAAACCGGGAGAGAGCGCTGAAATGAACGCCGAAATGAACGTGGTCAGCGAGCGGGCATCCCATCCCTTGGCAATAAATAGCGAATCGCTCCAGGTTCTGGTGCACTGGTTGAAGTCCAATGGAACGCGTCAGATCAGAAACTCTGATCCGCGCCGGATGATGATCGAGCGCTACCCCGCTGGTTTATTCAGCGAGGCGGAACTGGACGCGTTGTGGGATGTGATCGAAGGATAAGAAAACAACGGATTGGTAAAAGCGCTGCCTGGAAGGCGGCGTTTTTTTTGTCTGGCGTAAGCTCCCCCCGTAGCAGCTGCCGAAGGCTGCGTTCGGCTGCGCAGCAGTCGTAAACCTGGCCCCGCGGTTTTTCAGGTATACCGAGGTGCCTGGTTTTGCGAGGACTACGGTCGAGCGCGACCCCGGCCCGAACGCAGTTCGGCAGCTGCTACGCGGATTATGCATATGTCCAAATACATTGGTTCTGCGCGGCATTCGACCGATTCGCGAAACAAACTAAAAGCCATTCCAGCGTTTTTCACTGGCGAGCAAGGGATTAGGCTGCCGACATCGAATTTTCACGACTTCAGCTGGAGCCGATCATGTCTGCTGCAACCCTTCACTATATCTACGACCCTCTGTGCGGCTGGTGCTATGGCGCCAAACCCCTGGTGCAAGCGGCGCAGGCTGTTTTGCCGGTCATCGCCCATGGCGGCGGCATGATGACGGGCAATAACCGTCAGAGCGTTTCGCCACAGCTGCGCGATTACGTGATGCCCCATGACCGGCGCATCGCCGAATACACCGGGCAGCCGTTTGGCGAGGCGTATTTCGAAGGCTTGCTGCGCGATCATTCGGCGATCTTCGATTCGGCGCCGCCGATTGCGGCTGTCCTGGCTGCCGAGCAACTGGCCGGGCGTGGTCTTGAGTTGCTAGGGCGTTTGCAGACGGCGCATTACGTCGAAGGTCGACGCATTGCCGATAAAGACGTTTTGCTGGAGCTCGCCAGGACTATCGGTTTCGAGCCTCAAGCCTTCGATATAGCGTTCGAGGAGGCCGCTGCGAGCGCAACCCAGAACCATATAAAGGAAAGTCGCGCACTGTTGGCGCAGGTCGGTGGCCAGGGTTTCCCGACATTGGTGCTGGAGCACGAAGGCACGTTCACGCTGATCGACATCGGCCCCTGGCTCGGCAAACCCGAAGCCTTTGCCACCTGGCTGAGCGAGTCGGTCGGTACTGCGGCGGTCGAATCCTCATCGAGCATTCAGGCCTGTGGTCTGGATGGTTGTGCACACTGAACCCACTCAATAGGCTATCGCGGGCTGAAGGCTAAACGGCCATGAATGCATCGCCGCCTTGCGCCCACCCGCGGTGTCGATCCCGCTGCCAGGCGAGCATATTCGCTACGTCTGGAGTGCCAGCAGCCGAAAAATCTCGTTTGTGTCCGAGATCAACGAGGTTTAAACCGAGAGGTCCGGCGAGCGTAAACCCAGCGACGTCTTTGTTTCTGCTGAACACCCATTCAGCCAACGTTTGCTTCGGTGGCTGTGCGCTGTTTGGCGCTGACGCTACTGTGTGGAAACACCTCAGGCGAATGGGTGGCAGCTGTGCGCGGGCATAAAAAACGCCTGCAATCGTGTCGTCGACAGCGACACGTTCTCAAGACGTGTCGCAAAAAGTTAAAAGCAGCGACACGTTAATACCCCACTAGCGACATGAGTTGAAGCCTCTCTTCTGCTTCAAAATGTATATGAAATGACCCCATCCGAAACTGATGTAGTTACTCATCCGCGCCAACAATAAATTTCCCCCCCCTTTGCTCGTGAAACTTGTGTTGAGGCCCACAGTCTTAGCCCAGCCTTGGAATCCATTTGCGAGCCAATACAGCGAAGCGCTCTGCGGTCATTCCTCAGCCCACTATCGCCATTACCGCCGTCATCCCATCAGAGCTGCCCGCCTCATGCGCCAGACCGTTCGCTCCTCCCGCGTTTTCTCGCTCTGCCTTATTCCTTTGCTCCCCCTGTTCGCCAGTCCCGCCCATGCCGGCGGGGAAAGGCAACTGGTGGAGGACATCAACGACTACCGCGCCCAGCCGCAGCGCTGCGCGGGGCGCACGGTCCAAGCCTTGACGCCGCTGGCTCTGAAATCGAGCCTGGCCTTGCCGATCGGCTATGGAGGCGTTTCGCGGGAGACGTTGAAGGATTCCGGCTATCAGGCGGTGTCTGTGCGGACTATCCATCTGGTCGGCGCTGAAGATGCCGAGGAGGCCTTTGACATGCTCCAGAGCAGCTACTGTGGGGCCTTGCTCGATACCCAGTTCGCCGATATTGGCGTGTATCGCGACGAGAGTGAATGGCAGGTGGTGCTGGCGCGGCCCTTGCTCGATGGGCATCTGGACGATCCGCGAGCGGCGGGCAAGACGTTGCTGGCACAAGTCAACGCGGCACGGGCGAAACCGCGCCTGTGTGGTCGTCAGCGCTTCGCCGCTGCACCGCCGCTGACCTGGAATGCCGCCCTGGGGACAGCGGCGCAGGGGCACAGCCGGGCGATGGCCAACGACAATTACTTCGCGCACCAGGACCCAAACGGTGATATGCCGTGGGACCGAGCGAAGGCCGCCGGCTACGGTGGCCGGCAGATCGGAGAGAACATCGCCGCCGGGCAGAGTTCGCCGGGCAAGGCTATGGAAGGCTGGCTGGCCAGCCCCGGGCATTGCGCCAACCTGATGAACCCGATGTTTACCCAGGTTGGCGCGGCCTATGCCGCGAACTCGCGTAGCGACGAGGGCGTCTATTGGACGATGCTGTTCGGCGCGAAATGAAAAAGTGGGGGACACCCGTTAGCCGGTCCTGCGTCAAGATCCAAAGCCTACCCACCCTGCTTTATTAACGGCAGGGTGTTTTCCTCGCTAAACCTGATCGGGTGAACCGGTCGAACTCATTACATCACGTCACAAGTGATGTGTTTTTACCTATCTTTATCCCTCCAGACCAACGTCCTACATTGACCTCCACTACCTACCCGTCATATCGAAGGGAGGTCACAGGAGAGTTGTCATGCCTTTCGTCAGCGTGCGCATTACCCGCGATGGCGTCACTTCGGAGCAGAAAGCTCAGGTGATCGCTGAAATCACTGAAACCCTGGAGCGCGTCCTCCACAAACGCCCGGACCTGACCCACATCGTGATCGAGGAAGTCGACACCGATAACTGGGGCTATGCCGGGATGACCACTACCAAGTACCGCAAACAACTCGCGGAAGGTCAGTCATGACCCAGTCCATCACCATCGATTTCGTCTCCGATGTGGTGTGCCCGTGGTGCGCCTTGGGCGTGACGGCTCTGGAGCAAGCCATCGACAACCTGGCCGGTGAAGTCTCGGTTGCGCTGACCTTCAAGCCCTTCGAATTGAACCCGGACATGCCGGCGGTCGGCGAGAACGCGGTCAAGCACTTGATGCGCAAATACGGGCGCAGCGCCGAGGAAATCGCCGCCGGCAAAGCGATGCAGATCGCCCGTGGACAAGCCATCGGTTTCAAGTTCGATCTAGAGAAACGCAGCCACTTCTACAACACCTTTGATGCTCACCGTCTGCTGTTGTGGGCGTTGCAGGAAGGGCGGCAGGTCGCACTCAAGAAAGGCTTGCTGCGCGCTTATTTCACCGACGGCCAAAACCCAAGCGATCAGGAGACGCTGGTGCGCCTGGCCGCCGAAGCGGGGTTGGATTCGGCCGGTGCGCGTGAGGTGTTGATGTCCGGAGAGTTTGCCAAGGAGGTACGTGAACTTGAAGAGTTCTACCGCGAGCGCGGCATCAATTCGGTCCCGGCCATGATCCTCAACGGTCGTCACCTGGTGTCCGGTTCGCAGTCGGTCGAGTACTACGAACAAATGTTGAGACAAATGGCGAAGGCACCCGCCGAAGCCTGATTGATCACTTTTCAAACCCCAATATTTAGTAGAGGTTCATCATGAGCAATTCGAAAAAAGTCATTGTTATTACTGGCGCATCCCAAGGTCTCGGCGCGGGTATGGTCAAGGCCTTCCGTGATCTCGATTACCGGGTGGTTGCCACTTCGCGTTCGATCAAACCGTCCACCGACCCGGACATCCTCACCGTGGCGGGGGACATCGGCGACCCGGCGATCGCCGAGCGCGTGATTCGTGAAGCGGTCGCACGTTTTGGCCGTATCGACACCCTGGTCAACAACGCCGGGATCTTCGTCGCCAAGCCGTTCACCAGCTACACCCACGAAGACTACGCGGCTGTGCTGTCGGTGAACCTGAATGGTTTCTTCTACATCACCCAACTCGCCATCACCGAGATGGAAAAACAAGGCAGCGGCCACGTCGTCAACATCACCACCAGTCTGACGGATCACGCCATTGACGGCGTGCCTTCGGTACTGGCGTCGTTGACCAAAGGGGGCCTCAACGCGGCGACCAAATCCCTGGCCATCGAATACGCCAAGCGTGGCATCCGTGTGAACGCGGTCAGCCCCGGCATCATCAAAACTCCGATGCATGGCGAAGAAACCCATGAAGCGCTGGGGAATTTGCACCCGGTCGGGCACATGGGTGAGATCAGCGACATCGCCCAGGCCGTGGTGTATCTGGACTCTGCCGGATTCGTTACTGGCGAAATCCTGCACGTCGATGGCGGTCAGAGCGCCGGTCACTAAGACCTGTGCGCAGCGTCGTCGATCAACATCGACGGCGCCGCGATAGTGGAGCGCGCACCATGAACACTCTGGTACACAAGGTTTTCCTGATCACCGGCGTCAGTTCGGGCTTGGGCCTTGCCTTTTCGCAAGCGGCGCTGGCGGCGGGGCATACAGTGGTTGGCACGGTGCGGCGCGAGGCCGAGCGTAGCGCGTTCGAAGCGCTGCACGCCCATCGCGCCAAAGCGTTCGTGCTCGACGTCACCGATTATCCGGCGATCGAGCCGCTGGTGGCCGAAATCCTGCGTGATGTGGGGCGGATCGACGTGTTGGTGAACAACGCCGGCTATGGTCATGAGGGCATTCTTGAGGAGTCGCCGCTGACTGACATACAGCGCCAGTTCGACGTCAATGTGTTTGGCGCGGTGGCAATGATCAAGGCAGTACTGCCCGGCATGCGTGAGCGGCGCAGCGGGCATATCGTCAATATCACCTCCATGGCCGGCTTCATCACCTTGCCAGGCATCGCTTACTACTGCGGCAGTAAATTCGCCCTCGAAGGCGTCAGCGAAGCGCTGGCCAAAGAAGTGGAAGTTTTGGGTATCAAGGTGACCGCCATGGCACCTGGCTCGTTTCGTACCGAATGGGCGGGTCGTTCAATGATCCGTTCGGCTCGCACCTTGAGCGACTACGACCCGGTTTTCGATCCGGTCCGCAAGGCGCGTGAAGAGAAGAGTGGCAAGCAGGCCGGCGATCCGCACAAGGCGGCGCAGGCGTTGTTGACCCTGGTCGCCGCTGAAAAGCCACCCGTTCATCTGTTGCTCGGCAAGGATGCGGTGAGGCTGGTGCGCGAAAAAATAGTGGGTCTTCAAGCGGAAATCGATGCTTGGGAACATCTGTCGGGATCGACGGATTTCGAGTGATCGGAAACGCTGCCGCATGATGATTCAGACGCCGATGGCGGGGATTTCCTCAATCGTGGCGAGGTGGTACACGTGTCATTTACTACAACACGCTTTCTGAAGGCTCTATCTGGTTGCTAATCGCCTATACCAAGGCGAAGTTCGACAATTTACCCGCAGCCTTCCTCAAGCAGCTGAAGGAGGAAATCAACAATGGACAATGAACTGGAGCAGTTCCAAAAGGACTTGCTGGACTCTGTGCGTCAAATGAAAGCCGGTAAAGGCGCTCGCGTAACGGAAGTGCAGCTGTCAGCTGCTGCCGAAGCGCGGGCCAAAGTAGGCGTATCTCAAAATGCGTTCGCCAAGCTGCTTGGAGTCAGTTTGCGTACGTTGCAGGACTGGGAGCAAGGGCGTCGACAACCTACTGGAGCTGCGCAGACGCTGCTGCGCGTGGCAAGCCAACATCCTGAAGCATTGCGTGACTTACACGCGCTGTGAGATTGGAACAGGGAAGCATTATTGTAAGCTCGCTATAAACCCCATCTATCGGTAGGTGGGGTTATGACGCACTTACAAATAGATGGTATCGATTTCAGTCTGAAAAAAACCTCGACTTGTTCGTAATGCCGTTCAGTTAAGGCGACGACGCGATCCGTAGCAGCTGGCGAAGCCTGCGTTCGGCTGCGCAGCAGTCGCAAATCATGCAACCACGGTCAACCTGTAACACCACAGAGCCTGATTTTACGACCGCTACGCAGCCGAACGCAGCCTTCGGCAGCTGCTACGGGGAATGTGCGGAGCCAGAAATTCCTTAACTGAACAGCATTGCGACTTGTTCGAGGTTTTTTATGGGACGCAGGATCTGGCGAGCACAAATTTTCCAGCCAATAGAGACAACAAAGGCCTCGCATTTCTGCGAGCCTTTGCATCCGCTGTCAACAGCGAAGCTGCATGCCGTTCAACGCCAATTCCACTGCGTGGGAACGACTAACTGCCTTTCTTTTGCGCGGGTGCGAGCGGAAGGCTAAGCACCTTCACCACGTCATCGATCACCGCCTTGCTCATCTCCTGCAAATAATGTGACGCCCAGGCATAGCGGTCCGAACCCCGCTCCATCGCCGCATCCTCCGCCAGCATCTTCGCGACATGGAGCAAGTCGGACACGTGGGATAGGGCTTCTCGAATCGGTACGCCGCCGTTGACGCAGAACAGGGCCTGATCCGAATGGATGGAGAAGGGTGTGAGGCCGATGGTTTTTAGGTCTTGGGGGTTGGTCATTGGGCATCTCCGGGGGATGGGAGATAGCGGATGAGGGGGATGCAGATTTCGGACGGATTTATGGTGTGCATAGTGGGGTCTAGCTCCTTGACTTGAGGAACTGCCACGAACCTTCTCACAGGTTTGGGTGGCAGCCGTGCGCGGGGTGAGAAACCGGCAATCAAGGCAACCGGTAGACCCGAAGGTCTCCCACGCACAGCCGCCATAAAACGATATCGCGGGCGAAAAAAAACGCCGCAATAGGTCTTTTGGCGCTTTTGCGCCTTGATTTGCTCGGGTTCTCACACCCGGTCGCTGAATTTGCAACGACGGGGCAAGGTTAGCGTGGTGGTGGGATAGCTGCAACCGCGTGTTGGCCAAAGCGGCAGAAACAGCGGGGAGGGATCAAGATTTCCTGGAGGAAGCGCGGTTCACCGCTGCTCAGGAACCTTGATCAAGGTTGACTGACTTCCTCAGGGCATGAAGCAGTCACTCGATTTGTGGGGCTTTATCCAAATTAAATCACTACGCCCCGTATGTCTCTGAGCCCCCCTTCAATTTTGATAACTCCAAGTACTTAGTGGTACGTCATTGCACCAAAAGAATCTAAATCCATCCTGTTGTTTCTACGATGTTTAAGAATTCATTGCTGGAGTCGTCCTGCTGCCGACTCTGGCATGGCTGCCAGCGAACTAAACTACTAGTTGTATCTCTGGAGCAAGATACCTCCAGAGAAGCAAGGAGGTGTCAGATGGCCATTCGTGATACTTATCGGGAAATTGAACAGACCCTCGGTCAGGTACCGGAGTGGATTAAACAGATGCCGGAAGGCGGAGCGAGCGGATTTTGGGGCGTGGCTCGGGACTTCTGGCTGGCGGATACCAAGATTCCTAATAAGTACAAGGAGTTGATAGGTCTGGCGGTTTCCGGGGCGACCCGTTGTAAGTATTGCGCCCTGTTCCATACCGAAGCCGCGCGCTTGTTTGGCGCGAGCGACGAGGAAATTTCCGAAGCTAGCTTTATGGGCGCGCTGACCATGATGGGCAGCACCTTTATTAACGCCCAGCAGATCGACTACGAGCAGTTCCGGCAGGAAACGCTGAGTATCGTCCGGTATGTCAAAGATCACTCGCAAGCCAAGGCCGCTTAAGCCGTTGCGCGAACCTGCCCTTCGCCAGCTGACGAAGGATAAGCTGATTGCAATCACCAGCGATGGTCCAAGGACCACCGCTCGGTGGCAAGCGGCTGTGCTGCGAGCCATCGGCGAACTAATGCACTACAGCGATACCGCCCGCGAAGAAAACCAGGACCTGCGCATTCCCTTCGCCAAAGCACTCCATGACCTCTATGCGGGACAGAAGTCCGACGCCGAGTTGACGGAAATGGTGTTGCTGATGCTGGAAGTGGAAACCGCCCCCTTTCTCGGCAAAGGGCCCCAGGCGGGAACAGCATCTGGGAGCAATGACCTCTGAGAAAACCTCTGAGAAGTGGACTTTTTCAGATTTTCCCTAGGATTTTTTTGGATAGTCGAGCGCCACTTGTGCGGGCTCGATCTCGCCGATTTCTGACCACGACTTCGCATCGAACCTGAACTCAGCGACGGCGCACGTTGGCATGACGGTGATCTCGCTGGAGAGCCGCTGCGCGAGTTCGACCAACGCGGGGTTATGACCAAAGATCATCACTGACTTCAGCCGGTCGCCCAGCGTGCGGATGACCTCGAGCAAGTCATTCGCCTCGGCGGTATACAGCCTATCGTCCACGACTATGTCCTTGCGCCGGTAATCGAGCTTCCTGGCGATGATCTCCGCCGTCTCAAGCGCACGCACGGCCGGGCTCGACAGGATCAGATCGGGCCTCAGATCGCGCTTGGCCAAGCGCTCACCGATCTTGGGCGCGTCGCGTCTGCCTCGATCGTTCAAGGGGCGGTCTTTGTCGGGCTGCGCAGCGTCATCCCAACTCGACTTGGCATGGCGAATGAGAAATAACTTTTTCATACCGCCTCCGGTATCTGCGGAAAGTCCGACCAAAGGGGTCGTAGTGATTAATCTAAATTAAATCACCACATAGCCTTATCGGGGCGCTCCCTTTGGTGTGCCGACTCAGAAATATTGACTCGATGGCATGGACTCGTTGCCAATAATGAGCGTGCAGGCCTCGCTACTTTAGCCATTCCAATGGCTGTTCTACGCTGAGGGCCGGCTTGTCGAAGGGCCTCATGTAGTTTTCTCCGGGCACAAAAAAACCGCACGATTTGAGCTTGCTGACGGGGTCAACCTAGGCTTGGCGGGTGTATTGGGGGGCATTTTAGGTCGCTGGAGGAGGTCGTCAACGTCATGCTGAAGTGAAATTGTAACGGGTAGGTGTACCACCAGATTTTGGTGGGGCAACCGGATCCGCGTTGGGGTCGAAGATCAAAAGATCGCAGCCTTCAGCAGCTCAGGGGCTGTTTGTGGCAGTTGGATTTGTGGGGGCCAGAAACAACAAAGGCCCGCATTTCTGCGAGCCTTCGTTTTGTATGGTGCGGCACCAGGAGTCGAACTATACAAAAAATGGTAATTATCTCAGTAGCTTGTGTTCGGGCTGAGCTCCTATTTACCCCTATTTCTATCCTTAAGCGGCTGGTCCTCACTGAATTGCCTTGGATTTTCTACGCACCTTGCAAGCTCATTTGGACTGCTCCCCGTATCCTAGATATCTTCAACCCATGCAGACCACGATTTTACTAACTGATAAAACGGCCCATCCCATAATCGTGGAATGTCCCCGCTTTCTGATTGATCTTATTATTTGATTTTCGTTTTAATCGGATTGCGCCCAGTAATAGGGAGTACTTCGTTTATGCGGCGGTAATGCATGGCATGCTAGATAAAGGCATCAATAGAAAATGCGCGCTGTTTGGAGTTGGATAGTTGTAATATTGCTGGCTTGAGTTGAATTAGATTTGTATTTTTGGAATAACCTAGAAACGCCATAAATATTATGCGTGCTAGTGAAAGAGTAGTGATGACGTCTGCGGTTGCCGGCTTATCTGGAGCGGTGCAGAATTCTAGCTTTATATTGATTTCAATGCAGGTTATACTTAAGTTTCGATACTGTGGATAATTTATATTTTCCAGAAAGTTCGGGGAGTGCTGAAAATGTCAGGAGGGCTGAAAATATTTTGTTTTCGTGTCTGCTGCAGAGATGCTTTGTTGGCGGGCTGTGTGCGTTGGTTAAATGTATGAAAGCGGTGTTTAAATATGGGTGAGAAAGAGATTAAAACGACGGTTTTAGACAAGCTTTTGAAAACAGGGCAGATTGATTTTTCGTCCATTGTTTTTAGTGAGATGAACTTGGCAAGAAAAGCTCGCAGGGTAGATCTTGGTTATATTCGGAATCAAGAGATGGTCGCAATTGAAATTAAGAGCGAAAAAGATTCATTATTTCGATTGGCGGGACAGCTCGAAGAGTATAGAAAATACTTCGATCGCGTCATTGTTGCCGTTGCTGGGAAGTACGTTGAAGGGGTCCTCGCTATCGCTGATGATGATGTGGCGGTTTGGGAGGTGACCTCGGACGGGTTAAAGGTTATTCGCAAGGGTCGTCTGATTAAAAATGTATCTAAGCAAAATTACCTTGAGCTTATGACGAAGAGAGAAGTCTCCCTTCTAGCTAGGCGGATCGGCATAATTCCTTCCGACCTTGCAATGTATGAGTTGAAAATCGAAGTCTCAAGTAGGTTGAATAAGATTTCTAAATCTGATGTGAAAGACATACTTCTAGACGGGATTTCTAAGAGATTTAGCATGCCGTCAAATAGGTTCCTGGCCAAGGTCTGTGCTTTTGGTAGTGTCAGACCATCCGATGTGATTTTGTTAAGCCCATATTTGAAGCGCGTAGTCGAGGTAGCATGAGAGAGTGGTCAATCCACCCACTCTTCATCGGTGTTAATTATATCCCCAATAGCATTGTAATGAAGCTGGTTGAAAAGATGGATGTTGATGCGAACTGCGGTGGATTTTTGAGCGCTGTAAATTCCGAACTCATTATTTTCAGAGGTTATTTCAATCTGTTGGGTGCCCCAAAGGCGTAGCTCTGGAATCCAATATTCATCACTGATTATTTCCTTTGCAATATCTATATAGGCAGTCGTGCGTTTGGCTTTGGAGTCTGGCGCGTTATCGTCAACTTCTCGTCTGACGAATTTCCAATCTTTTTTTAATGGGTAATCAATTCTAGGAGGAGGAACTCCCGAACCACCATCTTGTTTCTCTGCACGTGCGCTTCCTCTGTCGGAATAAACGACAGGATTGAAGATTCCTTTTTCTGCTATTGTATTAAACAGAATTCTCTCGTATATAGAGTTCGTTCCTCGATGTTGCCCTGCAAAACCTGAAGGGAAAGAGGACGCGCTTATTGATATCGTAACATTTGCAATCTGGCGTTTTGCTTCTAGCATCAGCCTTTCTAAAAGCGGAATCCTCTCGTGGAAATTTACGTCGATCCCACCTAGATCGTAAATAATAAGAACATTTTCCGCTTTAGTAACATTGAGAGCGGTAACCAAGCGTTGATGCTTCTCAATATTTAGCTCGTTTGGACAGATCCTCAAGACTAACCCTCTATCAAGGGATGACAGCTTGTTAATCTGGCCCTCAATACCTTGTAGGCTTTCATGTCGAAGGCAAGGGATCGCATTTTTTTGGCTTTTTATGAAACTATACCAATTGTCATAACTGTTACTAGGGTCTAAAAGCTGCACTAATTCTTGATACACGGGTTTTTCGGGATATTCTCCTGTGAACAGGAATACTTTATTTTCGGAAAGAAATTTTTCGTCGATATCTGAGATCCAAGGACGGTTTCCTATGGACTCCTCAATTTTCTTGAGTGAGTTTTCCAGGCGATGAGCACTAACCCATCCTCTCAGGGAAAAGAGCGGAAGTAGTTCATCTTTGTCTTTGTCGGGGAGTTGTGCAATCGCCGTCATTTCAGCAAGACTTATTGCTAAGATCGGTATGTATTCCCAATTTGGAAATGTATCTTGCATAAACTATTTTTTCCCCGTCCTGATTTTTATTGCGGCGAGCGATACTTGGGCGAGCTCAGCGATTTTTTTATATCGATCATCTGGTTTTAGCGCACCATGCATAATTAGCGCTTCTTGGATAAGCGATGCAGGCATTATTATATCTGCCGCTAATCTATTGGCTTCTCTTTCCAGGTCATCCGAGAGTCTCGAGCGATAAAGTACATCATCTGTGATGCCGCCAGCGAGACGTTCACGATGTAGCAAAAAATGCGCGATTTCATGCGCAATAGTAAATCGTTGCCTTTCTTTAACATCGTGGCGATTAACCTTGATCGTAATAACTCCCTCCGTCTCCCTTATTTCTCCTGAAATTGAACCTGGCATAGTAGATTTAAGGATGGTTAATCCGAGATCCTTGGCGATTGCCCCGACCGCCACTGGCAGATTAGTTTGATGCGAAGATATGACGGTTCTTTGATGATCGCTCAAAGAGTTCCATTCTGGCGAAGTTCTCAATTTGACCGCTCCTCATCTGCAACTTCATCCGGCATTGAAGTATCTCGATATACAATATTTTCCACAGCGTTTTGAATTAGCCTGTCGAATCTATTTTCTTCGATTAGCTTAATTATATTCTCTTCTGTTGCTCTCGGAATTTCTTCTTTGGCGACTATTTCTACAGTTTCTTTTGCGGTTTTTCGAGCGTCTTTAATAGCTTCGTTCTTGATGTTGCGATACCCAAGTATTGCTAGTATCGCAATAAGTACTCCAAGTACAGTGATGATTACTGATACAGCGGATAATAAAAGCGTGGCCACGCTGTTATCGTCAGGTTTTCTTAATTCTGAGACTTCTTTCTCTAGATTTTTTATTTTTTCAGCTTGGAGTTTTACTTCCAGTGCGAGATCTCGTGTGCTGGAATCCGCTTTGGGAATCATCGACTGGACGATCTCCTGAATAAGAAGATAGTCTTTCAGGTTGTTGTGATTTGTCAGACTTGACTCTTCTTGATTTTGTTCTTTTGTTTCGGTGTTGGATGTTTCTGCAAGAGTCTTGATGGCGTAGAGACTAAATATTAAAGCCAGAATCAATGTGGCTAACGTTGTTGTTAAGCGCATATGTCTTATATTTAGAATAGGAGTACTATTTTTTTGCGCTGTGTTGGGCATGCTGTTGTTCATCATGTTGTCGACGCTGCAATGCGCCGGTTTGTTGTTCTCCAACCTTTAATTACTGTATAGGCTGGTGATAAAAGATGGAGTATGCCAGCAGGGGGCACGAAGAAAAGACAAAACATAAATGAAAGTGTTTGTTGCATGCGCGTTAAATCGTGTCGATGTTGAGAGTACGACGGCGTGGCTTTCTCCATACGCTTTCGTTCTCGGATATCTGATAAAGTCTCTTTCCAAGATTTTATATATTCCATCACTGCACTTTCTCCTTCGACTACCTTGAAGCTTGAAGTAAGTAGCCCTACTATCTGCCTATACTTTTATGATGATTGGATGTCTAACTTTAATATGTACTTTCATCTGCTCATTAGTGTCAGTGTGCCATTAGACGGGGCCAATATTCAACCTCCGATGCTGTTTAGGGTTGCTCCTTCAAATTATTCAAGGGCTTGAGTCTAAACCGATTATCGACTCGGTCATTGATCCGACCACGAATGCTGTGTGTTATCAAGCCTTTAGAGCTCCCAGCGTGGATATACTGACTTGATGCTAGCCACGTCGCCCGGAAAGCTAAATTAGCCTAAAAACGGGAGACGTCGAGAAGCACCTCGCGATGACCTGCAAATTCAAGTGAGCGTTTGCCGGTTTAAGATGCCCAACAACCGTCCTCCATCGAGGCGGCCAGGATCGGGATATCCCTGAACCTATCGGAAGACCTTTCACGCTATCTCGCCGATCTGGCCAAGACGAGTGGCCAAGTGCGAGTTGCTTGGTGTTGGACGTTTTCCACGATGACATCGAGCATGAGAGGACTCAGAACGAATGGGTCGAACTGCGGTGGAGCAGACCGATTAAGGTAAATTCATCCACTGATGAACAACTAGCAGGGATGCGTGCCCCGCGCGGGATGCGGGTTGAGCGGCTGGAAAACTCTCAAGAACCTGGAAGACGAAGATAATTATGGCGATTAGGGTCCTTCGCCTTATGGCTGAACTGCCATGACTTTCCTAATCGCTTCGTGAGCAACCGTATCGTCAGCACAAAGTAATAGCGTGATGATTCCGCATGCCCATTCACGTGGTGATTTAAAAACCATACGAGGTGCTTCTGCTGCCACGTCCACGGATTGTCTCGATGCCAGCGGTCTGCAATTGCATTTTGGATAGCCTTAGCCTGCCGAATATGGCGCTGGCGCGTGGAATGCGACCCGCTCAGGACTCCCGCCAGAAACAGCTCCATTTCGAATGCTTTGCTCATGCTCGGCCTCCGATGTACGCCGACACTATGTCGATACGCCCGTGACCAAGTTCATAGCTGATTTGCACCCGAGCTTCACGATCCAAACGCTGTTCCAGTTGATAGCAATGGCCGCCATTGATGGGCGCGGGATGCTGGGTGATCTGCTCATAGCGTTCACACGCATAGGCCGCCCGTAATTCGTGGAAGCCTTTGAGGTGATAGGTCTGCAGGATGCCCCGTGCGAGTCGGACGACTTCCCGCAGAAAGTCTCGATAGCTTTCATTTGGTGCCAGCAGGTTCCGACTACCAGTGGGCGACACATGCTCGGCGTAGTTCAATGCTTCGCGAATATGATCATTTGCGACTATCCAGCGAGGTGCTGACGTTCCCGAGCGACCTCCTTTGGTGCCATCCTGAATGTTGATCTTGTCGTAGTGTTCGACCTCCCGTTGAAGACGCGGTAGGTCGGCTAAGATGGCTTCGCGCAGGCGCATCCCTGTGGAGCGTGCCAACTGTGCGATGGCGGCGGCACGAGGATGCTGTTTGCGGAGCGCATCTAGGATGCGCATCACGTGTTCGCGATCCTGGCCTTGTGGAACTGTCGTGCGGATTGTGGTGCGCTGCATTTCCAGCGCCTTGCTCGGACTCGGCACTTTCACGCGCTGATCACCGCGAAGCGCTGCCATGGTCCGGTTCACGCTGGATAATCGATTTTGTGCGGTGGCGATAGTGAAGTCGCCGCGCTCGACTAAGTGACGCAGATGCGCCGCGTAATCCGACAAGATCTGGCGATCTATCTGCCGTGCATCGTTGAGTCCTGGTCCATCGTCTGAGCGGCACCAGCGCACGAATGCCTGCCAACGATCACTGTGCGCTTTGACGGTCCCGTAATGCCCTCCGCGGAACATGTCTTTTAACGCCTGCGGCCCGGCATAACTCATTTGCCGACCATAGCCAAAATTGCGCCCGTCACGTTTACCTACCAATGCCATGATCGAACTCCGCTCAAAGCCAAAACTTTTAAAACCTTCCCCACGTCATCCCGCCAAGAATGTTGAGTGTTATCAGGGATCAAGGCCCCTGCGACCTGTGAGGGTTGTCCACTAACGCGGGACTGGCGGCTCTTTACGACCGGGAGCTTGGGCATCTCATGATCTGGCCTCCTGAACACTTCCGAGGAAGTGGGCGGGTGGAGGCTGCATTGGCTGACGAGACCGATGCCGCGAGATCCTGAGTTGGGTGAAGGCAGCTATGCGATGACCGGGGCATGCCTGACTGTCAGTCAGGTGCAGTCCATTCCGTGGGCTGCGGCACCATCATCTGCATCGCTGTTGCTGGTGACTTCGGTGTTTGTCACGCCGATTGTCATGAGGGGGGAGTGCCGCAAAGCCTTGTACGAGTTGGGCTGCAGCAGCGGTAGGAGCGCCCGTCTCTTTCCAGGAGAAAGAGACGGGCGCAGGTTGGCGCAATGAAATGGCCAAGCGGATAGGTTGCTGCAGGGCAGCTATGAAAGGGTATGAGTTGCCGCAGTGGGCACGCTGATAAAAGTAGGCATCCATCACATCGCTGTGACCGTGCGAGCCGCCAGACGCTAATCGCACTTTGGGGGAACCACCACGGTGTGGCGTAGCCTTAAAGGTTCTGGCTACCTGGGTTGCTGTCAACGACAGCGCTTTGCCCGATCTTTTCTACGCCTGTGGATAATTCGGGTCAAGACTCGAATTTTCCGGAGTTCTGCAGCTGTGGATGAAATTATCCACCGGTGGAAATCTGTGGTTTTCCACAGACAGTCGCGTGGGCTTTAGATTTTTTAAGTGAGGTCCATCCAAGCAGGGCGGCTTTGCAGCCCTGTTTGGATGGACCCGCGTGGACAAGCGGATCACTGAGATATGAAGACCGAGCGCTTACTCGGTTGCGCCACGTTTCGCTTTTAGGCGAGTGACGTTCGCTCCGGTCTGGTTGGCGAACTCGTGTGGAGTGACACGCTCCTGCCGGTTGGCCTCCAGGTACCGGCTCCACCAGTTCATGATCAGCCTCCGCTCCTCGATGAACTCTGCCTTGTGGATGTAAGCGGCGCGGACGTTGTTGCGTTCCTTGTGGCTCATCTGCCTTTCAATGGCGGTCTCGGACCACAGTCCTGACTCGATCAGTGCGCTGCAGGCCATCGAACGAAACCCATGCCCGCAGATATCGGTTTTGGTGTCGTATCCCATCGTCCGTAGCGCGTTGTTCACGGTATTTTCGGACATGGGTTTCCAGGGTTTGGCATCACCTGCGAAGACCAATGCGAATTTGCCTGTGAGTGCATGGATTTTTTCGAGTAGCGCCACTGCTTGCGGCGATAAGGGTACTAAATGGATATCCCCTGCCATCTTCGTACCCCTTGTGGAAAAGGGTACGCCTTCCAACGCGGGTCGAGTGTCCGGTATCTCCCAGGTGCCGCGCTTGAGGTCGAATTCGCTCCAGCGTGCGAAACGCAGCTCGCTGGATCGTACAAACACATGCAGCGACAGCATCACCGTCAGCCGGGTAAGTGCCCGGCCTTTATAGGTGTCGATCCGCTCCTGCAGTTCCGGCAGTCGCGATAAGGGTAGAGCGGGGCGATGTACCACCCGCGGGGCTTTGATCGAGCCTTCGAGATCGTAAGCAGGGTTTATGGTGATAAGCCGGAGGCGCTTTGCCTCGCGCATGATGCTCTGCAGGTAGTTTTGTACCCTTAAAGCAACGTCGATCGTTCCGCGCTTCTTGATCGCTTCCAAGGGCTGCATAAGGTCATGGGTGTCGAGATCAACAATGGCGCTTGCGCCGATCAGCGGGAATACGTGGGTTTTGAGGCGGCTCATCACTGTCTTGGAATGGCCTGGTGCCCACTTGGCCGACATTTCCGTGTGCCAGTCCAGCGCAACGCTTTCAAAGGTTCTGCCTTTGATCACAGCTTCCGCCTTGGCTTGGTGCTTGGTCTCTATGGGATCAATGCCATCCGCCAGCATTCGCTTGACCTCCAAGCGCTTGCGGCGCGCATCGGCGAGGCCAATGACGGGGTAGTTGCCGAACGAGGTCAGTCCTTCCCGTCCGTCAGGTTTGACGTAACGGAGCCGCCAGCCTTTGCGGCCATTGGGTTGGACTAGGAGATAGAGGCCATCGCCGTCGAAAAGCTTGTAGGCGCGGTCTGTAGGTTTTGCCAAGCGGCAAGCTGCGTCGGAGAGCGGAGCTGTGGTGCGCGACATAAGGGTACTCCCTTTTATCGAAGTGACCTGTATCCCAAACTCTACCCTTAAAACGGTTGGAATCCACCAGTTTCTGACGGAAACCGATGGAACGCCAAAACGAAAAAACCCGCCAGAAGGCGGGTTTTTCGGGGGTTCCAGAGATTTTGAAAGCCTTCTCTGGAACCTTGTATGGTGCCGGCACCAGGAGTCGAACCCGGGACCTACTGATTACAAGTCAGTTGCTCTACCAACTGAGCTATACCGGCGTGTTGGGCGACGATTATAGCGATTGGTTTGGTTCTGTAAACCCCTGAAATCTGACTATTTTTGCGTGAGGCGTGCTGACGCTTTGTGCTTGGGTGTGTGTGGGTTCTCCGCGCCCTCGAATAGTCGACTTTAAAAGCCTCTGGAACGCCCCTTGGCCTGTCTTCACAGGCCAGGGGATCGTGTGAATCTAAGCCTCCCAGCCCGCCCCACTGACCGCCGCCTGCGCCAGTGGGTGCAAGTCTGCCCCCTGATGCTCCGTCTGCCAGGCCAGCAACTCCTTGCGCATGCCGGGCGTCCAGTACATCTGCAGGTGATTACGCACGCCGAGCACGGCCTGTTGCTGGTCCGGTTCGCCGGCGAAGTACTGGGCGATCTGGTTGGCCATTTTGATCAGGTTGGCGGTGCTCATCGGCGTACCTCGGCTTTTGTTCCGGCGGTGCGTGCCTGGCGGCGTTCGTCGAGCAGGCGTTGTTGATCGTCGCTGAATGCCTGGTAGCGTTTTTGCCACTCGGAAGGGTGGTAGACGCGGCTGACTTCCACGGCGGTGACCTTGTACTCCGGACAGTTGGTGGCCCAGTCGGAGTTGTCGGTGGTGATGACGTTGGCCCCCGACTCAGGGAAGTGGAAGGTGGTGTACACCACGCCTGGGGCTACCCGTTCGCTGACCCGCGCACGCAGTACGGTCTGTCCGGCGCGGCTGCCGATGCCGACCCAGTCACCTTCGTTGATGCCACGGCTCTCGGCGTCGGTCGGGTGGATTTCCAGGCGGTCTTCGTCGTGCCAGGCGACGTTCTCGGTACGCCGGGTCTGGGCGCCGACGTTGTACTGGCTGAGGATGCGTCCGGTGGTCAGCAGAAGGGGATAGCGACTGTTGACCTTTTCCTCGGTGGGCACGTAGCCGGTGAGCATGAAGCGCCCCTTGCCGCGCACGAATTCCTCGATGTGCATGGTCGGTGTGCCGTCCGGTGCCGCGGCGTTGCACGGCCATTGCAGGCTGCCGTGGCGCTCCAGTGAGGCGTAGCTGACGTTGCTGAAGGTTGGCGTCAGGCTGGCGATTTCATCCATGATTTCTGACGGGTGCTGGTAGTTCATGGGATAACCCAGGGCGTTGGCCAGGGCCACTGTGCCTTCCCAGTCGGCCTTGCCGCCCAGTGGCTCCATGACTTTGCGCACCCGGGAGATGCGCCGCTCGGCGTTGGTGAAGGTGCCGTCTTTTTCCAGGAACGAGCAGCCTGGCAGGAACACATGGGCGAACTTGGCGGTTTCGTTGAGGAAAATGTCCTGCACCACAATGCATTCCATGGCCGACAGCGCTGCGGTGACGTGCTGGGTATTGGGGTCGCTCTGGGCGATGTCTTCGCCCTGGCAATACAGGCCCTTGAAGCTGCCGCCCAGGGCTGCCTCGAACATGTTGGGGATGCGCAGGCCCGGGTCGGGTTGCAGGGTGACGTTCCAGGCCTGTTCGAATTGCGTGCGTACCACCTCGTTGGAGATGTGTCGGTAGCCGGGCAGCTCGTGGGGAAAGGAGCCCATGTCGCAGGAGCCCTGAACGTTGTTCTGCCCACGCAGCGGGTTCACGCCCACGCCTTCGCGGCCGATGTTGCCGGTGGCCATGGCCAGGTTAGCGATGCCCATGACCGCGGTGCTGCCCTGGCTGTGCTCGGTGACGCCCAGGCCGTAGTAGATCGCCGCATTGCCTCCGGTGGCATACAGACGGGCGGCGGCACGGATGTCGGCAGCGGCTACGCCGCAGATGGCGCCAAGGACTTCTGGCGAGTTTTCCGCGCGGCTGACGAACTCGCGCCAGTGGGCGAAATCGCTGTCCTCGCAACGGGCGTCGATAAAGGCCTGGTTGAGCAGGCCTTCGGTGACGATGACGTGGGCCAGGGCGTTGAGCATGGCGACGTTGGTGCCCGGGCGCAGGGCCAGGTGCAGTTCGGCGCGGGCATGCACCGTGTCCACCAGATCAATGCGTCGTGGGTCGATGACGATCAGCCGCGCGCCTTCACGCAGGCGGCGTTTGAGCTGGGAGGCAAACACCGGGTGGGCGTCGCTGGGGTTGGCGCCCATTACCAGGATCACGTCGGCCTGCATCACCGAGTCGAAACTCTGGGTGCCGGCGGACTCGCCCAGGGTTTGTTTCAGGCCATAGCCGGTCGGCGAGTGGCAGACCCGCGCACAGGTGTCGACGTTGTTGTTGCCGAAGGCGGCGCGCACCAGCTTCTGCACCAGGTAGGTTTCTTCGTTGGTGCAGCGGCTGGAGGTGATGCCACCAATGGAGTCGCGGCCGTATTTTTGCTGCAGCCGGCGGAATTCGCTGGCGGCGTAGGTCACCGCTTCATCCCAGCTGACTTCCTGCCAAGGGTCGTTGATGTGCTTGCGGATCATCGGTTTGGTGATGCGATCCGGGTGGGTGGCGTAGCCCCAGGCAAAGCGCCCTTTGACGCAGGAGTGGCCGTGGTTGGCCTGGCCGTTCTTGTCTGGAACCATGCGCACCAGCTGGTCGCCTTTCATCTCGGCGCGGAACGAGCAGCCCACGCCGCAATAGGCGCAGGTGGTGATCACGCTGCGTTCGGGCTGACCCAGTTCGACCACGCTTTTTTCCATCAGGGTCGCGGTAGGGCAGGCTTGCACACAGGCGCCGCAGGACACGCATTCCGAGTCGAGGAAGTCCTCGCCACCGGCGGCCGCGACCCGGGATTCGAAACCGCGCCCGGTAATGGTCAGGGCAAAGGTGCCCTGGGTTTCTTCGCAGGCACGCACGCAGCGGTTGCAGACGATGCACTTGCTCGGGTCATAGTCGAAGTAGGGGTTGGAGGTGTCCTTCTGGTCGGCCAGATGGTTGTCGCCTTCATAGCCGTAACGCACCTCCCGCAGGCCGACCTGGCCGGCGACGGTTTGCAGCTCGCAGTTGCCGTTGGCCGAGCAGGTCAGGCAGTCCAGCGGGTGATCGGAGATGTACAGCTCCATGACGTTGCGGCGCAGGGTGGCGAGCTTCGGCGTCTGGGTGTGCACGCTCATGCCTTCGCTGACCGGCGTGGTGCAAGACGCCGGGTAGCCGCGCATGCCGTCGATCTCCACCAGGCACATGCGGCAGGAGCCGAAGGCTTCCAGGCTGTCGGTGGCGCACAGTTTGGGAATGGTGGTGCCCAGCAGCGCGGCGGCGCGCATCACCGAGGTCCCTTCGGGCACGCTGATACTGCGGCCGTCGATGTTCAGGGTGACTTGCACCTCGCTGTTGCGAGCAGGGGTGCCCAGATCGATATCGGTGTTCGGGTCGAAGAGAGTGATCATTGCTCAGCCTCCGAAGGCTGCAGACCGAAGTCGGCGGGGAAGTGCTTGAGGGCGCTGGCTACCGGATAGGAGACCATGCCGCCCAACGCGCACAGCGAACCGTATTGCAGGGTGTCGCACAGGTCCTTGAGGATGATCACCTGCTCATCACGACCGCTCTGGTCAGGCGCGGCCAGCAGGCGGTCGATCACCTCCACGCCCCGGGTCGAGCCGATGCGGCATGGGGTGCATTTGCCACAGGATTCCTCGGCGCAGAACTGCATGGCGAAACGCGCCATGCGGGCCATGTCCAGGCTGTCGTCAGCCACCACTACACCACCGTGACCGAGCATGGCGCCGATGGCGGCGAACGCTTCGTAATCCAGCGGCGTGTCGAATTGCCCCGGTGGCACCCAGGCGCCGAGGGGGCCGCCAACCTGCGCGGCTTTCAGCGGTCGGCCACTGGCGGTACCGCCGCCGTAGTCTTCCACCAGTTCCCGCAGGGTCAGGCCAAATGCCCGTTCCACCAGGCCGCCGTGACGAACATTGCCCGCCAGTTGGAAGGGCATGGTGCCCAGCGAGCGGCCCATGCCGTAATCGCGATAGAACTGCGCGCCCTTGGCCAGAATCAGCGGCACCGAGGCCAGCGTCAGCACGTTGTGCACCAGGGTCGGCAGGCCGAACAGGCCCTGCAAGGCCGGGATGGGCGGCTTGGCGCGGACGATCCCGCGCTTGCCTTCGAGAGAGTCCAGCAGCGCGGTTTCCTCACCGCAGATATAAGCGCCGGCACCGACTCGCACTTCCATGTCGAAGGCCTGGCCGCTGCCGCCGACATTGGCGCCGAGGTAACCGGCGGACCGGGCGATGTCCAGCGCCTCGCGCAGGGTGGCCACGGCCTGTGGATATTCCGAGCGCACATAGATGTAGCCGTAGCTGGCCCCGACGGTGATTCCGGCAATGGCCATGCCTTCGATCAGCAGGAAGGGGTCGCCTTCCATCAACATGCGGTCGGCGAAAGTGCCGGAGTCGCCTTCGTCGGCGTTGCACACAATGTATTTCTGCGCAGCCTGAGTGCCGCGCACCGTGCGCCATTTGATCCCGGCCGGGAAGGCCGCGCCGCCACGGCCACGCAGGCCCGAATCGAACACGGCGGTCGCGGTCTGCTCGCCGCCCAGGGCGATGGCCCGGGTCAAGCCCTCAAAGCCGCCGTGGGCCCGGTAATCCTCCAGGGACAGCGGCCGGGTAATGCCGGCGCGGGCGAACAGCAGGCGTTGTTGCGTCTTCAGATAAGGTAGCTGCTCCACCAGGCCCAAGGCCAATGGATGAGCGGACGGCTCGCCTTGCAACGCATCGAGCAGCGACGGCACATCGGCAGCGGTCAGCGGGCCGAAGCCGATACGGCCTTGCGGGCTGTCCACTTCCAGCAGCGGTTCCAGCCAGTACAGGCCGCGAGAGCTGGTGCGTTGCAGGTCCAGCGGCAAATTGCGTTCCCGGGCCTGAGTGGCAAGGGCCACGGCCACCTCATCGGCACCCACGGCACGGGCAAGAGAATCACAGGGCAGATAGAGACTCGGCATCATGCGTCCTCCAGGCAAGCGTCGAGCAGGGCATCCAGGCGCTCGGCGCTGAGCCGCGCATGCACCTGACCATCCAGCTCCAGGGCGGGCGAACAGGCGCAGGCGCCGAGGCAATACACCGGGCGCAGACTGATGTTGCCGTCGGCACTGCTGCCGTGGTCGTCCAGTTGCAGGCGTTCACGCAATTGCGCCGCGAGCTGCTCGGCGCCGCGGCTCTGGCAGGACTCGGCCCGGCACAGACGCAGGATATGCCGCGCCGGGGGCGCGGTGCGGAAGTCATGGTAGAAGCTGATCACCCCGCGAACCTCGGCCTGACTCAGGTTGAGGGCATGGGCAATCTCGGGGACGGCGGCATCGGGGATGTAACCGATGCCCTCCTGAATCTCATGAAGGATCGGCAACAGTGCGCCGGGGGAGCCCTTGTGGCGCTCCAGCAGGCTGTTGACCATAGGCAGGTGCAACATCTCATCAGGCATACAGCATTCCTCACGGTCACGGGCAAACCAGGCGGTTGTCGGTTGTCCGAAAGTGTCGGCTGCGGCACTCACACCACGTCACGGTATCGTGGCATTTTCAGGCCGTTGGCCAGGCACCCTGAGCGGGCATCTTGTTGGGCCCGGTGCGATCTTTGCCGCACCTGTTCAGGGCATAACAGGCAGCTTGCCACGCTGCCTTTGATTCATCTGCACCAAAGCGACGTGTTTGGTTCTTTCTGCGACTACCGGTTGAGTCTAGAAGAGCGCAGACCGAGGTGTCGTTCCTGAATGGTCGTTATGCCTTTTCGCTTGAGGGTTTATGCACAACGGATTGCTCGCCGGAGGATTTTGCGGCTGATTTTGTGGAGCGGCTCACGCTCGGCTGCGAACCAGCACATTCTTGAGTTTTTGAATGGCTCGCCATGACCGGCTGTTTCTCATGGCGTGCAGTTCTGCCTCGGCTTTTTCGGCCCGGCGCCGTTCGGCGATCAGGTCTTTTTCGGTGCCGGATACGGGGTGGCTGAATTTATGCCCGTAGCAAAACTGGAAGTCGTCCAGGTTGCATGGCGGGATGTCGAATGCCGGTTTGAGGTCCAGGTGTTCTTCGGCCAGGTAGAAGGTGTTGATGCCGTCGAACTGCACGGGGTGGTAGCGGGCGTCGGTGACGATTTTTTCCCAGGTCTGGTCGCGGTTCCACGGGGTTTCGATGAGGATGATCCAGGGCCGCCATTTGTTGAAGTCCATGCCGCGCAGGACGGTTTCTTCATGGCCTTCGACGTCGATTTTCAGGAAGTGGATCGGGCCGTTCACGTGTTCTTCGCAGATCGAGGCCAAGGTCCGCGACTGGACGGTTTGGCTGCGCACGTCCATGCCGGCGTCTTTGTGTTGCCTGGCGATGTTTGCATCCAGGGTCGAAAGCCCGGTGCCGGCGATCCCGTAGAAGGTGAGGTCTTGTACGGTTTCTCCGGCCACGCATTGAAGGTTTGTGTCCAAGGGCCGTTGCTGGCAAAGGGCGTCATAGTAGCCCTGGAGCGGCTCGATGTTGATGCCGTTCCAGCCGTGGTCGTAGAACGCCCGGGTGACCGAGTCCAGGGTGGGATCATTGGCCCCGACGTCGATGTAGAAACCGTTTTCGATGTACTTCAGCGCGCGCCACAACCGTATATCTTCGAAATTTTGTGCGTAAGAAATGAACGTCACTGTCTCTTCCTGATAGTCCGAACTGCGTTGGGATGGTGGCGCGCGCGCCAATCGCTTCAGTGCCTGTGTTGCAGGCCCGATGTCAGAGTTTAGCTATCTTGAGGCGGAACGTGTGGTGGCGAAGCGGCCAAATACGGGTGCGGGGCCGCAGGCCCGTTGATCGCACAACGGGCCTGGCCTTTGCAGGTTACTTCAGCGTGCTACACGCCGTTCTTGACCGCATTGATCAAGTCCTGGCTCAGGACCTGGGCCGGAGCCACTTGCACGCTTTGGGTGTAGAACGGTGGAAGGTCCTGGGCCAGTATCGACAGCGCCTGAGGCGTGACATTACCCGGCAGCAGTACGTATTGCAGGTTCGACGGGTAACTCTGGGGAACCGGGCCTTCCATGGTCGAACCGTAGGCACCGAGGGTCATCACCGCTTGCGCGGTGGTGGGGTCGGGAGCGTAGAGGAACACGAAGGTGCCGTATTTTGGGTGCGTCAGGTATTGCTCGGCTTGTTCGCGTACCAGTGGGTCCGGGTCATTCATCAAGGTCCAGCGCATGACGGCGTAGCCGCGGGTGGTTTCCATGAACGCGGTTCTAATCGGTGACTCGTTCTCTACCCCGCCCAGGCACACCAGCAAGTTGCCGAAGGGGTCGAGCAGGGCCACGGAGTTGAAGACGTCGGCTTGCTGTGCGGTCTTGAGCAGTGGCGGCGCCAGTTCGGCACCGGGGTCTCGCGGGTTGGCCGATTGAACGGTCAAGGCGTACGGGCTCAGCCTGGACAGCGCCTTGCGCACCGGGCTGTTGGCCGGGAGTGTCGCGGGGTTCTTCAGCTTTGAAGGTTCCACGCCACTGTTGTTGCTCGCTTCGCGCACTGTGTTGACGCTGGCGTCGAAGATCGAGCCGGTGAGGTAATAGGCTCGCGAATTGATGGTCTGGCCGGCGAACACCGGGCTTTTTGATCCTTGATAGGCACGATTGACCGGATCGCCGACGGCGTAATAGCCCCAGGTGTCTTGCGCCTGCTGACGAATCTGCGGCGGCAGGGACGGGAAGTTGAACTCGCTGTTGTAGTTGACCCCGGCATAGGTATCGATCGCGCTGACGGCGACGTTGAAACCGGCAGTGAGCAGGGCGCCGGCACACATGGCGCAAGGGTCCAGGGTGGTGACGATGGTCAGTTGGCCGGGCGTGGGAAGGTTCAGCGCCGCGACGTTTTCGTAGTACCAGTCAACCAGCTGCCGCTCGCCGTGGGCGGTCGGGTCGTGAGGCAGGAAGTAGGTGGTGCCGCTGCCCGGGAAAGGCATCAGTACGTTGTTGTGTAGTGCGGCGATGACCTCGCCGGTGGCGTTATCGATGATGGCGCCACCGACGGCGAAGGTTTTCTGCATGGCGGCGAGAATGGCCTGATCGGCGACGGTATCTACAGCTTCCTGCGCACTGTTCACTGTGCTCATGGTGTGCGAGCTCCTTGCTGTCCTCTCGCCAGACCATTCTGGCGTTTGAAGACGATAGCTCAGCTTTTCGAGCGCGTTTATGCCCTTTGGCTTGAACGTTTATGCACAACTGAGTGGTTGCAAGTCTGGACAATGCGCCATTTTGTGATCTGGTTCTCATTTGTGCGCAACTGGCTGTTTTTTCGGTTTTTTATTGGCTGAACGAAAATTGAACAGTTGTTGTTTAAGCTCTGAAATGGCTCTGGAATTGGATCCGCGAAAGTTTCATCAACAGAGTTATCCACAGGCTGGGGAGTAAAAAGGGGGCTATTTGCGTTCGGCCAGCAGCATCAGGTTGCGGGGTGTCAGTGGGGTTTCGCAGAACACTCCGAGGCGCACGCGGTAGTTTTGCTCTTGCAGAAAAAGTGCCCGATCAAGCACCAGCCAGAGTTCCAGTGGCCGACGAAACAGGCCGCGCAGCAACTCCAGGTTGCGCACCTGTGCCAGGCGTTGCCAGCCAGCAGTTTCCAGTGCCGGCCAATCCTGCTCGACGGTGGATAAATCTTTGAGTGCGGCGAGATCACGGCAGTAGTCGGCGAACGGCTTGTCCAGCCAGGCGCTGGGCAGTGAGGGTGTTGGCAGATACTCGTCGCACCCGCGCAGTTGCCGTTGCAGCAGGTCGAAGGCCAGCCGTCGGGCCATTGAGGTATCACGCTGGCGCCGTACGCGAGCGCCAGCAGTGACGGTTTCGCTGAGGGGCAGCGCCAGATCATCGAGCGATAGCTGTAGGCCAGATGCCTTGGCCGCGCCTGAAAGTGCCTGGTACTCGCTGCTCTGGATGCGGTTGTAGCAGCAAGGCGCGATTGCCAGTTGCTTGCAGCCCGCTCCGCTGGCCAGTTGCATCAGACGCACGTGCAGGTCGCCGCAGGCATGCAGCGCGACCGGGGTGTGTTCGGCGGTCAGGCGAGCAGCAGCGTCCGTTGCCAGGACGTCTTGCTGGACATGGGTAACCGGTAGCTGATGTCGCTGGCTGAGCTGTTCACCGGCATCGATCAACGCCGGGTCGTATTCCAGGCAGGTCAGCTGTTGTCCGGCGTGCAGCAGGCGGCGCCCCAAATGGCCTTTACCCGAGCACCAGTCGAGCCAGTGTCTGGGCTCCTCGGCAAATTGCAGGCACTGGGCAAAGGCCTCGATCTGCTGCCACTTGCGTCCGGGAACATCGACGTTCAAGCGTCGGGCGGCAGGATCGAGCGGATGGCTGGGCAGTTCGCCGACAGCGCTGAGTGCGGCGGACGTGGCGGCTAACGCTGAAAACGGAGCGGGGGCA
Organism: Pseudomonas sp. GW821-FHT02H09; assembly: GCF_059421425.1. NCBI lineage: Bacteria > Pseudomonadati > Pseudomonadota > Gammaproteobacteria > Pseudomonadales > Pseudomonadaceae > Pseudomonas > Pseudomonas sp. GW821-FHT02H09. Next base: position 166,839 of record NZ_JBWKVA010000005.1, read on the forward strand.
TCGAGGTGTTGTGGCTGGTTGTGGCTGGCTTCGGCGTCGTCCAGCGAACGTTGCCGTAGCCAGTTGGCCAGCTCGGGATGCTGCGCTTCCCATGGCAGCTGCCGATGGGTAAAAGGACGCGGTCGCCACAGCGCCTGATGCTCGATCAGAAACGCGTCCAGTGCCTTGAAACGGGCGAGCAGTTGCTCGCCCGTAAGCACCGGCGGCAGATCAGCGTCCCTGAGAGGCATCGACGCGCAACCAGCGCTCCAGCAGCTTGAAGCCGCGCACCAGTACATAGGCCATCAGCAGGTAGAACATCCCTGCAGCGAAGAAAATCTCCACTGGCAGATAAGTCCGCGCAATGATGGTTCGGGCCATGCCGGTCAGTTCCAGCAAGGTCACGGTGCTGGCCAGCGCGCTGGCCTTGAGCATCAGGATCACTTCGTTGCTGTAGGCCGGTAAACCGATCCGCGCTGCACGCGGCAGCATGATGTAGAGCAGCGCCTTGGGGCGCGACATGCCCAGAGCACGCGCCGCTTCGATTTCGCCGGGTGGAATGGCCTGGATCGCGCCGCGCAGGATCTCGGCGATGTAGGCCGCCGTGTGCAGGGTCATGGTGGCGGTGGCGCACCAGAACGGATTGCGCAGGTAAGGCCACATGGCGCTTTCACGCACCGCGTCGAACTGCGCCAGGCCGTAGTAGACCAGGAACAACTGCACCAGCAGCGGCGTACCACGGAAGAAGAAAATGTAGGCGTAAGGCAGGGTGCGTACGTACCTGCTCCGCGACGAGCGGGCGATACCCAGCGGAATAGCCAGCAGCAACCCGAGGATGACGGCGATAGCGACCAGTTCCAGGGTCAGGGTCGCGCCCTGCGCCAGTTTCGGCAGCCATTTGATGATCACTTCCCAGTTCATTGCGTGCTCCTGGCGAAGCCGCGAGCGGCGCGTTTTTCCAAAAAGTGCATGCCGGTCATGGCAAGAATCGTCAGGCCCAGGTACATGAAGGCGGCAACCATATAGAAGGTGAACGGCTGCTTGGACACGGTTACGCCGATTTGCGCGTGGCGCATGATTTCTTCCAGGCCGATGACCGACACCAGCGCGGTGTCCTTCATCAGGATCATGAACAGGTTGCCCAGCCCTGGCAGGGCAATGCGCCACATTTGCGGCATGATCAGCCGGGTGAAAATCCGAAACTTCGACAGGCCAAGGGCCACGCCGGCTTCACGATGGCCCTTGGGGATCGCCAGAATCGCACCGCGAAAGACTTCGGTGGCATAGGCGCCAAAGCACAAGCCAAGGGCGATCACGCCGGCAGCGAAGGCATTGAGTTCCAGATCGGGGTTGCCGAAAAACTCACCCAGCGCCCGCATCAGGTTGACCGTGCCGAAGTAAATCAGCAGCACCCAAAGCAGTTCCGGGATGCCTCGAACCAGCGTCGAGTAAGTACCGCCAAGCCATTGCAACGGCTTGTACGGGGAAGTCTTGGCCAAGGCGCCGAGCAGACCGAGAACCAGCCCCAGGCACAATGCCGAGAGAGCCAGTTTGACGGTCATCAGCGCGCCGGCGGCGAGCGCCGGGCCGAATCCGTAGAGATCGATATTCATGGATTTTTATTCAAATCGCAGCAGGCTTTGCTAAGGACCGGCAACCGCCTGAGGCGGTGCCGGTCGGGCGCGTCAGTATCAATAGATGCTGAACGGGAAGTACTTGTCGTTGATCTTCTTGTAGGTACCGTCAGCCACGATTTCTTTCAGCGCAGCGTTCAGCTTCTCGCGAATCGGGTCGCCTTTGCGTACAGCGATACCGATCTTGTCGCTTTCTTCAACCGGGTCGCCCTTGAACTCATAAGGCTTGCCGGCATCGCTTTTGAGCCACTCATAGTTGACGTACTTGTCTGCCAGGATCGCGTCGACGCGGCCGGAAGTCAGGTCCAGGTAGGCGTTTTCCTGGGTGTCGTAGAGTTTGATCTCGACCGCGTCACCCAGGTGGTCTTCCAGCCAGGTACCGGCCAGGGTCGCGCGTTGGGCACCGATGACTTTGCCTTTCAGAGAGTCTTTGTCGGTCTTGAAGTCGGTTTTGTCTTTGGCCGCGATGAATTGCAGCTTGTTCGAGTAGTACGGATCGCTGAAGTCGACGGCTTGCTTGCGTTCTTCAGTGATCGACATCGAAGAGATCAGGAAGTCGAACTTCTTTGCGTTCAAGGCCGGGATGATGCCGTCCCAATCGGAGGTGACGATGGTGCACTCGGCTTTCATCTTGGCGCACAGGGCGTTGCCGATTTCGACGTCGAAACCGACGACCTGGCCGCTGGCATCTTTATTGTTGAACGGCGGGTAGGCCGCTTCGATGCCCATCTTCAAGGTTTCAGCAGCGGCGGTGGCGCTGAACGCCAGGGTAACGGCAGCGGCCAGGAGGAATTTTTTATAGCTCTGCATTGGGTGTTGCTCCGTTAGCGGTTGCTGGACATGAATTGTTTGCAGCGCGCCGAAAGCGGGTTTTCGAACACCTGCTGTGGCGATCCTTGCTCCTCGATCAGACCTTGGTGAAGGAATACCACTTCACTGGAAACCTGTCGGGCGAAGCCCATTTCATGCGTGACCAGAAGCATGGTGCGGCCTTCTTCGGCCAGCGCGCGGATCACATTAAGTACTTCCTGGACCATTTCCGGGTCAAGGGCCGAAGTCGGCTCATCGAACAGAATGACTTTGGGTTGCATCGCCAGGGTGCGGGCGATGGCCGCGCGTTGTTGCTGACCGCCGGAGAGTTGCGCGGGGTAGGCGTGGCGTTTGTCGGCGATGCCGACCTTGGCCAACAGGGCTTCAGCGATTTCGGTGGCTTCGGCCTTGCTCTGCCCGAGTACGCGGCGCGGCGCTTCGATGATGTTGTCGAGCACGCTCATGTGTGGCCAGAGGTTGAAGTTCTGGAACACGAAACCGATTTCGCTGCGCATGCGGTTGATCTGCCGGCCATCGGCAGCGATCAGCTCGCCGTTTTTCGCAGCTTTGAGCTTGAGCTCTTCGCCAGCCACCAGAATCTGGCCCTGGTGCGGGTTTTCCAGCAGGTTGATGCAACGAAGGAAAGTGGACTTGCCGGAACCGGAGGAACCCAGGATCGAGATCACATCGCCGTCGCGTGCGGTCAGCGAGATACCTTTGAGTACCTCAAGCGTACCGTAGCGTTTATGCAAGTTGCGGATTTCAAGCGCGGGCGTGGCCTCAGCCATGTGCGGTCCTCATGTGTTCTATTGCGCTCCTGCTGTAGGCGGCCGTCCTGGCGAGGCGGCCAAGCTAGCATAGCGTTTGAATGACAGCCAACAGCGCTACGGGGCGCAAACGGGGGGCGTGTGGGGGGTTGTCGCATCGGTGCAGCAGACTGTCGCGCCATCAACAACCGAACACTCGTTTGAACCTTCATCCCGGCGGGTGTCGCGTAAAAAAGGGCGCGATGGTGCCAGCTTTGGCCGGGTGTTGGAAGCGCTATGCAACCAAACGGCCCCACAACCGCCCCTTAATTGTGCGTGGCGTGCTTTGAGAGTGTGTTTTTGGTGCGCCCATTCATTCTCTAAGTGGGTGGACAGGTAACGCTCTGGCTAAATGCCATTAATCTCAATGGGTTGTGATGATTGTCCGATTGCTCTACAGCCCCCGGAAACTGGCGCAATGAAACATTTTGGCGCAGAACTTGCGTAAAAAATAAGGAACGCTCCGTTGGATTCTTTTTACGAGAAAGTCTGCAGACGGAGTGGACTGAATCGCTCTTCATCGCAAAGGTAGTTTCAATGAGCAATACCCAAAGCTCTAATGGCCTCGAACAGGGGCTTAAACCGCGGCATGTGACCATGCTGTCGATCGCCGGAGTCATCGGCGCCGGCCTGTTTGTCGGCTCCGGACACGCCATCGCGGCCGCCGGTCCTGCGGTACTGCTGGCTTATGCAGCCGCCGGTACTCTGGTGGTATTGGTAATGCGCATGCTGGCCGAAATGGCCATTGCTTCGCCGGACACCGGCTCGTTCTCGACGTATGCCGATCGGGCGATCGGTCACTGGGCCGGCTTCACTATCGGCTGGCTGTACTGGTGGTTCTGGGTGTTGGTGATCCCGCTGGAAGCCAACGCTGCGGCAACTATTCTGCACGCCTGGTTTCCCGGCATGGCGATCTGGGCTTTCACCCTGGTCATTACGCTGCTGCTGACAGCGACCAACCTGTGCAGCGTGAAGAATTATGGCGAGTTCGAATTCTGGTTCGCACTGGTCAAGGTCGTAGCGATCATCGGCTTTATCATCCTTGGCGTGCTGGCGATTTTCGGCCTGCTGCCAGGCAGCCAGGTCAGCGGCGTCTCGCACCTGTTCGATACCCAAGGCTTCCTGCCTAACGGCATGGGTGCGGTTCTGGCCGCGATTCTGACCACGATGTTCTCGTTCATGGGCACCGAAATCGTCACCATCGCCGCCGCCGAATCGAAAAACCCGGGTCAGCAAATCTCCAAGGCCACCAACTCGGTGATCTGGCGGATTGGCTTGTTCTACCTGGTGTCGATCTTCATCGTCGTGGCGCTGGTGCCATGGAATGACGCAAGCCTGGCGCAGGTCGGTTCCTACCAGACCGTGCTCGACCGCATGGGTATTCCTAACGCCAAGCTGATCGTTGATCTGGTGGTATTGGTTGCTGTAACCAGCTGCCTGAACTCGGCGCTGTACACCGCTTCGCGCATGCTCTTCTCTCTGGGCAAGCGCGGCGATGCGCCGGCAGTCTCCAAGCGCACCAACAACAGCGGCACGCCTTACTGGGCGGTCATGCTGTCCACCGCAGCAGCGTTCCTCGCGGTATTCGCCAACTATGTGGCCCCGGCTGCAGTGTTCGAATTCCTGCTCGCCAGCTCCGGTGCCATCGCTTTGCTGGTGTACCTGGTTATCGCCATATCCCAGCTGCGTATGCGCCAGAAGCGCATGGCCGCCGGTGAGAAGATTGCCTTCAAGATGTGGCTATTCCCGGGGCTGACCTACGCGGTGATCGTGTTTATCGTCGGCGTGCTGACCATCATGCTGTTCCAGGAAGAGCATCGCGTGGAAATTCTCGCCACGGGTCTGCTGAGCGTTCTGGTGGTCGCAGCGGGTCTGCTGGTGGCGCGTCGTCGCAAGCTCGAGAAGCGTGGGGCGACGGTGTTGAATTGATGGTTGATTCAGTCGCGTAACAAAAACGGCCGCTGTCAGGGATGACAGCGGCCGTTTTTGTTTCCGGGTGCTTTAACGAATGGGTTTACTCGTTCGTTTCCAGAAGCACATCGAGTGCTTTTTTGTAGCTGTCCAGCGCAGTCCCGAAATCTGTTATGACTTCAGGGTCTTCAAGCCAGCGCTGGGCTTGCTCGCGATCAATACCGTCGGCCCACATGCGGTAATCAATCAGCATGTCCGCGGCCAGGTGAGTAGCGGCCATTGCCTCGTTCTCGGCATTTTCCATATCCAGCAGCTCCGGCTGCTCGTCGATAATCTTGCTGAGCGAGATGAGCATTCTTATCAGCATCTCTACGCGACTGGTGGTCTCTTCCGCGTCCTGCATGAGGATGAACATATTCAGGATGTCTTCCGGAATTTGCTCATCGTCCATGCTGGTCGGATCGTCGTACATTGCTATGGGTTTTCTGGTTCCCATGCGCAGTTGCTTGGCTTTGGCCTTCGCGCGTTTGGCGCGTTTCTGTTGTTTGTTCAGGGATGCCATTGGTTTCGGTCGTTTTAAGGAGGGGAAGGAGGGGGCTGTGGCTATTAAAACGCAGGAGTAAAACCCGATAAACCGTATTTTTTGATGGCTGGCTTCTGAGTTGCGGCAACGCATGTCAGTTCAATTCGTGACGCACTGCGTCACAGTTTGAGCGCCCAGGAAAAACGATGGCCCGCAAGTTACGATGAAGGGTTAGCGTCACGCCGCTTACCCTGGCAGCCTGGTTTCAGTAGGAGTTTACCCAGTCTTCAACGCGCAAGCCGCGAACATGTTCAAACTCTCGAAGGTTGTTCGTCACTACAATCAGGCCCTTTGAGCGGGCATGGCCAGCGATCATGTGGTCATACGGACCTATCGGTGTTCCCGCTTCAGCAAGTTCGGACCTGATCATGCCGGTATGCGCAGCTGCTTCATAGTCATAGGGCAGTACGTCAAGCCGGGCGGAGAAACCTTCGATTACTGCCAGATTCTTTTCCGGTGCTGCTGACTTTTCGGCGCCGTAGATCAGCTCCATTAGCGTGACAGCGCTGATGCACAGTTGACCATGGTGACGATTGAAAGCCTCGCGCACGATTTGTGGTTTGTTCTTGATGGTGAAGATGCAGATGTTGGTATCGAGCATGAACTTGATCATTAGAACGACTCGCGCTCCTGATCGGCTGGTTGTTCACGACCGGCCATAAAGTCGGGGCTCACACTTTCTCCGTCGAACCAGCTATCCCAGGCTTCGCCAGCAGGGGTAATGATGCGGGTTCGGCCGATCGCCACGACATCGACCCGCTTCACGTCTTGAGGCATAGCCACTGCTTTTGGCAGTCGAACTGCCTGGCTTCGGTTGCTCATGAAAAGGGTGGTCTGTTCCATTCGATACTCCTCAGCTCTGAATAGCGACAGCAAGCCCAATCATAGAATGCGGATGGGATATGTCATTGGGATATACGTAGTGGCTGGTGAAGAATGGAGCGCATCGTGACACCTTCATAACGAAAACGGCCGCCGTCAGTGCAGACGGCGGCCGTTTTTTGTCGATTTGAAAGCGTTAGCGTTACGGCTTCAGCAATGCGTCTGATGCAGCAACGTAATCGGCCTGGAATTGCGGGCTCTCGATCCAGGCAAGCGCCGTTGTTTCGTCCGCCTCGGTGGACCACTGGCGATACTCGATGAGTGCGGCGAGGATGAAGTCGGTCGCGCCTTCTTCACCTTCTTGCTCAAACACCAGCTCAAGCAGCGGATCCCCCAGGAAAACCGCGCACATCGCTTGCTGGCTGGTGGTTTCGGCGGCGCGCATTTTTTTGAACAGTTCGGTCAAGTCAACCGATTCAAAGTCGATGCGATCGTCATTCGGATCCAGCGCTTCGACTGAGGTGCCCGCGCGTTGAGTCCGGTTCTGTTTGGCCTTGGCTTTGGCGCGGGAGGCGCGCTTGTGTTGTTTGTTCGCGGATGCCATGGGCTTCGTTCCGTAATTCGTTGAAAAGGGCAGGTCAAGCGGGTGCGTGGCGTGGCATTAGCCGCCCGTGTGTACCGGGGGCAAGCTCGCCGTTCTGCAACCAGGACAATGCAATGGGCCATAGTGTGGCTTGGTAAGGGCTGCGAAAAAAGGCGAAATGTCCGACTTCCACTTCGCCGATGTCTTCTGGGGCGATTCGCAAGTGCGTTTTCGTGCTGGCAGTGAAGTAGCCAAGCAGTCGCTCGATGGCTGCGACAGTGCCATAGGGATCGTCGCTGAGGCTGATGGCGAGTGTCTGGGCTGTCACCGTAGAGAATGGCAGTTCGTCGAACATGCGCCCGCTGGGGCGCCTCTCGTACTGTGCGGTCGGGGTGCTCCAGTCCCGGACTACGCCGGCGGGGGTATCTTCCAGCCAGCCCAGGCGCTTGCCGGGAAAGTAGCCGCAGAACATCGTCACCAGCGGCATCAGCAGATGCCACTTGCAGAACATCTGCCAACGGCTGGCGGGGGCATAGTCGCGCCAGTAGGCGAATTGCGCGCCTACGGTCACCAGGCGCCGGATCAGGTGTCCCGAAGCGCCCAGCCCGGCTGCGCAGCCGCCGAAACTATGGCCGACCACATCAATGGGTTGGCCGGGGAACTCCCTGCGTGCGCGTTGCAATATGGCTTCGAAATCGAGCGCGCCCCAATCCGACCATGACGCGTTGAAGCCACGTAACGATGCCGGTCGTGACTCGCCGATCCCGCGATAGTCGTAGACGATGACATCGAAGCCGTGGCCAAACAGGTAATCGGCGAAGCGAAAGTAATGCCGGCAGCGCACCGAGGTGGCCGCGTTGATAATCACCACCGGGCGCTCGGCGTTTGCGTGAAGATGGCGCCAGGTGAATCCGCCAAGCACGAAGCCATCGGCGGCGGGCTCCTTGAAGGAGTCGCAGGGCCCGGTTGTGACCGACGGTCCCGGTGCCTTGGCAACTGGCGACTGCGACGCTGAAGGCGAGGCTGGACTCTGCAGATTCATGGGCACTGGCTCTTTTTCAGGAGAGACGAAAGAACGATCAAGTTGCTCACTATAGGATCGGCTGAAAACATCGGCAGTCTTTTTTCAGCGGCGCCATTGTCCGGTTCATCGACTCCGGCGTTGTGAAGTCTCACGCCCAATAAGCCGAATTTAAACTTTTTAGAATCAGGCGAATCAACAATACAGGGGGAGACTAAACCGGGATGCCGCCGTTTTATGGCATAGCGCTTAGTGGTGGCATCGCATTCATGGGTTCTGTAAGAACCCGGGAGTCGTCGTCATGAAGTCCTTGCGCATACTTGCGTTTTCTGGAGCTGCTGCGGTCATGCTGTCGGGTTTGCCTGCAACGGTATTGCTGGCTGCCAGCGCAGAGCCGATCGATAGTTCGGCAGTGCAACTTGAGCAACAACAGCAAAACGGTATTGCCTATCTGTCAGGCGGTATTGGTCTGGACGAGTCACGGGCCATTCAGCAGGCCAAGGGATACAACCTGCACATGACCTTTTCCACCGGCCCGGGCAATGAATATATCCCTGATGTCGATGTCGCGATTCAGAACATGCAGGGACATTCAATGCTGACGCTGAGTCAGGTCGGCCCTATCGTTTATGTTCAGTTATCACCCGGTAAATATGTCATCGTTGGCACTCGCAATGGTCAAGAACAACGAAGCACCGTTGAAATCAAGGGCGGGGCTGTTCGTGATCTGGTTTTCCACTGGAAAGATGCCAAATAATCGCTGATGCCTGAAGGTCATTAGTAATTCTTCAAAAACTACAGACAACAAAAAACCCGCACCAGGCGGGTTTTTTGTGGGCTGTCACGTGGTTGTAGACACCACATGAAAGCTGAATGTGGTGCCCAGAGACGGAATCGAACCGCCGACACGGGGATTTTCAATCCCCTGCTCTACCGACTGAGCTATCTGGGCAACGGGGCGCATTAAACGGGTTTTTCAGGGGGTCGTCAAGCACGATTTGAAAAAATGTTTAATTATTACCGTCGCTTACGGCCTAAACCTTCTGCGACGGGTTTATTCAGCGGGTGGAACGTAGCCTTCGGCCTTGGCGTAATCCTCGCCGGAAAAGAACTTGTCCATTTCGCCCTGCAGATATTTGCGGTCTTCGGCGTTCATCATGTTCAGGCGTTTTTCATTGATCAGCAGGGTCTGGTGCTTCTGCCAGTCGGCCCAGGCTTTCTGGGAAACGTGGTTGAAAATGTCTTCACCTTTGGCGCCTGGAAACGGAGCGCGTTCGAGGGCGGGCAGTTCTTCTTTGTACTTGCGGCACATGATGGTGCGGGTCATGACAACTCTCCTGCGTTCAATACATCGGCCGCGCGTTTCAGCAGCTTTTTCACCGGGGCGGCAAGGCCCAGGCGCGGCGGGTTGGCGAGGTTATACCAGAGCCAGTCGGCCTCGGCCACGTGATGGCCGAACGTATGGACCTGAACCAGCCAGGGTTCGATAGCCAACTGGAAATGGCTGAAGGTGTGAATCAGGCTCTGCAGTTCGTGATGCTTGCCCAGTTCCAGCGAGTGTTGCAGCGCCAGATGTTCCAGGTCGCCGAGGTCATCCAGCTCCGGCAAGCTCCAGAGACCGCCCCACAGGCCCGTGGAGGGGCGCCGATAAAGCAGAATGGCACCTTCGCGGTTGGCCAGCATCGGCATCAGGGTGCGCTTCTGAGGGACGCTCTTGCGCGGCTTGGGGACCGGGTAGCGAGTCTCCAGGCCAAGCATGTGCGCTTGGCAGCCGCTTTCCAGCGGGCAAAGCAGGCAACTGGGCTTGCTGCGGGTACAGAGCGTCGCGCCAAGGTCCATCATTGCCTGGGTGTAGTTGTTGACCCGGGTATGGGGTGTAAAGCGCTCAGCGTTGGCCCACAGCTGTTTGGCGACCTTGGGTTCGCCCGGGTAGCCCTCTTGCGCAGTAAAGCGCGCCAGCACCCGTTTGACGTTGCCGTCGAGGATCGGCGCGCGCAGGCCCATGCTCAGGCTGGCGATGGCGCCAGCAGTAGACAAACCGATACCGGGCAGCTCGATGAGCTTTTCGACGTCGCGGGGAAACTCTCCAGCGTAGTCGGCAACGATGATTTTCGCGGTCTTCTGCAGATTACGGGCGCGGGTGTAGTAACCCAGGCCGGTCCACAGGTGCAGCACTTCGTCTTCGGGGGCGGCGGCCAGGGCTTCGACCGTTGGCAAGGACGCCATGAAACGGTCGAAGTAGTTCAGCACGGTGCTGACCTGAGTCTGCTGCAACATGATTTCCGAGACCCACACCCGATACGGGGTGATGCCTTGCTGCCAAGGCAAATCGTGGCGGCCGTGGCGGTCGTACCAGTCCAGTACCGCCGTTGAAAATTGCTCGGATTTCATCGTTTGAATAGCCCCTTGAGGGCGTCTTTCAGTTCTGGACTGACTTTATCGCCGAATTTCTCTTCAAGTTTTTCGTTGAGCTTGTCGCCGGCCAGTTTGCTCGCGACTTGGCCCAGGCGATCGTTGTCCAGGCGGCAGGCTTTGGCGCCGAGCTCCAGCGGACCACGGCAGCGCAGTGGCCACTCGATGCCGGCGTAGCGTTGATTGACTTCGCAGGCAGGGTCCGGCATGTCGCTCTTGTCGCCTTCGATGATGACGCCGACGCGGTAATCCATGCCGAGTACCCGCAGATCGATGTCACCGTTACCGTTGACGGTCAGGCCGGGGATGCGCACTTTCAGGTCCGGGTTGCTGGCCACGCCGTTATGCAAGGTCAGGCTGCCCTGGAACTCCCGGAACGGTGTGTCCTTGCCCCGCGGTGCACTGCTGAGGGTTTTGTGATTGAGCGTGGCAATGCCGTGGCAGAGCTGTTGCTCGAGGTTGGCGTTGAGCAGTACGCCATTGTTGATGAGGAAGCTGGTGGTGCCGTTGAGGCTGTCGATCAGCGCCTTCTGGCTGTTACCGCTGCCAGTCAGGTTGCTGTTCAACGTGACCAGACCTTTGACCGGTGTTGTTTTTCCCTGGCTTTCGAGGAGGCGTTCGACCGGTATTTTGTTGATGCGTGTCTGCATGCTCAACAGCGGCACTGGCTGACGTACATCAAGGTTGCCATCGGCTTCGAAGTTGCCGTTGTAGAGGTCGCCGCGCAGGTTCTCGAGTTTGAGCAGACCGCCCTGGCCGGACGCCTTCAGCGCTGCGTTCTGGATCGGCAATTTGTCGAGAGTCAACAGGCCGAAGTTCAGGTCAGCGTCGATATCCAGTTTGCTCAGGCGTTCGACCGGCAGCAGTTTTTCAGTGCTCCAGGCGTCTTTGGTCGGTGCGGCGGGCAGTGGTGAGTTACCAGCCATGGCGGCGGCTTCGCTGCTTTTCACTTCGGCCTGACGGGTCACCGCGGCGCTATTGGCCTCTGCGGATTTCGGCGGCAGGTAGCGATCGGCGTCGAAGGTATCGCCCTTGAGCTGTACGCGCAGCGACAGTTTGGCGAAATCGTCGACCGCGATGCGCCCGGTGAAGGTGCTGCCGTCGAGTTTCAGACTCAGGTCTTCGAGGGCGATACTGGTCGGCGTGCCAGTTAGACGGCTGACCAGTTCGACTTTGCTCAGGCTGCCTTCTGCCATGGCTGGAAGCTTCTGGTCGATGCTGTCGACAAATTTTGCCAGGTCGAACTGGGCAATCGACAGTCCGCCGCTGATTTGCGGGGTCTTGTCCAGATCATTGACCTTGAGCTCGCCCAGTGCACGCAGTTGGTTGGCCGACAGCTTCAGGCCGTTCCATTCGGCAATGTTCGCCGCCATGTCCAGCAGCAACTGGCCCTGGGCGGCGAAAGTCACGATCTTGCCTTGCAGTGGATCGCCAGAAGCTTCGCCGGACAGTTTCATGTCTTCAAACTGATAACGCTTGAGCGCGCGGTCGAAGCGCAGGTCACCATTGAGTTCGGTCCTGACCCGCAACACAGGTTGGTTGCTGCCCAGAAATGCGGTCAGCTTGACCGGGATGTTCGTCCCATCGTGGATCGCGCCGGTGCTCAGCTGAATACTTTCGGCACTGAATTGTTTGCCACTCTGCTCATCAACGTACTCAACGCGAGCGTTGTTCATGGTCAGGCTGTCGATATCCAGGCGAGCCGGCTGGGCAGACTTGTCGGGCGTTGCAGGCTTGGCTTGCGCGGGCTCGCTGGCTGTCGTTGCGCCAGCGTCAGCCGGTGTGGCGACCGGCACGGTCTTGCCAATATCTTCCCAATTGCCGTGGCCGTTCTTGTCGCGACTCAGGCGCAGGTTCAGACCTTCGACGCGGACATCGCTCATTTGCACTTCGCGGCGCAACAGCGGCAACACTCGCACCGACAGACCGAGCATCTGCAGATCGGCGAAAGGTTTGGTCGGGTTGGCCAGAGTCGCGACGCCGGCTTCGTGCAGTTCCAGGCCCAGCCAGGGGAACAGGCTCCAGCCGATATCGCCATTGAGCGTCAGCTCAATATGGGCCTTATCGCGGGCAATCTGGCGAATCTCGTCTTTGTAGTCGTTGGGATCGAAGAAATGGGTCAGAGCGAAGCCCAGAGCCACAATGATCAGCAACAGCCCGAGAATTACCAGACCCAGGATTTTGCCAAACGCTTTCATGGGCGAGTCCTTGTAGTGTGTCGAAATTCGTAAATTAGCCGGGGAGTATAGCGCTCCGATTCTGACGACTGGTCATGGATCGCGACTAGAGCACATCCAGCGGCAGGTGCAGCTTGGCCGCCAGCGCTTGCGCTTGCAGATGCCCCGCAGGTGCCAGTAGACGCAGTTTTGCACCGGTTTGTTCAACCATTCGTTGTGCTTCGCTCACCAGGCGCTCGGCCACACCGCGACGTCGGGTGATTTTTCGTACGCACAATTGAGATAAATGCCAGACATCTTGCTGTCGTTGCAGGCGCGCGGCCCCCAGCAGCCGGTCATTGAAGCGCCCGACGATCAGGGTGCCATCGCGCAAGTTGCTTTCGATCAGTTGCAGATAGTCCTGGAACGGCGCCAACAGCCAGTCCGGGGCGTCGCGATAGATCTTCTGCAGGTCCTGTTGATCCTGATAGGTGGCTTCGTTTAGCGACTCGACAATGATGGGCATGGGATTTCCTTGAGCAGTACAGGAGCAGATGACGCAGAAAAGGTGATGTCAGTTTGGTTTTTCTGTCATGGGCAAATGGTAACCTTTCGCAGTTCGTCCGTCCTTCTGCGACTTGATGTCGCGTTCCAGAAGTTTCACCCGATAAAACGGTCATGCCTGCGTGCACCAAGGCTGTGGGTGAAGGGTGGCTGACGGACCCTATTAATCATTGGGGGAAATATAAATGAGCTCCAGCTCCGAGGCGGGCATTCTCGCCGCCCAGCCAGCGTTTCTGTCTAAAGAACGCATCATTGCCAGGCCCGGTTTCAACCGCTGGCTGGTACCACCGGCCGCGTTGGCCATCCACTTGTGCATCGGTATGGCCTACGGCTTCTCGGTGTTCTGGTTGCCGCTGTCCAAAGCCTTGGGCATCAGCGCTGCGGTGGCGTGCGCGCCGGACATGAGTTTTATCGCACAGGTCTTTTCGGCCAAGTGTGACTGGCCGATCTCTATGCTGGGCTGGATTTTCACGTTGTTCTTCATCTTCCTCGGCTGTTCCGCGGCTATTTGGGGCGGTTGGCTGGAACACGCCGGCCCGCGCAAGGCTGGCGTCGTTTCGGCGTTGTGCTGGTGCGGCGGTCTGATGATTTCTGCGTTGGGTATCTATACCCACCAGATATGGCTGATGTGGATCGGCTCCGGGGTCATTGGCGGTATCGGGTTGGGATTGGGTTATATCTCGCCTGTCTCGACGCTGATCAAGTGGTTCCCGGACAAGCGCGGCATGGCGACTGGCATGGCGATCATGGGGTTCGGTGGCGGCGCGATGGTGGGGGCTCCGCTGGCGGCAGCCTTGATGAGTCATTTCGCTTCGTCAACGGGCGTCGGCGTGTGGCAGAGCTTTCTGGTGATGGCCGCGATTTACTTCGTATTCATGATCGGCGGTGCGCTGTCCTATCGCGTTCCGCCAACCGGCTGGAAACCTGAAGGCTGGACCGCGCCGGCGAAAAAAACGGCCAACGCAATGATTACCCATCGCCATGTGCACGTTAGCGTCGCGTGGAAAACCCCGCAGTTCATTCTGGTCTGGCTGGTGCTGTGCCTGAACGTATCCGCCGGTATCGGCATCCTTGGCATGGCTTCGCCGCTGCTGCAGGAAGTTTTCGCCGGTCAGCTGCTCGGCAATGGCCTGGCATTCGGCCAGCTGGACGCCGCTCAGTTGGGGCAGATCGCGGTCATCGCGGCTGGTTTTACCGGATTGCTGAGCCTGTTCAACATCGGTGGCCGTTTCTTCTGGGCGACCTTCTCGGACTATCTGGGTCGTAAAAACACTTACTTTGTGTTCTTCGCTCTGGGTTTTGCACTGTACGCGTTGATCCCGAACCTCGGTCATCTGGGCAATATTGCGCTGTTTGTGGCGGCGTTCTGCATCATCCTGTCGATGTATGGCGGCGGTTTTGCGACGGTTCCGGCTTATCTGGCGGACCTGTTCGGCACGCAAATGGTCGGCGCAATCCATGGTCGTCTGCTCACCGCCTGGGCAGCAGCCGGGGTACTCGGTCCGGTTCTGGTGAACTACCTGCGTGAGTATCAGCTGAGCATTGGCGTCGAGCGCGCGGCGGCTTACGACATCACCTTGTACATTCTCGCGGGCCTGCTGGTGCTGGGTTTGCTCTGTAACCTGCTGGTGCGTCCGGTGGCCGACAAGCACTTCATGACCGACGCCGAGCTTGCCGCGGAACAGGCGCTGGGTCATGACAAGGGCGCAAACAGCACCACCGTGCTGGAGTGGAAAGCTTCGCCGGGCAGCGTACCGTTGGCAGTTGCCGCGTGGCTGGTGGTGGGCATCCCATTGGCGTGGGGTGTCTGGGTAACTCTGCAGAAGACCGCGGTGTTGTTTCACTAACACCAACCTGTAGGAGCCGAGCTTGCTCGCGATGAACGATGACGGGGTGTGTCAGACGCGTCGCCTCGCGGGCAAGCCTCGCTCCTACAAAAGCTCGCTCAGCGATGAGTGACAGCTTGTCCTGACATGTATATCACTGACAGCACTGTTTTCAGCTCGTCAGTGATATCGTCCTTCGTGTTTCTGTTTGGCGTCCGCAAGCCTATAATGACTGCCTTTTTCGCCCAATGATTTTGCGGAGCTGGTGATGGCCGAACGTAAGGCGTCCGTCGAGCGCGACACTCTGGAAACCCAGATCAAAGCCTCGATCAACCTGGATGGCACCGGAAAGGCCCGATTTGATATCGGTGTTCCTTTTCTTGAGCACATGCTTGATCAGATCGCCCGTCACGGGTTGATCGACATTGATATCGAAAGCAAGGGCGACCTGCATATCGACGACCACCACACCGTGGAAGACGTTGGTATCACTCTGGGTCAGGCCTTCAGCAAAGCCATCGGCGACAAAAAAGGCATCCGTCGTTACGGCCATGCCTACGTGCCGCTCGATGAAGCGCTGTCGCGCGTGGTGATCGACTTCTCCGGCCGTCCAGGCCTGCAGATGCACGTGCCCTATACCCGCGCTACCGTCGGCGGCTTCGATGTCGACCTGTTCCAGGAATTCTTCCAGGGCTTCGTCAACCACGCCAATGTCTCCTTGCATATCGACAATCTGCGTGGGCACAACACCCACCACCAGATCGAGACCGTGTTCAAGGCGTTCGGTCGCGCGCTGCGCATGGCCGTCGAGCTGGATGAGCGCATGGCCGGGCAAATGCCTTCGACCAAGGGCGTGCTCTGATGCAGACGGTCGCGGTTATCGATTACGGCATGGGCAACCTGCACTCGGTGGCCAAGGCCCTCGAGCACGTCGGTGCCGGCAAGGTGCTGATCACCAGCGATGCCAGCGTGATTCGCGAAGCCGACCGGGTGGTATTCCCCGGCGTGGGCGCGATTCGCGATTGCATGGCGGAAATCCGTCGCCTGGGCTTCGACTCGCTGGTGCGCGAAGTCAGCCAGGACCGTCCGTTTCTCGGCATCTGTGTCGGCATGCAAGCCTTGCTCGACCGTAGCGAAGAGAACGATGGCGTTGACTGCATCGGTCTGTTTCCAGGCCAGGTGAAGTTCTTCGGCAAAGGCCTGCACGAAGATGGCGAACACCTGAAAGTCCCGCACATGGGCTGGAACGAAGTGCAGCAGACGGTGGATCACCCGCTGTGGCACAACATTCCCGACCTGGCACGGTTCTACTTCGTGCACAGCTACTACATCTCTGCCGGCAATCCGCGGCAGGTGGTGGGTGGCGGTCACTACGGCGTCGACTTCGCCGCAGCGCTGGCTGATGGCTCGCGTTTCGCCGTGCAGTTCCACCCGGAGAAGAGCCATACTCATGGCCTGCAACTGCTGCAGAACTTCGCTGCGTGGGATGGTCGCTGGTAAATGGCCGTCAAGAAGAAGCCGCCGATCCTGACCCTCACTCCCGAACAGGAGAACGAGGCGAATCACAAGATCAAGCGCTTCATGGAAGATCGCTTCGAACTGAATCTGGGTTCGTTCGAAGCGGCTGAAATCCTTGAGCTGTTTACCCGCGAAATTGCGCCACACTATTACAACAGGGCGATTTTCGATGTGCAGGCGCACCTCAAAGAGAGGTTCGAAAGCATCGAAAGCGACTTGTGGGCGCTCGAGAAAAGCTGATTTCCGAGCGAAGCTGAAAAATCGAATTTTAAGGTTTGCCAGATGCTGATTATTCCCGCTATCGATCTCAAAGACGGTGCTTGTGTACGTCTGCGCCAGGGCCGCATGGAAGACTCCACGGTGTTCTCCGATGATCCGGTGAGCATGGCTGCCAAGTGGGTGGAGGGTGGTTGCCGCCGTCTGCATCTGGTCGATCTGAACGGCGCTTTCGAAGGCCAGCCGGTCAACGGCGAAGTGGTCACCGCGATTGCCAAGCGTTACCCGAACCTGCCGATCCAGATCGGCGGCGGTATCCGCTCGCTGGAAACCATCGAGCACTACGTCAAGGCGGGCGTGAGCTACGTGATCATCGGCACAAAAGCCGTGAAAGATCCGGCGTTCGTTGCCCAGGCTTGCCGCGCCTTCCCGGGCAAGGTGATCGTCGGTCTGGACGCCAAAGACGGCTTCGTGGCCACCGACGGCTGGGCTGAAATCAGCACCGTGCAGGTCATCGACCTGGCCAGGCAGTTCGAGGCTGACGGCGTGTCTGCCATCGTTTATACCGACATCGCCAAAGACGGCATGATGCAGGGTTGCAACGTGTCGTACACCGCAGCGCTGGCCGCGGCCACGCGGATCCCGGTGATCGCCTCCGGCGGTATCCACAATCTGGGCGACATCAAGTCGCTGCTCGATGCCAAGGCGCCGGGGATCATCGGCGCCATCACCGGCCGGGCGATCTACGAAGGCACTCTCGATGTTGCCGAGGCGCAAGCCTTCTGCGACAGCTATCAAGGCTGAGGACTCACCATGGCGCTGGCCAAACGCATTATCCCTTGCCTGGACGTCGACAACGGTCGTGTGGTCAAGGGCGTCAAGTTCGAGAACATCCGTGATGCCGGCGACCCGGTGGAAATCGCCCGTCGCTATGATGAGCAGGGTGCCGACGAGATTACCTTTCTCGACATCACCGCCAGCGTCGATGGTCGCGATACCACGTTGCATACCGTCGAGCGTATGGCCAGCCAGGTGTTTATCCCGCTGACCGTCGGTGGCGGTGTGCGTACCGTGCAGGACATCCGCAACCTGCTGAATGCCGGCGCGGACAAAGTCTCGATCAACACTGCAGCGGTATTCAATCCTGAGTTTGTGGGCGAGGCCGCGCAGCATTTCGGCTCGCAATGCATCGTCGTCGCTATCGACGCGAAGAAGGTGTCAAAGCCTGGCGAAACCCCACGCTGGGAAATCTTCACCCACGGTGGGCGCAAGCCGACAGGCCTGGATGCGGTGGAGTGGGCGAAGAAAATGGAAGGCCTCGGTGCCGGTGAAATCCTGCTGACCAGCATGGATCAGGACGGCATGAAAAACGGCTTCGATCTGGGCGTCACCCGGGCCATCAGCGATGCCTTGGGGATCCCGGTGATTGCGTCCGGCGGTGTCGGTAACCTGCAGCATCTGGCGGATGGCATTCTTGAAGGCCACGCCAGCGCGGTACTGGCGGCGAGTATCTTCCACTTTGGTGAATACACCGTACCGGAAGCCAAGGCCTACATGGCGCATCGCGGCATCGTGGTTCGATAAGCTGGACAGCATGGCGGGCTCACGGCACTCTTGGGCACGCCATGGATTCCGGTAGCTCGTCATGTTTAAACGTTTTTTCCTCGTACTCGCCAGCGCTTGGGTGTTGCTCACTGGCGCCGCTCACGCAGCAGACAATACCGACACCTCTCTGGTGTTGCTGACGGAAAACTTCCCACCGTACAACATGGCGAAGAACGGTAAAAACTTCGCTCAGGACGAGAACATTAACGGTATCGCGGTGGATATCGTCCGCGAAATGTTCAAGCGCGCCGGAATCAACTACAGCCTGACCCTGCGCTTCCCCTGGGAGCGAATCTACAAGCTCGCTCTGGAAAAGCCGGGATACGGCGTGTTCGTCATGGCGCGTCTGCCGGATCGCGAAAAACTCTTCAAATGGGTTGGCCCCATCGGCCCGGACGACTGGATCATGCTGGCCAGGGCCGACAGCAAGATCACCCTGGAGTCGCTCAACCAGGCACGCAAATACAAGATCGGCGCCTATAAGGGTGACGCGATTGCCGAGACCCTGACCAAGCAAGGTATAGCTCCCGTGTTGGTCCTGCGCGATCAGGACAACGCGAAGAAGCTGGTTCACGGCCAGATCGACCTCTGGGCCACCGGCGACCCGGCCGGTCGCTACCTCGCGCGACAAGACGGGGTGACCGGGCTCAAGACCGTGTTGCGCTTTAACAGTGCCGAGCTTTATCTGGCGTTGAACAAGAATGTGCCGGATGAGGTGGTGGCGAAGTTGCAGGCCGCGTTGGACCAGCTGCGCAAGGAAGGCGTGGTCGACGACATCATGGCGCGGTATCTCTAACCTTCACGCTGATCGTTCCCACGCTCTGCGCGGGCATGCATCCCGTGACGCTGCGCGTCACAGTGGGCGCGGAGCGCCCATGGCTGCGTTACCACGCGGAGCGTGGGAACGATCTATTAGCGATACACCCCATCTTTCCCATGCCCCACCGTCGCCTTGTTCCCGCGCAGGCTGATCATCAACTTGATATCGATCCACTCGATGCCCTGGGCCTTGAGCTTGGGCAGTTCGCGTTCGAGTACGGCGAGGGTTTGCGGGTAGGGGTGGCCGATCATCACCGCCGAGCCCTGTTTGCGGGCCAGGCTGATTGCTGTCTGCAACTGGGTAGTGATGGCTTGTTCGGTGCGCTCATCGTCGAGAAACACGTCTCGTGAAACGCTCGCCAGTCCAATCTTCTGCGCCTCGGCGGCGGCCACGGTTTTAGCGCTGGTGCGGCTGTCGACGAAGAATTTGTGCCGACGCTGCAATTCGGCCATCAGCCAGGCCATGGCCTTGGTTTCTGCGGTCATGCGGCTGCCCATGTGGTTATTGATACCACTGGTATAGGGAACGGCCTTGAACGCGGCATTCAGGCGCTTTTCAAGCTCTTCTATGGGGAGGTCGGGATGCCAGGCAAACGGGCCGGTGGCCGGGTCCATGGGCATGTGCAACATGACGATCTTGCCAGCGCGGTGAGCTTCGCGGGCAAATTCGGCAGCATGGGGAGTGTCGGGCATGATCGCAGTGGTCACCGGCCCTGGAAGCGCCAGCACTCGGCGATCCCGTGGCAGGTTTTGCCCGAGGTCGTCGATGATCAGGCTCAGGTAAGCCTTGTGCGGGGCTGCCGTCGTTTCGGCGGTTGCTGCATGAGCAGCACCCGCCAGACCCCACAGCAGACTGAGGATGAGCGCAAAGCGCATCTCAGTGGCCGCGGGTGATGCTCAGGCCTTTGAGCAGGCTCAGGGCCTGGGCCAGCTGGTAGTCATCGTCCTGCAGCGATGGCTGCTTGGCTTTTGCGGAGGCCCGGGTTGGCTTGTCGGCGCCGCCGTTGCCATTGCCCAGGTGACCTTGCAGATCAGCTTCCTTGAAGTATTCGCCGTCTTGCTCGTTGGTGATTTTGGCTTTGCGCACTTCGATGTCCGGCACGATGCCTTGAGCCTGGATCGAACGACCGTTCGGGGTGTAGTACAGCGCGGTGGTGATTTTCAGCGCGCGGTCATTGTTCAGCGGCAGTACGGTTTGCACCGAGCCTTTACCGAAGCTGGTGGTGCCCATCAACACAGCACGTTTTTGATCTTGCAGGGCGCCGGCGACAATTTCCGAAGCCGAGGCGCTGCCACCGTTGATCAACACCACCATTGGTACGGCTTCGCTTTCGTCTTTACCGGTCGCGGAGAAACGCAGTTCGGAGTTGGCGATGCGGCCCTTGGTGTAGACAATCAGGCCCTTGGTGATGAAGTGGTCGACCACTTCAACAGCCGATTGCAGCACGCCGCCCGGGTTGTTGCGCAGGTCCAGGACGATACCGCTGAGCCGCTTGCCGTTATCCTTGCGCAGCTTGGCCAGGGCCTTGGAGACCTCCTCGCCGGTTTTTACCTGGAACTGGGTGATGCGGATGTAACCGTAGCCGGACTCGAGCAATTGGCTCTTCACGCTTTTGACCTGAATGGTGGCGCGAGTCAGCGTCACGTCGAACGGTGTGCCGCCGTCGCGAACCAGGGTCAGGGTGATTTTCTGGCCGATCTTGCCACGCATTTTGTCGACCGCTTCGGTCATGCTCTGGCCGCGAGTCGGCTGGCCGTTGATCTTGACGATAAAGTCGCCGGCCTGAATGCCTGCTTTGGACGCTGGAGTATCGTCGATCGGCGAAACGACCTTGATGAAGCCGTCTTCGGCCCCGACTTCGATGCCCAGGCCACCGAATTCGCCGCTGGTGCTTTCCTGCAAATCAGCGAAGTCTTCCGGGCCGAGATAGGCCGAGTGCGGGTCAAGGTTGCTGAGCATGCCCTTGATGGCGTTTTCCAGCAGGGTCTTGTCGTCTACGGGTTCGACATAGGCGGCCTTGATCCGGTCCATGACTTCGGCGAAAGTGCGCAGCTCATCGAGTGGCAATGGAGCCTTGGTGGTCGCGGCCGTTGCCACCGCAGCGGCTTGGGCGGCAAACGCGTGAGGCGCACCGATCACAATGGCGATCGTCAGGGCCAGCGAGGTTAGGCGGGACAAATGCAGCATGTCGAACAAACTCCTGAGATTAGGTAACGCGCTTATCCTTGCGCACGGCACCATTGTGCCGGATCACTCGGGTGACCCTGCTGACGAATAGCGAAATACAGCGCTGGCGTGTCTTGCCCGCCACTGTTGCCGACAGTGGAGATCGACTCACCGGCTTTTACAACATCACCAGCGGCTTTAAGCAGCGTCTGGTTGTGACCATAAAGGCTCAGAAACCCGTTGCCATGGTCGAGAATGACCAGCAACCCGGCCCCTCGCAACCAGTCGGCGAACACCACGCGACCGCCATGTACGGCGTGCACCTGGCTGCCGGCGGAGGCGCTGATCATTACGCCGTCCCACTTGGTGCGGGCATCATCGCCACGGGTTTCACCAAAACGCGCAAGCAGTCGACCATCAACCGGCCATGGAAGTTTGCCGCGCGCTGACGCAAAAGGGCCGCCGTAGGAGGCTCCAGCACTGGAAACCAAGGGGCCGGGCGCGGCTTTAGCCGGTTTGTGCGGGCTCTCGTCGGCAGCCGCCTGGGCCTCACGCAAGCGCTTTTTTTCGGCTTCTTGCTGGGCGATCAACGCTTTTTGCCGCGCTTCTTCTGCCTCGCGGGCCTGACGGGCCAGAGTTTCTTCGATGGTTTTGAGTACTTTAGACAGGTCCGCTTGATCCTGCTCGCGGGCTTGAAGCTTCTGGTCGCGAGCCTTCACATCGTCGTTGAGTCTGGCCAATGCCAATTGGCGTTCTTTGCGGACTTTGTCGAGTTCGTCGCGCTGGCTGTCGAGGCTGCTTTTCTGCACCAGCAGTTGGGCTTGCTGCATGGCGATGTCCTGCTCGACGTTGGCCAGTTGGCGCAGGGTTTCGTTGAAATTCTTCAGCTGCTCCAGGCGTGCCTGGCTCAGGTAGTCGTAATAGGTCAGGGTCCGGGCGAACTTTTCCGGGTTTTGTTGATTCAGCAGCAGCTTCAAGTATTCCTGACGGCCGTTCTGGTAGGCGGCTCGGGCCTGAATAGCGATCAGTCGTTGCTGTTCAATGCGCGCGCTCTGGAGTTTTTTTTTCTCTTCATCGAGTCGCTGCAGCTCGGATTCGCTTTTTTTCAGCTCTTTCTGCAGGGTTTCGACCTGTTTCTCCAGTTTGCCCATCTCGGTTTCGGTGCCGCGCAGTTCTTTCTGCACGCCGGATTTTTCCTCCTGCAGTTTGCCGAGGAGTTTTTTCAGCTCAGTAATATCCTGACGCGTGGCGTCCAACTGTTGTTGGGTTTGCGCGCGCTCATCGGCAAAGGCCGGTTGGAGCAGGCAGGTCAGAGCTAGGGCAATCAGGGCGCGAAGCATAGAGGCGGGCGACACCAGGGAAAGGGACAGCCTAGTATGCCCGCCGCGGACCGCAAAAAAAACGCCCCGAAGCTAACTGCTTTGAGGCGTTCGTCATAAAAAGCCGTTTATGGCCTTTGATTGAGTCGTTTTACTATCAGACTAGTATCGAAGTGCCAGTCATTTCTTCAGGTTGCTTGAGACCCAGCAGTTTGAGCATGGTCGGCGCCACGTCGGCCAGTACCCCGCCTTCGCGGACTTTAAGGTCGCGTTTGCCGACATAGATGAACGGTACCGGCTCAGTCGTGTGAGCGGTATGGGCTTGACCTGTGGTCTCGTCCGACATCTGCTCGACGTTGCCGTGGTCAGCCGTGATCAGTGCCTCGCCGCCGACCTTTTCCAGTGCCTCGACAATCCGCCCAACACACAGATCCAGGCATTCAACGGCCTTCACTGCTGCCTCGAACACGCCGCTGTGACCGACCATGTCACCGTTGGCATAGTTGACGATGATGACGTCGTAACGCTGGTTTTCGATGGCGTCGACGATTTTGTCGGTGACTTGCGGCGCGCTCATTTCAGGTTGCAGGTCATAAGTCGCGACTTTCGGCGACGGGATCAGGATGCGCTCTTCGCCCGGGAAAGGTTCTTCACGGCCGCCAGAGAAGAAGAAGGTCACGTGGGCGTACTTCTCGGTCTCGGCAATGCGCAGCTGAGTCTTGCCGTTTTTTGCCAGGTAATCGCCCAGCACGTTTTCCAGGCTGCCCGGCGCAAACGCCGACGGTGCTGGAATGCTTGCCGCGTATTGAGTGAGCATGACGAAACCGGCCAGTTTCGGCTGGCGGGCGCGTTCGAAGTCGTTGAAGCCGTCTTCGACAAACACCCGGGTGAGCTCGCGAGCGCGGTCGGCGCGGAAGTTCATGAAGACCACGGCATCGCCGTCTTCGACCTTGACCGGCGTACCAATGGTTGTGGCTTTAACGAATTCGTCGCTCTCGCCGCGTTCGTACGCAGCTTGCAGGCCTTGCTGAGCAGTGGCCGCGTTGAATTCACCCTTGCCGTCGACGATCAGGTCGTAGGCCTGGGACACACGGTCCCAACGGTTGTCGCGGTCCATGGCGAAGTAGCGGCCAATGATGCTGGCGATCCGGCCCTTGCCAAGGGTTCTGAAGGTTTCATCAAGCAGTTCGATTGACGATTGGGCGCTTTTTGGCGGAGTGTCACGGCCGTCGAGAAAGGCGTGCAGGTAGATTTTCTCCGCGCCACGCTTGAACGCCAGCTCGGCCATGGCCACCAGGTGGTCCTGATGGCTATGCACGCCGCCTTCGGACAAGAGTCCGAGCAGATGCACCGCTTTGCCAGCGGCCACGGCTTTATCTACCGCAGCGCAGATGGTCGGATTTTCGAAAAACTCGCCGTCGCGGATCGATTTGGTCACTCGGGTGAAGTCCTGGTACACCACGCGGCCGGCGCCAAGGTTCATGTGGCCGACTTCCGAGTTGCCCATTTGGCCGTCCGGCAGGCCGACGTCCATGCCTGAGCCCGAGATCAAACCGTTCGGGACAGTGGCGCACAGACGGTCAAGGACTGGCTTTTTGGCCGAATAGACGGCGTTGTGTTCTTGGCTTTCACTGTAACCGAAGCCATCCAGAATCATCAGGACCAAAGGTTTAGGCGTGGTAGTCATAGATTCCACTCGTGGCTGGATTGAAAGAGGCGATGGAAAAGGGAGTGGCAGTTTAAAGCTAAGTTCCGACCGCGTCACCGCCGGGCGGGGTGTGGTCGGCCAAGGCGGCTGTGTATACTGGCCGACATTTTAACGCCCTGGAACCTCCTTCGATGGTTGCTCACCTGATTGAATTTGCCACTAACCACTATCTGCTCGTCGGTATCTTCGTCGTACTGCTGGCGTTGCTGATCGCTTATCAGATGCAAGGCGGCGGCCGCAGCCTGAGCACCGGTGAACTGACCGGGCTAGTCAACAAAGACGCAGGCGTGGTAATTGACATTCGTCCGACCAAGGATTTCGCCGCCGGTCACATCGTAGGCGCGTTGAACATTCCTCAGGACAAACTGACCGCTCGCGTCGGTGAACTGGAAAAGCACAAGGCCAAGACCATTATTCTGGTCGACGCCATGGGCCAGACTGCCGGCACTCATGCCCGCGAACTGATAAAGGCCGGCTTCACCGCCGCCAAGCTGTCCGGTGGTATTTCCAGCTGGAAAGCCGACAATCTGCCGCTGGTGAAGTGATATGAACAACGTCGTCGTCTATTCCAGCGATTACTGCCCTTATTGTTCGCGAGCCAAGTACCTGCTCGAGAACAAAGGCGTAGCCTTCGAAGAGATCAAGGTCGATGGCAAGCCGCAGGTGCGTGCCGCGATGGCTCAGAAGGCCGGGCGTACGTCCGTGCCGCAGATCTGGATCGGCAGCACCCACGTTGGCGGCTGTGATGATTTGTTTGCCCTGGAGCGCGCCGGCAAGCTCGACGCCATGCTCAAGGCTTGAATTCCTTACCCTACAAGACCCGAGATCAGAAAGGATCCGAGATGACTGACCAACAGAACACTGCAGCTAGCGAAGAAGAAACCGCACCGCAATTCTCCCTGCAGCGCATCTACGTGCGTGACCTGTCCTTCGAAGCCCCGAAAAGCCCGGCGATCTTCCGCCAGCAGTGGGAGCCGACCGTTGGTCTGGATCTGAACACCCGTCAGAAGGCTCTGGAAGGTGACTTCCACGAAGTCGTGCTGACCCTGTCGGTTACTGTGAAGAACGGTGAAGAGGTCGCGTTCATCGCTGAAGTGCAACAGGCCGGGATCTTCCTGATCAAGAACCTGGACGACGCTTCGATGAGCCACACCCTGGGCGCGTTCTGCCCGAACATCCTGTTCCCGTATGCTCGCGAAACCCTGGACAGCCTGGTGACTCGCGGTTCGTTCCCGGCCCTGATGCTGGCTCCGGTGAACTTCGACGCACTGTACGCGCAAGAACTGCAACGCATGCAGGCCGCCGGCGAATCGCCGACTGTGCAATAAGCGTTCGATGTTGACGAAAAAAGCGCCGTTACAGGCGCTTTTTTCATGGGGCTGGAATACGTGGCTCGATCATTCCCATGCTTTGCGTGGGAATGCCTCAAGGGACGCTCCGCGTCCAGTGACGCAGAGCGTCACGGGCTGCATTCCCACGCAGGAGCGTGGGAACGATCAGGATGTGTGGTTATTTGAAGCCGAGCTGCCGCCAGCCTTCGTAAACCGCCACGGCGACGGTGTTCGACAGGTTGAGACTGCGGCAGCCTTCACGCATCGGCAGGCGCAGTCGTTGTTCGGCCGGTAGGGCGTCCAGTACGTCGGCGGGCAGGCCACGGCTTTCCGGGCCAAAGAGAAAAGCATCACCTTCGGCAAAGCTGGCATCGTGAAACGGCCGCGAACCTTTGGTGGTAAAGGCGAACAAGCGCGGCTGGCCGAGGCTTTCCAGGCAGCTGGCGAGGTCGGCATGGCGTTGCAGGGTGGCGTACTCGTGATAATCGAGACCGGCCCGGCGCAGGCGCTTGTCGTCCATCTCGAAGCCCAGGGGCTCGATCAAATGCAGGTGGCAGCCACTGTTGGCGCACAGCCTGATAACGTTGCCGGTATTCGGCGGAATTTCTGGTTGAAATAGGATGACGTGAAACATGCACGGCTCCGAAGGTAAAGATGGGCTGCATTCTACGCCTGAAGCAGACCCGCAGCCGAAGCTATTACTGCGGGTGCTCGGCTCTTTGGCGATTGTCGGCGTGATGGTCGGGCTGATGATCGGTCGCCTGACGGCGCCGGATCCCACTGAGTTGCAGCAGGTGGAGGTTGTCGCTGACGGCCTGGTGGTGTGGTTCAACAATGAGCCGAAGATCCACGGTGAACATATCGACGGGACCGTCGCGCTATTGTTCGACGCGACGGGCAGGGCTCAGAACGGCCGTCTGAAGGTCAACGACAGGAGTGTGAACTGGCGGGTAAGGGCTGCGGATGCGGGATTGTTACTGAATCTGGTGGCGGCCCGACCGTTGCGTGGTGAGTGGGCTGGTGCTGAGGTGGACGGGCGCTGGCGGCTGGAGATCCATCTCCGGGAGGAATAAAAGAGGGAATCCCCGGCCTGCCTGTACCAAGGTTCCCGAAACCGGGTGGGGCTCGTCGCTGTCTGCGTCATGAGCCCCAGGTGTAAAGAGGGGAATCCCCGGCCTGCCTGTACCAAGGTCCCCGAAACCGGGCGGGGCTCGTCGCTGTTTGCGTCGTGAGCCCCAAGTGTAAAGAGGGGAATCCCCGGCCTGCCTGTACCAAGGTCCCCGAAACTGGGTTGTGCTTGGACTATTGCAGGGGGCGTGCCAGTTTTTGATAAAACGAGTTGAAAACCCTTTGGATGCCGCTGAAAGCCCCGTATTTCGGGGCTTTTGCGTTTTAGGGGATTTTGTTTTCAGAGAGAAAAACTGAGTTTTTCAGGTTTTTGTTTCTGCTCGATCGCAGCTCACGATGCGTTGAGGCAGTGCACGCACACCATTGCGGTGCACGAAAGCCCAAAAGCATCGCGGGCAGATGTACATTGATCGTGCCCACGCTCCGCGTGGGCATGCATCCCGTGACGCTCTGCGTCACAGTGGGCGCGGAGCGCCCATAGAGGCGTTACCACGCAGAGCGTGGGAACGATCGGGGATCAGGACTTAACCCTCATCTCCCTCGTCATCATCACCGCCATCGACCTTCATCCCCAGTTCCTTGATCTTGCGGGTCAAGGTGTTGCGGCCCCAGCCCAGCAGCACGGCGGCGTCGCGGCGGCGGCCGGCGGTGTGTTTGAGGGCTGTTTCGATCATGATCCGCTCGAAGCTCGGCACTGCACTGTCGAGCAGGCTCGATTGACCGCGTGCCAGCGCCTGATCGGCCCATTGGCGTAGCGCCTGCTCCCAGTTGGTCACCGGTGCAGAGTCTTGTGGCAGGTTCAGCAGTTCTGGTGGCAGGTCGCTGATATGTACTTCGCGACCCGAAGCCATCACCGTGATCCAGCGGCACGTGTTCTCCAGTTGACGCACGTTGCCGGGCCACGGCAGGTTTTTCAGGTATTCCTCGGTTTCGCTCTTCAGCAGTTTTGGCTCGACTGCCAGCTCTTGCGCGGCGCGGCTGAGGAAGTGCTTGGCCAGGGTCGGAATGTCTTCGCGGCGGTCCGACATGCGCGGGATGTGGATACGAATCACATTGAGGCGATGGAACAAGTCTTCACGGAATTTCCCGGCATGAACCAGGGTTTCCAGATTCTGGTGAGTCGCGGCGATGATGCGTACATCGACCTTGACCGGCGTGTGACCGCCGACCCGGTAAAACTCGCCATCGGCCAATACCCGCAACAGACGCGTCTGGGTGTCGGCCGGCATGTCGCCGATCTCATCGAGAAACAACGTGCCGCCATCGGCTTGTTCGAAACGTCCGCGGCGCAGGTTGGCTGCACCGGTAAACGCGCCTTTCTCGTGGCCGAACAGCTCGGATTCCATCAGATCCTTGGGGATCGCGGCCATGTTCAGGGCAATGAACGGTGACGCCGCCCGTGGGCTGTGACGGTGCAAGGCGTGGGCCACCAGTTCTTTACCGGTGCCGGATTCGCCGTTGATCAATACGGTGATGTTGGAGTGGCTGAGACGACCGATAGCGCGAAACACTTCCTGCATTGCCGGTGCTTCGCCAATGATTTCCGGGGTGCGGGTCAGGGTCGGCACCACTTCCAGGCCTTGCTGTTCCTGGGCGTGCTGGTTGGCGCGTTTGACCAGGGAAACGGCTTCGTCAACATCGAACGGCTTGGGCAGGTACTCGAAAGCACCACCCTGATAGGACGCGACAGCGCTGTCCAGGTCGGAGTGAGCCGTCATGATGATCACTGGCAACCGTGGGTGCTGTTCGCGAATCCGCGCCAACAGGTCCAGACCGCTGGTGCCCGGCATACGGATGTCGGAGATGATCACATCCGGTTGCTGGCGAGCCAGGCGGCTCATCACGCCATCGGCACTGTCGAAGCTTTGGGTGGTCATGCCTTCTTGTTGCAAGGCCTTTTCCAGAACCCAACGGATAGAACGGTCGTCATCGACGATCCACACGGTTTCACTACGGCTCATGTCGATGGGGCTCCTTGTTCCAGTGGCAGAAAGATCGAGAACGTGGTGTGGCCAGGATGGCTGTCACATTCGATCAGGCCCTGGTGCTGGCTGATGATGTTCTGAGTAATGGCAAGGCCCAGCCCGGTACCGTCCGGACGGCCGCTGACCATCGGGAAGAAGATGGTTTCTTGCAATTCGGCGGGGATGCCCGGGCCGTTGTCGATGATTTCGATCTTGGTCACCAACCGATGGCGCACATGGCCAATGGTGAACTGACGCATCGCGCGGGTGCGCAGGCTGATCCGGCCCAGGCGCAGTTCGTTCTGGCTGCTGATGGCCTGCATGGCGTTGCGCACGATGTTGAGTACTGCCTGGATCATCTGTTCGCGGTCGATCAATACGTCAGGAATGCTCGGGTCATAATCGCGCACCAAGGTGATGCAGCCCTGGCTTTCTGCTTCCACCAGACTGCCCACGCGCTCGAGCACTTCATGGATGTTGGTCATCGCCAGTGACGGCAGTTTGTTCGAGCCGAGCATGCGATCCACCAGGTTGCGCAGGCGATCGGCCTCTTCGATGATGACGTTGGTGTAATCCTTGAGGCTTTCTTCCGGTAGCTCGCGGGCCAGCAACTGTGCGGCGCCGCGAATCCCGCCCAGAGGGTTCTTGATCTCATGGGCCAGGCCGCGCACCAGCATCTTGCTGGTTTCCTGTTTGGACAGCTGAGCCTCTTCCTTGGTGATTCGCAGCAAGCGGTCACGCGGGTGGACTTCCAGCAGCAGCAGGGTGTTGCCATTGCTGAGGATCGGCGTCACGGCGTAATCGACGGTCAGGGTCTGGCCGGTCAGCGCAGTGAGCATCGCTTCGCGCTTGGTGAACGGGTGAGCCTGCTCGACGGCCTGGCGCAAGGAGTTCAGGGCTTCGGCCGATTCGGTGAACAGCTCGCTGATGAATTGCCCATGACTGCGCTGGCCGCTGATGGCCAGCAGCATTTCCGCCGCGGGGTTCATGTACTCAAGGCGCAGGTCCGCGTTGAGCAGAATGGTCGCGGTGGTCAGGTTGTCGAGTAGCAAGCGGTGCAGTGTGTCGCTGATGGTCATGAGTATATGGTGACCTCTTTTGAAGCAATACAACCCGGGGCCGGTCCCGGATTGCGCGCGCGGATATAGCGCTGATATGAGGAAAATGCAAAAACCAAACCAAGGCTCCGAAAAGAAGCGTTAAACCCCTGAAACAGGCGTTTGAAGCTCGATTGCGTGGCGTTCTGCCAGCTTCTCCGGGTATTTTCGAACCAAAATGGGTTGATAAGTGGGTGGGGTGCAATTCATTGCACCAATATAGTGCGCAAACCTGGGCGGCGTTTAGAAGAATGAAAAGATGCTGCTCTTTTCTTCTTTGGCTTTCCTTGCCATTGGCTGTGGGGTGGTATCGCTCGGGTTCACTGGCTTGGGATTACCCTGTGTCAATTGGACACGTTTTTGCGTTACCTGACTGGGGGTGATCAATGAGGGCCCGATTTCCCGGCGCTTGGACTTCCGTTTGATGAAGGCATCACGGTGCGATGTCAGTATGAGCTCTCTGGCGTGTATCGCGCCCACAAAAAAGGCCTCCCGAAGGAGGCCTCTGTTACGCCGCTTGCGCGAGCGCTACCGGATTAGCAGCTGTAGTACAGCTCGTATTCCAGTGGGTGTACGAAGGTACGTACTTTGATTTCTTCTTCGCTTTTCAGGGCGATGTAAGCGTCGATGAAGTCGTCGCTGAAAACGCCGCCTTTGGTCAGGAACGCACGACCTTTGTCCAGCTCTTCCAGGGCTTCTTTCAGGCTGCCGCAAACTTGTGGGATCTCTTTGGCCTCTTCAGGCGGCAGGTCGTACAGGTTTTTGTCAGCAGCATCGCCTGGGTGGATCTTGTTCTGGATGCCGTCCAGGCCAGCCATCAACAGTGCAGCGAAGCCCAGGTACGGGTTGGCTGCTGGATCCGGGAAGCGAGCTTCGATACGGCGAGCTTTAGGGCTGGACACGTAAGGAATACGGATCGAAGCGGAACGGTTGCGAGCCGAGTAGGCCAGCATTACTGGAGCTTCGAAGCCTGGGACCAGACGCTTGTAGGAGTTGGTCGACGGGTTGGTGAAGCCGTTCAGGGCCTTACCGTGCTTGATGATACCGCCGATGAAGTACAGGGCGGTGTCGGACAGGCCGGCATAACCTTCGCCAGCGAAGGTGTTCTTGCCATCTTTGGAGATGGACATGTGAACGTGCATACCCGAGCCGTTGTCGCCGTACAGCGGCTTAGGCATGAAGGTCGCGGTGCGGCCGTAAGCGTCGGCAACGTTGTGTACGCAGTATTTCAGGGTCTGAACTTCGTCAGCCTTGGCTACCAGGGTGTTGAACTTGACGCCGATTTCGTTCTGGCCGGCAGTCGCCACTTCGTGGTGGTGAACTTCGATGACCAGGCCCATTTCTTCCATGGCATTGCACATGGAGGTACGGATTTCGTGGTCGTGGTCGAACGGAGGAACCGGGAAGTAGCCGCCTTTGACGCCTGGACGGTGGCCTTTGTTACCGCCTTCGACGTCCTGGTCAGACATCCACGAACCTTGTTCGGAGAAGATCTTGAACATGGAGCCGGAGATGTCGGACTTGAACTTCACTTCGTCGAAGATGAAGAATTCTGGCTCTGGACCAACGAATACGGTGTCGCCGATACCGGTGGACTTCAGGTATTCCTCGGCACGGTGGGCAATGGCGCGTGGGTCGCGGTCATAGCCTTGCATGGTCGAAGGTTCGATGATGTCGCAGACCAGGATCAGGGTCGGCTCTTCGGTGAACGGATCGAGAACGGCGGTAGAGTCGTCCGGCAGCAGGATCATGTCGGAGGCTTCGATGCCTTTCCAGCCGGCGATGGAGGAGCCGTCGAACATTTTGCCGATTTCGAAGAAATCTTCATCCAGCGCATCACGGGCCGGCATGGTCACGTGGTGCTGAGTGCCTTTTGTGTCAGTGAAGCGCAGATCAATCCATTTGACGTCATGATCTTTGATGAGTTGAACCGACTTCGACATAGTGTCCTCCGGGTGGCTTCGGGCTGGTAGTGGAGTGCCCTTAGAATGTGGGTGATGCCGGCGCGAATACTCTGCCAAGGCAACCTGCCTCACAAGGGAGCAAATTGCATGCCAGTGCCCCGACTTGGGTTTTTCGCCCCAAACTCACGCATATATAGCTGAACGCAGGAAATTCCGCGGGCTTTTCGCACTGCAATGTGGCGTCAAAAAGCCTTGACGCCCCGTTTTAGTGCACCAAGGGCCATCTGTATATTAACTGGTTAAACCTTGAGCAATTTCCGCTATAATCCGCGCCCCCCTTTTTCGGCTGGCCCCTCGCGCGCTGTTTTCATGAAACTAATCGTAAAAGTTTTCCCCGAAATCACTATCAAGAGCCGCCCGGTACGGATGCGTTTCATCCGCCAGCTGGCCAAGAACATCCGTGCCGTGCTCCGCGATCTGGACCCAGCGGTGGTGGTGAACGGTGTGTGGGACAATCTTGAGCTGGAAACACAGGTCAGCGAGCCGAAAGCCTTGAAGGATATGACTGATCGCCTGAGCTGCATGCCGGGCATCGCGCATTTCCTGCAGGTCGACGAGTACCCGTTGGGCGACTTCGACGACATCGTCGCCAAGTGCAAACAGCACTTCGGTGATGCCTTGCCGGGCAAGATTTTTTCAGTGCGCTGCAAGCGCGCCGGCAAGCACGAATTTACCTCGATGGACGTCGAGAAATACGTCGGTAGCCAGCTGCGTCGCCAGTGCGGCGCCGCCGGGATTTCCTTGAAAACGCCGGCAATCGAAGTGCGGATGGAAATTCGCGACCAACGGTTGTTTGTGATTCACAGCCAGCACAACGGCATCGGCGGTTATCCGTTGGGCGCCCTCGAACAGACCCTGGTGTTGATGTCCGGCGGTTTCGATTCGACGGTGGCGGCCTACCAGATCATGCGCCGCGGGCTGATGAGCCATTTCTGCTTCTTCAATCTCGGTGGGCGTGCCCACGAATTGGGCGTGATGGAAGTCGCGCACTTCATCTGGAAGAAGTACGGCAGCTCCCAGCGCGTGTTATTTGTCAGTGTGCCATTCGAGGAAGTGCTGGGAGAAATTCTCTGCAAAGTCGATAACAGTCATATGGGCGTAGTATTGAAGCGTATGATGTTGCGCGCTGCGTCCCGAATCGCTGATCGGTTGGACATCGATGCGCTGGTGACCGGCGAAGCGATTTCCCAGGTTTCCAGCCAGACGCTGCCGAACCTGTCCGTGATCGACTGCGTGACCGACAAGCTGGTGTTGCGCCCGCTGATCGCCAGTCACAAGCAGGACATCATTGACCTTGCCAACGAAATCGGCACCGCCGACTTCGCCAAGCACATGCCGGAGTATTGCGGGGTCATTTCGGTGAACCCCAAGACCCACGCCAAGCGTCCGCGCGTGGAGCATGAAGAGAAAGAATTCGATATGGCGGTGCTCGAGCGTGCGCTCGAGAACGCCAAACTGGTGCCGATCGATCGGGTGATCGACGAATTGGGCCAGGATGTGCAGGTTGAAGAAGTCAGTGAGGCGCTGGCCGGTCAGATCATCATCGACATCCGTCACCCGGATGCCGCCGAAGACGATCCGCTGGAGCTCGCTGGCATCGAGGTACAAGCGATGCCGTTTTATGCATTGAACGCTCGTTTCAAGGAACTGGACCCTACTCGCCAGTACCTGCTGTATTGCGACAAAGGCGTGATGAGTCGCCTGCATGCCCACCATTTGCTCAGTGAGGGGCATGCCAATGTGCGCGTTTATCGACCGAGCTAAGAGCCCGGGGCTGTATGCCTGTGGCCTGCGTCACCGGCCCCCCGACGCCGCCGTCAAGCTGTAACGGCAAGGCCTGACTCTACTGTAAATCGCTGCCAAGACTTGTCAGCACACCGAATCCTCTGATCGAGATACACAAGTGATCGAAAATCTACGCAACATCGCCATCATTGCTCACGTTGACCATGGTAAAACCACCCTGGTAGACAAACTCCTGCGTCAATCCGGCACCCTGGAGCGCAACGAGCTCAACGACGAGCGCGTGATGGACTCCAACGACCAGGAGAAAGAGCGCGGTATTACCATTCTGGCGAAAAACACCGCCATCAACTGGAACGGCTACCACATCAACATCGTGGACACCCCGGGCCACGCCGACTTCGGCGGCGAAGTTGAACGCGTAATGTCGATGGTTGACTCCGTTCTGCTGCTGGTTGACGCTCAAGACGGCCCTATGCCGCAAACCCGTTTCGTGACCAAGAAGGCTTTCGAAGCCGGCCTGCGTCCAATCGTGGTGATCAACAAGGTTGACCGTCCAGGCGCGCGTCCGGACTGGGTTCTGGACCAGATCTTCGACCTGTTCGACAACCTGGGTGCCACCGAAGAACAGCTGGACTTCAAAGTCGTCTACGCTTCGGCCCTGAACGGTATTGCCGGTCTGGACCACACCGACATGGCTGAAGACATGACCCCGCTGTACCAGTCGATCGTCGACAACGTACCTGCGCCGAAAGTCGACCGTGACGGTCCGTTCCAGATGCAAATTTCCGCTCTGGACTACAACAGCTTCCTGGGTGTTATCGGCGTTGGCCGTATCGCTCGTGGTCGCATCAAGCCGAACACTCCGGTTGTCGCTATCGACGCCGACGGCAAGAAGCGTACCGGTCGTATCCTGAAGCTGATGGGTCACCACGGTCTGCACCGTATCGACGTTGAAGAAGCAGCTGCCGGCGACATCGTCTGCATCAGCGGCTTCGAGCAACTGTTCATCTCCGACACCCTGTGCGACCCTCTGAACGTCGAAGCGATGAAGCCGTTGACCGTCGACGAGCCAACCGTTTCCATGACCTTCCAGGTAAACGACTCGCCTTTCTGCGGTAAAGAAGGCAAGTTCGTGACCAGCCGTAACATCAAGGAGCGTCTGGACAAAGAGTTGCTGTACAACGTGGCACTGCGCGTTGAAGAAGGCGACTCGGCTGATAAATTCAAAGTATCCGGCCGTGGTGAGCTGCACCTTTCGGTACTGATCGAAACCATGCGTCGCGAAGGCTTCGAAATGGGTGTTGGTCGTCCGGAAGTGATCATCCGTCTGGTTGACGGCGTGAAGCACGAACCGTACGAAAACGTGACCATCGATCTGCCGGAAGAATCCCAGGGTTCGATCATGGAACAAATGGGTATCCGTAAAGGCGACCTGACCAACATGGTTCCGGATGGCAAGGGCCGTGTGCGCCTTGAGTACAACATCCCGGCCCGTGGCCTGATCGGTTTCCGTAACGAGTTCCTGACCCTGACCTCCGGTGCTGGCATCCTGACCTCGATCTTCGACCGTTACGACGCGATGAAGTCCGGCGACATGTCCGGCCGTCAGAACGGCGTGCTGGTATCGGTAGCTACCGGTAAGGCTCTGACCTACTCGCTGGAAACCCTGCAGTCGCGTGGCAAGCTGTTCATCGAACACGGCCAGGACATCTATGAAGGTCAAATCGTTGGTCTGAACAGCCGCGACAACGACCTGGGTGTTAACCCGACTAAAGGCAAGAAGCTCGACAACATGCGTGCTTCGGGTAAAGACGAAACCATCGCTCTGGTTCCGCCTGTACGTTTCACTCTGGAGCAAGCTCTGGAATTCGTACAAGAAGACGAGCTGTGTGAAGTCACTCCTAAGTCCATCCGTCTTCGCAAGAAGATCCTGGGCGAAAGCGAGCGTACCCGCGCTGCCAAGAAAAGCGGCAACTGATTCGTTAGTTAGCTGTTAAAAAAAACGCCCCCGACCGCAAGGTCGGGGGCGTTTTTTTGTCTGCAAGATTTGTGGTGTCTGATCTGGCGTTATCGCGAGCAAGCTCGCTCCTACAAGTGCACGCAAACTCCTGTAGGAGCGAGCTTGCTCGCGATAGCGGTCTGTCAGACCACGAGAATTTTGATCAAAACTTGTCCAGTGTCTTGCGGCTTGTATCGCGCTCGACTTCTTTAGGCTTGTACGCGCAATACCCCGGCCGCGGCCCGATCTTCGGGTGATTGCGGCAGGTGTCCGGGCGTTTTTCGTAAATGGTGCACAGGCGGCTCTTGCGGTCCAGATAAAGGCAATCGTTGTTGCTCATGCGCTGGAGGGTAAAAATTTCCGACTTCTGGTTGTAACGCTCGACGATGCCTTCTTTTTGCAAGCGTTTGGCGATGTTCTTTGGCGGGTCGCCGCGCTCGAATTCATCGACGATGCCGATGCGGATCAAGTCTTTGATCTTCACTTCGACCGGCAGGGTGCAGCAGCTGGAAACACAGCCACCGCACATATGACTGGAGTATTTCGCCCAGGTATCGAGTCGGTCGATTTCCGCGGCGGCGATCAGTTGGGGCTTCATCAGGTGTGTTTCCAGGGGGTGTATCAGGGCGCGCGATGATACCGGGGTTGGTGGATGTGTGAACAACCATTTGCCGGTTTTTCACCCGCTCAGGGCATTTAGGCCGGATCGGCACGGCTTCTGCATCTTTTCAGGGCGTACCGGCCGTGGCAAAAGGTTGACTCGGGCAATTGAAAAAAACGCCGAACCAGAACCTTTGCCTCCTGTCAGACCGACTAGGCTCAGACAATTCCATGCCGTCTATCTCGTTCGAGGTCGTATCGATGACTCAGGAACTGCTTGTTCGTGACGCAGAGGTGGTGGCCGCATTTCGCGCCGCTGTCTTGAACAAACTCACCTACGCGGTAGGCAAGGACCCGGATCACGCGTTTGACCATGACTGGTTCGAAGCCATTGCTTTGGCAGCGCGGGACCATATGGTCGAACACTGGATGGACCACACGCGACAGATCTACCGCAAGGTTCAGAAGCGTGTGTACTACCTCTCCCTGGAGTTTTTGATCGGTCGTCTGCTCTACGACAGCCTGAGCAATCTCGGCCTGCTGGACGTGGCGCGCGAAGCCTTGGCCGAATTGGGTGTCGACCTTGAGCGTATTCGCCTGCTGGAGCCGGATGCGGCGTTGGGCAATGGTGGTCTTGGTCGATTGGCGGCGTGTTTCATGGAGAGCATGTCGACCCTCGGTATCGCCGGCCATGGTTATGGTATTCGTTATGAACACGGCTTGTTCCGCCAGGCAGTTGTCGATGGCTGGCAGCAGGAACAGACCGAGAACTGGCTGGATTTCGGCAATCCGTGGGAGTTCGAGCGCCCTGAGGTGATCTACCCCATCGGCTTTGGCGGCAGCGTCGATACGGTGACCGATGAAACCGGCAAGGCCAAGCAAGTCTGGTGGCCGGTGGAAACCGTCCGGGCGGTGGCTTACGACACGCCGGTGGTCGGTTGGCGCGGTGCCAGCGTCAACACCCTGCGTCTGTGGCGGGCGCGGGCGATGGAAGACCTGCATCTGGAGCGTTTCAATGCTGGCGACCACTTGGGCGCGGTGGCCGAAGTCGCGCGGGCGGAAAGTATTTCCCGTGTGCTCTATCCGGCCGACAGCACCGAGGCCGGGCAGGAATTGCGGTTGCGTCAGGAGTATTTCTTCGTCTCGGCATCCCTGCAGGATTTGTTGCGTCGGCACAAGAACATGCATGACTCGGTGCTGAGCCTCGGCGAGCACGCCGCGATCCAGCTCAACGACACCCATCCCTCGATTGCCGTGGCCGAACTGATGCGCCAGTTGGTCGATTTGCACGGTATCGAGTGGGACGCGGCCTGGAAGGTCACCGTCGACACGCTGTCCTACACCAACCATACGTTACTGCCCGAAGCGCTGGAAACCTGGCCGGTGGGGCTGATGGAGCGGATGCTGCCGCGGCATATGCAGATCATTTACCTGATCAACGCCCAGCACATCGATTCGCTGCGGGCAAAGGGCATTCACGATTTCGACGTGTTGCGCGCGGTATCGCTGATTGAAGAGGACAACGGCCGCCGTGTTCGCATGGGCAACCTGGCGTTCCTGGGCTCTCACAGTGTCAACGGTGTATCCGCTCTGCATACCCAATTGATGCGCAGCACGGTGTTTTCCGAGCTGCACAAACTTTATCCGGAGCGGATCAACAACAAGACCAACGGCATCACCTTCCGCCGTTGGCTGTACCAGACCAACCCGGAACTGACGGCGATGATGGTCAAGGCGTTGGGCCATGATGTGCTGGACAACCCCGAGCAACGCCTGGTTGAACTGGAGCCGTTCGCTGAGAAAACGGCGTTCCGCAAGCAGTTCGCCGAGCAGCGCCTGCACAGCAAAAGAGCCTTGGCCAACATCATTCATGAGCGGTTGGGGATCACGGTAAACCCGGAAGCGATGTTCGATGTGCAGGTCAAACGGATTCACGAATACAAGCGTCAGTTGCTCAACCTGCTGCACACCGTGGCGTTGTACCAGGCGATTCGCGCCGAGCCTGAAATCGATTGGGTGCCGCGGGTGAAAATCTTCGCCGGTAAGGCCGCGGCCAGTTATCACCAGGCCAAGTTGATCATCAAGCTGACCAATGACATCGCTCGCACCGTGAACCACGACCCGACCGTGCGTGGCCTGCTCAAGGTAGTGTTCCTGCCTAACTACAACGTGAGTCTGGCGGAGAGCATCATTCCGGCAGCCGACCTGTCAGAGCAGATTTCCACCGCCGGTTTCGAGGCGTCGGGCACCAGCAACATGAAATTCGGCCTCAACGGTGCGCTGACCATCGGTACGATGGACGGTGCCAACGTGGAGATGTGCGAGCGTATCGGGGCTGAGCACATGTTTATCTTTGGTCTCAGCGCCCAGCAGGTTGAAGCGCGCAAACGTAATGGCGAGTTCAACGCAACTCCCGATATCGCGGCCTCCCATCGGCTCAACGATGTACTGGAAGCGATTCGCGGCGGAGTGTTCTCGCCGGACGATCCTGCCCGTTATACCAGCATGATCGATTCGTTGATCGACTATGACCGCTTCCTGGTCTGCGCCGACTTCGATTCATACTGGAACGCTCAAGCACGGGTGGAGGCCCATTGGCACGATTCCAAAGAGTGGTGGCGTTCGGCGGTGCTAAGCAGCGCCCGGATGGGCTGGTTCTCATCCGACCGGACGATTCGTGAGTACGCCACCGAAATCTGGAAAGCGCTGGAATAGTCCACTTCTTGTGATATTTAGCGACAAATGCGAGCAAGGCCCAACTCCTGTTGGGCCGCACCGATATACTAGACGGTAGTTTTGCCAGGTTTGAACAACCTGGATCTGTCCGTCTGCGCGTTTGGTATCTACTCGGCTGCGGGCTGAAACACCTTGCGTAGCAGTTGCTGTCAGCCTGCTGCTACGTGAGTGAGTGTCTTCGGCGCAAAGTAGTGCAGGTATTGGCACCCTTAACGGACCATGAGCCGCTTAGGGATATCGACCATGCAATGGATTTTCATGTTGATAGGGCTGGTGCTGGGCTGGGTACTCGATGAGTCCTTCAGCGATGCGCTGCTCGGTGCTCTGATCGGGCTTGGCGTGGGGCAGGCTATCCGTCTCGGGCGTTTGAGTTCGCAAGCGGCGCAGCAGCGCCAGCAACTGGAACTGGCGCAGAAGGCTTTAGCGGCTGTCGAGCAACGGCTGGCGCAGCTTGAAGTGTCTGCTGACAAAGCTGCCGGGCAGCCTGCACCGACGGCGGCCAGCGAATCTGTCCGGCCAGATCAACCCGACTTGAGCGAAGCGCCGGAACCGATAGCGGCGCCTTTGCGTGCGGTTCCTGAATTGGTCTGGGAATGGCCGGTCGAGTTTGAACCCGAGCAATTCTCTGTTGTGCCAGAGCCGGGCACGCCACCGCCTGTCGATGCCTGGAAGCCGGAGTCCGGTGCCAACGCACCAGGAAAACCGGCCACCCCGGCCGGCCCCCGCGAGCCGAATCTGATCGAGCGCGCCTTTGCCGGTGCACGCAATTGGTTGTTTGGCGGCAACACGGTGCTGCGGGTCGGTGTGGTGCTGTTGTTCCTCGGTTTGGCGTTCTTGCTGCGCTACGCCACCGAAGGCATGGTTGTGCCGATCGAGCTGCGTTACGCCGGGGTCGCCGCTTGCGCGCTTGGCCTGCTCGGGGTGGGTTGGTGGCTGCGTCTGCGCAACAGCAACTTCGCGTTGATGCTGCAGGGGACCGGGATCGCGGTGTTATACCTGACGGTGTTCGCCGCAATGCGCCTGCATCCGCTGCTCGATCCGACTGCCGCCTTGAGTTTGTTGGTGGCAGTCACGGTGTTCTCGGCGATTCTGGCGATCACTCAGGACGCCTTGGGCCTGGCTGCAGCGGCGGCCCTCGGTGGCTTTGCCGCGCCGATCCTGACCTCCACTGGCGCGGGCAACCATGTTGCGTTGTTCAGCTACTTCGCCTTGCTCAACGCTGGCATCCTGGGCATCGCCTGGTTCAAGGCCTGGCGGTTGCTCAATCTGATCGGTTTCGTCGGCACCTTCGGCATTAGCTTCGCCTGGGGCCTACGCTCTTACACACCGCAGCTGTTGTGGAGCACCGAGCCGTTTCTGATTCTGTTCTTCCTGATGTACCTGGCGCTAGGGCTGCTGTTCGCGCGGCGCAAGTTACTCGAGATGAGCGATGCGCCAGAAGACGACGGCCGCGAGGCGCTGCTGCGTTGGTCGGCCCGCAAGGGCGACTATGTTGATGGCTCGATGCTATTCGGCCCGCCGCTGGTTGGTTTCGGTTTGCAGTTCGCGCTGGTCCAGCATCTGGAGTTCGCGACGGCGTTCAGCGCGCTGGCGCTGGGCATCGTCTACATGAGTCTGGCCCGTTTGCTCGCTGGCGGGCGAGCGCTGTTGCTGGGGGAAACCTGCCTGGCGCTGGGGGTGATATTCGCCAGCCTGGCGATCCCGCTTGGGCTGGATGCCCGGTGGACCGCAGCGGCCTGGGCGGTGGAAGGCGCGGGGATTTTCTGGCTCGGCCTGCGTCAGCAACGACCTTTGGCCCGGGCATTTGCCTTGCTGCTGCAAGTGGGCTCTGCGCTGGCGTTCCTCAGTGAACTGCGTATTGGCGAGGCGAGCCTGCTGGACGGCGCGCCGTTGGGGGCTTTGCTGCTGGGTGCGGCCTTGCTGTTCAGTTTTTATCAACTGCGCAACGCCTTGCCCGAGCAAGCGTCGAACCGGGAGCGCAAGGCGTTGCCAGTACTGGCCTGCGGTGGCCTGGGGTTCCTCTATCTGTTGGCACCGTTGTTTTTCTTGACTCACGGCACGGCTATCAGTTGGGCGCTGGCGGGGCTGGCGACCTTGTTTGTCGGTCTGCGCCTGCAATCGCGGACATTCCTGTTTAGCGCTTTCGCTGTGCAACTGCTGGGCGGCGCGTTGTTCCTGCTGCGGCTGCAAGGCGCGCAGGGCGACTTTGCGGTATTGAGCGCTGGCTGGAGTGGTTTGCTCAGTGCGTCCTTGATCGGTCTGGCGTTGATCGGTGGCATGTTGCTGGCGGCACGCGATGACATGGTGCGCAGCGACGTACGGCTGTTGCGTGGTCTGTCGGTGGTGTTGCTGGCGGGTCTGGTGCTGATCAATCTGGCTGTGCTGTTTGTCCTGCCGTGGCAAACCGCAAGCGCGGTGTGGGCAGCCAGTGGTCTGTTGATCATCTGGTTGAGTCTGTACTTGCAGCAACGCGTGAGTTTTGTCTTTGGTCTGCTGTTGCAGGTCATCGGCGGTGCGGCGTTCCTGATTGCCGGCCCCGATCTGCTGGGTCCGTTATCCAGCGAAGGCTTGCGCCCATTGGCCCACGGCGGTTTCTGGACGCCGATGGTATTGGGTCTGGCGGCGATGGTCGGGGCCTGGCGCTTGCAGCTGGGTAATCATGCGACGGCGTTTGATACCTTGAGTTTGCGGCGTTTGTCCGAACTGTTGCTGGTGTGGGGGGCGGCCTGGTGGGCGCTGGCGTTGGTCAGCGAAGTGTTGCGCTTCGCACCGGCGGATCTGCACGCCGCGCTGTTACTGGCCGTTGCGGCGCTGAGTGTCGCAGTGTGGGCCGTGCTGGCTTTGCGCCTGAGGTGGTCGGCGTTGGGCTTGCTCTGCACCTTGCTGGTGCCGGCTGCGGGTCTGGTATTGGTCGCGGCCTGGCATGCTCGCTATCACCCGGCGGCGAACTTCGGCTGGCTGGCGTGGGCGGCGGTGTTCGCTGTGCACTTTGTGTCTGTGCGGCGATTGGCGCCAATGCTCTCGGCCAGGGCCTTGAGCACTGCCCATGTGCTGGGTTGCTGGCTGCTGATCGGCGTGCTGGCGCTGGAACTGCGTTACAGCCTGCTGCTGTTGTCCGAGCAGTACAACGCCTGGCGCTGGTTGGGCTGGGCGATTCTGCCGAGCCTGTATCTGGTGTTGATGGCCGCACCACGCAGCTGGCCGTGGCCGGTCTCGAGTTATTCCCGTGAATACCGTCTGTACGCGGCGCTGCCGTTGGCATTGCTGATGCTCGGTTGGGTCTGGCTGGCCAATATCGCCAGTGACGGCAGCGCCGAGCCGTTGCCTTACGTGCCGCTGTTCAACCCGCTGGAGCTGGGCCTGTTGTTCGCGTTGTTCGGGGCCTGTGTCTGGTTCCGCAGTGCAGTCTCGCAATTGGCGATCCGCGCCGACTATGCCGAACGCGCTATGCAACTGGTGGCGGGTGTCTCGCTGTTCGCCTTCTTCACCGCACTGGTGATGCGCAGCGCTCACCATTGGGGCGGCGTGCCATTTGAGCTGGATGCGCTGCTCGAGTCGATGCTGGTACAGGCTGGTCTGTCGATCGTCTGGACGCTGATTGCCCTGAGTCTGATGATCGGCGGTCATTTGCGTCACCGTCGCGAAATCTGGCTGATCGGCGCCGCGTTGATCGCGGTGGTGGTCGCCAAACTGTTCTTTATCGAGTTGAGCAACCGCGGCGGACTGGCGCGGATCGTGTCGTTTATCGGCGTGGGTGTGTTGCTGCTGGTGGTGGGCTATTTCGCGCCGCTGCCACCCAAGCGTGCCGAAGCTGAGCCGGGTGCTGAAAAACCGGCCAATGAATCTGAAGGAGTGTCGTCTTGAGTCAGAAAGTGAGCCTGGGTTGGTTGGGGGCTGTCGGATTGTGTGTGGCACTGTCGGCCAATGCCCAGGAGAAGCCGGGGGATTTCACCACTCAAGTGCCGTTGACCCTCAGCGGTGAAGGCCCTTGGTATATCGCCTCGAGTTACCGCTGGCGGTGCAACTGGGCGCGCGTCAGACCGATCTGAGCGATGTGCGGGTGTTCAACGCTGCAGGTGAAGCCCAGGCCTATGCGCTGGCCCGTGAGCAGGCGCAAACCACCGAAAATCGCACGCTGACCGACGTGAAGTGGTTCCCGTTGTACAGCTCGGCGG
This sequence comes from Pseudomonas sp. GW821-FHT02H09, assembly GCF_059421425.1. Classification (NCBI taxonomy): domain Bacteria; kingdom Pseudomonadati; phylum Pseudomonadota; class Gammaproteobacteria; order Pseudomonadales; family Pseudomonadaceae; genus Pseudomonas; species Pseudomonas sp. GW821-FHT02H09. The sequence continues at coordinate 210,038 of NZ_JBWKVA010000005.1, forward strand.
ACGCCAGCGAAGCCACGCCGAGTATTCGGGTGCAATCGAACGCCAACGGCGCCTTGGTCGAAGTTCAGCCTTCCAGTCAGCTGGAGGCCGGTGAAGAAATCCTGCGCGGCTGGCTACTGGATGTCAGTGCGATCAAGGCGCCATTGCAACAGTTGATTCTTGACTGGACCAGCGAGCGTGACGGCTTCCAGCGCTTCAGCATCGAAGCCAGCGATGACTTGCAGCATTGGCAGTCGTGGGGTGAGGGGCAGGTGGCGCGCCTGTCGTTTGCCGACGAGCGGGTCGAGCAGCATGAAGTCGGTTTGCCTGGGCAGTCGGCGCGGTATCTGCGCTTGCTTTGGAATACCCCGCAATCTGCACCGGTCCTCACCTCGGCCCAATTGGAGAGCGCCAGCATCAACAGCCTGCCGCTACCATTGGTCTGGTCGCAGCCGTTGGCTGGCAGCAGCGTCAAGGCGGGTGAATACACCTGGCAACTGCCGATGGGCCTGAGCATCGAGCGGTTGCGGGTTGAACTCAGCCAAGCCAATAGCCTGGCTCCGGTGACCCTGTATGGCCGTCGTGAAAGTAGTCTGCCGTGGCAATCGCTAAGCGGTGGTTTGCTCTATCGCCTGACCCAGAACGGTCAGGACGTCGTGCAGGACGAATTAAAGCTACCCGGTCAGACCGTTCAGCAGTTGAAACTGACGGTGGATGAGCGTGGCGGAGGCCTGGGCGCTGAAGCCCCGGCATTGCGCTTTGCCGTGCGGGCGACGCAGTTGGTGTTCCTGGCTCGCGGTGCAGGACCTTACACGCTGGCGCTGGGCAGCCCGACGGTGAAAGCGGCGAATTTGCCGCTGTCGACGCTGATTCCGGATTACAGCGCCAAGCGCTTGGCTGCACTGGGCCAGGCCAGGGTCGACGGTGGTTCGGCGGTGACTCAGCCGACCACAACGACGCCGGTTGCCTCCGGCACCGACTGGAAGAAAATCGGCCTTTGGGCTGTGCTCTTGCTGGGTGTGGTTCTCCTCGCGGCAATGGCGCTCAGCCTGTTGCGCAAACCAACAGCGAAAATCTGAACCTCGCGCCAAATCGCAGGCAGGGACGCTCTGTCAGTCACAGAGGATTGCTGAAATCGTGAGGAATCTTCAGGCTCATTCGTCCGGTTTCGGGCTACGCTGAGCCCGGCGCATGAACTCTATCTCCCTTAACTGGGTCTGACAGGAGGAAATGCGCCTCGACTCGCGCTAAACTGCGCGGGTTTTTAGCCCCCCATCCTCCGGAGCCATCCATGTCCCGCGTTACCCTGAGTCGCTATTTGATTGAGCAGACCCGCAGCAACAACACTCCTGCCGATCTGCGCTTCCTGATTGAAGTGGTGGCGCGTGCTTGCAAGGAAATCAGCCACGCCGTCTCCAAAGGCGCCCTGGGTGGTGTTCTGGGCAGCATGGGCACCGAAAACGTGCAAGGCGAAGTGCAGAAGAAGCTCGACGTGATTTCCAACGAAATCCTGCTCGAAGCCAACGAATGGGGTGGTCACCTGGCCGGCATGGCGTCCGAAGAAATGGACAATGCCTACCAGATTCCGGGCAAATACCCGAAAGGCGCCTACCTGCTGGTTTTCGACCCGCTGGACGGTTCGTCGAACATCGATATCAACGCGCCGGTCGGTACTATCTTCTCGGTGCTGCGTTGCCCGAACGAATACCTGAGCCAGAACGAACCCTTGAACGAAAAGGCGTTCTTGCAGCCAGGTACCCAGCAGGTAGCCGCCGGTTATGCCATCTACGGCCCGCAGACCATGCTGGTGCTGACCCTGGGCGATGGCGTGAAAGGCTTTACCCTGGACCGTGAAATGGGCAGCTTCGTGCTGACCCATGAAGACATCAAGATTCCGGAGTCCACTCAGGAATTCGCGATCAACATGTCCAACCAGCGTCACTGGGAAGCGCCGGTACAACGCTACGTCGGCGAACTGCTGGCTGGCGAAGAAGGCCCGCTGAAGAAGAACTACAACATGCGCTGGGTCGCTGCGATGGTGGCCGACGTGCACCGCATCCTGACCCGTGGTGGCCTGTTCATGTACCCACGTGACAGCCGCGAGCCCTCCAAGCCGGGCAAACTGCGTTTGATGTACGAAGCCAACCCGATGTCGTTCCTGGTTGAACAGGCCGGCGGCGCTTCCACCGACGGTCATCAGCGGATCCTCGACATCAAGCCGGAAGGTCTGCACCAGCGTGTAGCAGTGTTCCTGGGCTCGAAAGAAGAAGTTCAACGGGCCACGGCTTACCACAAGGAATAAATCCATGTCCGCGCCCTGGCAGCCGTTGCTCGAATGGTGGTTCGGTTCAGCCGAAGCACCTAATGATGTAGCGGCTGACAAGGGCACATTGTGGTTCGGTAAGCGTGACAGCCAGGACCTCGAAGCGCGCACGCGTTTCGGGGATCTGGTGGAGCAGGCACTGGCCGGCGGATTGACCGAGTGGACGCAATGTCCCGAAGGTTGGCTGGCCCTGGTGTTGTTACTCGATCAGTTACCGCGAATGATCTTTCGCGAAACCGCCAAATCCTTTGCAGGCGACTTGAGAGCCCAGGCTCTGGTGGCGCAAGGTATTGCCGCGGATTTCGATCGGCAACTGCTGCCTATCCAGCGGGTGTTCATCTACCTGGTGTTCGAGCATTGCGAGCATCTGGCGGTGCAAAACGAAGCCATCTCACGTTTTGCCGACTTGTTGGCTCAGCAACCCGAGGCGGATCGTGCGGTGTTTGCCGATAACCTCGATTACGCCGAACGGCATCAGAAAATCATCGCAAGGTTTGGGCGCTTTCCCCATCGCAATGCGATTCTTGGGCGGGAGAGTACGCCTGAAGAGTTGGCGTTTTTGAGCAGGCCTGGGTCGCGGTTCTAGCCACAGATCGTTCCCACGCTCCGCGTGGGAATGCCTCAATGGACGCTCCGCGTTCGGCTCTTGGGACGCAGAGCGTCCCGGGCTGCATTCCCACGCGGAGCGTGGGAACGATCATTGGCGTTGTTTAAATCCTGAAACTACCCACCAACTGCTTGAGCCGCGCGGCCTGCTGCTCAAGGTCGGCACACGCGCGCAAGGTCGATTGCAGGTTTTCCACGCCTTCCTGGTTGAGGGTGTTGATCTCGGTGATGTCGACGTTGATCGACTCGACCACGGCCGTTTGCTCTTCGGTGGCGGTGGCTACCGACTGGTTCATGCCGTCGATCTCGCCGATGCGCTGGGTCACGCTGCTCAGGCGCTCGCCGGCCTGGTTGGCGATACCGACGCTGCTTTCGCTCTGGCGCTGACTGTCGGTCATGGTGACGACGGCTTCCCGCGCGCCGACCTGCAACTCTTCGATCATGGTCTGTACTTGCTGCGCTGAATCCTGAGTACGGTGGGCGAGGTTGCGTACCTCATCGGCGACCACCGCAAAACCACGTCCGGCCTCACCGGCACGGGCGGCTTCGATGGCAGCGTTGAGGGCCAGCAGGTTGGTTTGTTGCGAGATGCTGGTGATCACTTCGAGGATTTGCCCGATGTTCACCGTGTTGCTGTTCAGCGTCTCGATATTGCCGCACGAATCGCTGATGTTGGCCGACAGCTGCTGCATGGCTGCGATGGTTTTATCCACCACTTGCTGACCGTCCTCGGCCAGGCTGCGTGCATCGCTGGAATGCTGCGAGGCGAGGGCGGCGTTCTGGGCGATTTCCTGCGCCGCAGCGCCGAGCTGGTTGATTGCCGCGGCAACGCTGCTGGTACGCGAAGCCTGCTGGTCGGAGTTGAACATCGACGAGTTGGAAGCGCTGACCACCCGCAAGGCCACTTCGTTGACCTGGCCGGTGGCCGAGGCGACTTCACGAATCGAGGTATGAATTCGCTCGACGAAACGGTTGAAGGACATGCCCAGCGCGCCGAATTCGTCGTGGCCATGAATGGTCAGGCGCTTGGTCAGGTCGCCTTCACCTTCGGCAATATCGTGCATGGCGCGGCCCATGGTCAGCAGTGGTTGCATCAACACGCGGATCAGCATGCCGAGCAGGGCGATGATGATCACCACGGCTATCGCCATAGCGATGATTGCCGAGGTGCGGAATTCGCTGAGCATCGAGAACGCGGTGTCCTGGTCGAGCACCAACGCCACATACCAGTCCGCCGATGGCACCCCGTTGACGTGGGTGAAGGAGATGAACTGGGACTTGCCGTCCAGATCAACTTCTTTCATGCCCGGGCTGATCTTCGGTGCGCCGTTTGGATAAGCGTCAGCCAGGTTTTTGAGCACCAGTTTGCTGTTCGGGTGGATCAGGATCTTGCCGTCGGCGCTGACGATAAAGGCATGGCCATGGCCGCCGAAGTTCAGCGAGTTGATGATCGCGCTGACGCTGGACAGGTCGATGTCGGCGCCGGCCACACCGATGAATTGGTTCTGATGCTGCACCGGGGTAGCGATGGTGATCACCAGCTTGCCTGACGACGCAGCGATGTAGGGCTCGGTGACAATGGTCTGCTGGGCGCTGTTGGCCGCTTTGTACCAGCCACGGGAGCGCGGGTCGTAGTCCGCCGCCCGATTACCGGCCGGAACCGAAAACATCACGCCGTCCTGGCCGCCGAAGTAGCTCAGCTGGAAATTGCTGGTGTAGGCCGGCAGGCCGACGCTGCGCTTGAGGTTGTCAGGCGTGCTGCCGTCGATGGCGATCTGTTGGGCGAGCGACTGCAGCAATTGCATGCGGCTTTCCAGCCAGGTCTGGATGTTGCTGGTGGTCAGGCTGCCAAGTTCCTGCATTGAGGATTCGGTGCTGTTGCGCAAGGTTTGACGCTGTCGATAGTCATTGAACAGGATGAAGCAGGCAAACGCGACAGCGACCACAAGAGCGGCTGCAAGCAGAATCTTATGGCTGAATTTCATATTTCTGGTCATTAAATGAACTACCGCGATGGGCTGGTCAACGAAAGGCGTCAATTTGCCAGGTGTCAGGGGCTTTTGCGCTGCCTCTATGTCGACTCGCCAGCGCCAAAGATTAGGCCGCTTTTGAGATATCCGACGAAATACCTGTTTGCGTAGGAAAATGGCTGATTTCAGGGGGGATTAGAGAGCTTTACATGTAAGAAATAGCCCGTGGCTTGGGGAACCAGATGGCACTTTTCTCTTCTAAGCTTCTGGTTGGCAGCCATGCCTTCCCCCTTCCGTCCAGGAGTTTCACCATGTCGCTGCGTTCTCTCGCTCTGTTGTCGTTCTGCGTGCTGTTGGCTGCGTGCAGCAAGGTCAATCAGGAAAACTACTCGAAAATTTCGACCGGCATGCCCAAGGCCGAAGTCGAAAAACTCTTGGGTACTCCTTCCGATTGTTCCGGCGCCCTGGGCATGTCCAGCTGCACCTGGGGCAACAAGAACAGCTTTATCAGCGTGCAGTACGCGGGTGACAAAGTGCTGATGTTTTCCGGGCAAGGCCTGAAGTAAACCGGGGCCAGGCGCTCACGGGAGAAAAATAATGATGCGGTTCGTAATAGCTCTTTTGGCCAGCCTGGTATTGGCTGGCTGCGCCACTTCTGGCAATGACCCATTGGCACCCAAGACCGCCAACAGCGTCAATCTCAAGCGTTACCAAGGAAAATGGTATGAGTTGGCCCGCCTGCCAATTTACTTCCAGCGTAACTGCGCGCAATCCGAAGCCCATTACATCCTTAAGGCTGATAGCAATGTCCTGATATTCAACCGCTGCCTGACCCCTGACCGGCAATGGGAAGAGGTCAAAGGCACGGCAACGCCGCAGATTCCCGGCAAAACCGACAAGCTGTGGGTCGAATTCGATAATTGGTTGACCACCCTGTTGCCAGGCGTTTCCAAGGGCGAATACTGGGTGTTGTACGTCAGCGACGACTACAAGACGGCCATCGTCGGTAGTCCGAGCCGTCGCCACCTTTGGCTGTTGTCCAGAACGCCAGAGCTTGATGCGGCGAAGCGTGAAGAACTGCTGAGCAGGGCGCGTCAGCAGGGTTACGACACGACCCGCCTGATCTGGCGAGTGTCGGATACGAAGATGGCCCAGACGTCGAAGTAGCGACACCGGGTTTGATCGTTCCCACGCGCGTGGGAACGATCGTCAGTCAGACCTTACTTAGCCCAACAACTCGCGCAACACTTGGGTGAATGCCCGGCTGCTGTCTTCTTCTCCGGCATGATGGCCGTTGCGGATCACCCATTGACCGTTGACCAGTACGTCCCGCACCTGGCGATCGCCACCGGCGAATAGCCAGCGGTTGAGTATCGCGTCGCCATTTGCCGTTGCCAGATATGGATCGTTGCCGTCGAGTACCAGCCAGTCGGCGCGCTTGCCGACTTCCAGAGCGCCGATCGGCTGCCCCAATGCCTGGGCCCCGCCGTCCAGTGCGGCGTCATACAAGGTGCGGCCGACCATTGGCTGATCGCCGCGATACAAGCGATTACGCCTTTGATCGCGCAGACGCTGACCGTATTCCAGCCAGCGCAGTTCTTCCACCACACTGAGCGACACATGGCTGTCGGAGCCAATGCCCATCCGTCCGCCCTGGGCGAGGAAGTCCACCGCCGGAAAAATCCCGTCACCAAGGTTGGCTTCAGTGGTCAGGCAGAGACCGGCGATGGCCTTGCTCCTGGCCATCAGCGCGACTTCTTCAGGATTGGCGTGGGTCGCATGGACCAGGCACCAGCGCTGATCGACCTCGGTATTTTCGTAGAGCCATTGCAGCGGACGGCGACCGCTCCAGCTCAGGCAGTCGTCGACTTCCTTTTGCTGCTCGGCGATGTGGATATGTACCGGGCACTGTTTATCGCTGGCCGCCAGTACTTCGCTGATCTGCTGTGGCGTCACTGCGCGCAGCGAGTGGAAGCACAAGCCCAATTGTTGCGCCGGTTGTTGTGCCAGCAGCGGCTGCAGACGCGCCTGTAAATTCAGATAGTTTTCGGTGCTGTTGATAAAGCGCCGCTGGCCTTCATTGGGCGCCTGGCCACCGAAACCGGAATGGCTGTAAAGCACTGGCAGCAGGGTCAGGCCGATTCCGGCAGCGCTGGCGGCCTGGCTGATCTGCAATGACAACTCGGCCGGATCGGCGTAGGGCTGGCCATTGGTGTCGTGATGCACATAATGGAATTCGGCGACTGAGGTGTAGCCAGCCTTGAGCATTTCGATGTAAAGCTGACGGGCGATGATCCCGAGTTGTTCCGGACTGATTTTTCCGACGAGGCGATACATCAGGTCGCGCCAGGTCCAGAAGCTGTCGTTCGGATTGCCGGCGACTTCCGCCAGTCCGGCCATCGCCCGCTGGAACGCGTGGGAGTGCAGATTCGGCATCCCCGGCAGCAGCGGACCGCTTGATATTTCGGCGCCATCTGCACTGGCATCGGCCTGGATGTGGGTCAGTACGCCATCGGCGTTGACCTCAAGACGTACATTGTTGGCCCATCCACTAGGCAGCAGTGCGCGTTCGGCAAAGAAAGCGGACATGGTTCAGCACCCCATCGTGTGTTATTTGTATATACATATACAGACGTTTGCCTGCCCGGTAAACTCCGGCAAGCTATCAACCTTTATTAACGAACAAGGATTTCCCGTGCCGACTCCGCCTGCCGTCTCCCCGCTGGCTGCCCATATGGGCGACAGTCCGGCGCCCTTGTACGCCCGCGTCAAACAGATGATCACTCAGCAAATCGAGAGTGGGAACTGGCCGCCGCACTATCGCGTTCCGTCGGAAAGCGAGCTGGTCAGCCAGTTGGGCTTCAGTCGTATGACCATCAATCGCGCCTTGCGCGAGATGACCGCCGACGGTCTGCTGGTGCGTATGCAGGGTGTCGGTACATTCGTCGCCGAACCGAAGAGCCAGTCGGCTCTGTTCGAAGTGCATAACATTGCCGACGAAATCGCCTCCCGTGGCCATCGCCACACGTGCAAAGTGATCACCCTCGAAGAAGAGGCTGCCGGCTCCGAGCGCGCTTTGGCGCTGGATATGCGTGAAGGCCAGAAGGTCTTCCACTCGCTGATCGTGCATTTCGAGAACGATATTCCCGTGCAAATCGAGGACCGTTTCGTCAACGCGCTGGTGGCGCCGGAATACCTCAAACAAGACTTCACCTTGCAAACGCCTTACGCCTACCTGAATCAGGTTGCCCCATTGACCGAAGGCGAACACGTGGTCGAAGCGATTCTTGCCGAGCCTTCCGAATGCAAATTGCTGCAGATCGAAAAAGGTGAGCCGTGCCTGCTGATTCGCCGTCGGACCTGGTCCGGGCGTCAGCCAGTGACGGCCGCTCGTCTGATCCACCCCGGTTCCCGTCATCGTCTGGAAGGGCGGTTTCATAAATAAAGAGCCATAAACAAGAGGCATAAATGAGTCAGTTGAACGTTTTGCGTGCCGCCGATTATCCGCGCATGCCCTGGAAAAACGGCGGCGGCAGCACCGAAGAAATCACCCGTGATGCGGGCACCGGCCTGGACGGTTTCGGCTGGCGCCTGTCGATTGCCGATATCGGTGAGTCGGGCGGCTTCTCCACCTTTGCCGGTTATGAGCGGGTCATCACCGTGCTGCAGGGTGATGGCATGACCTTGACGGTCGATGGTCAGAAAACGCGGCCACTGTTACCGCTGGACCCGTTTGCGTTCAGCGGCGAAAGCCAGGTTTCCTGCACGCTGCTTGGCGGTGCGATTCGCGACTTCAACCTGATTTATGCGGCGAATCGTTACCAGGCGCGGTTGCAGTGGGTCAGTGGCGAGCAGCGGTTTTTCAGCTCGACCGCAACGCTGCTGGTGTTCAGCGTGGCCGATGCACTCCAGGTGCAGATCGATGGCGGCGCGGTCCATGTATTGGGTCGTCATGATTGCCTGCAACTGAACGGTAACACCGGGTTGCTGGATGTTTCCGTCCGCGGCCAGTGCTGTGTGATCGAACTGACAGCGCTCTGATTCAACCGTCTTAAAAGAATCGCAACGTGCGGCCGCTCTGAGAGCTGTCGTCAGTTGCGATTTTTTGCTTTCTGGCTTCCGGTAACCCGTTTCCCTACGCGCACCAATTTGTTACCGAACGCCCCAGCGTGGCGCAAAATCGCGCTCAGGTAACAGATCTCACGCTTCGAAAAAATCCTCCCCAAAAAAATCTCCAGTGGCCAAACCCTTGCCCCAAGGGCTTTTCAGCCAGATCCAACACTTTATTGAATGTCCATCCAGCAAGTTGGCCGCTTGATTGCATATGCTTGTATGTACAAGTAAAGACGTATGTGTATGAGTCGCGGAGACTCGACCATCGTCCACTGATTCGCCGGTGTGCACCGTTTGCACATTGGCTTGCTCGCCCACTGCCTGGGTTAGTTTGGATTGATCGCTGAGGAGTTTTTTTCGTGACCGAGAATAAGCCTACTAAATACCGTGATGTCGAAATCCGCGCTGCTCGCGGCAACAAGTTGACCGCCAAGAGCTGGTTGACCGAAGCGCCGCTGCGGATGCTGATGAACAACCTCGACCCGGAAGTGGCCGAGAACCCCAAGGAGCTGGTGGTTTACGGTGGTATCGGTCGTGCGGCACGTAACTGGGAGTGCTACGACAAGATCGTCGAAAGCCTGACCAATCTGAATGACGACGAAACCCTGCTGGTGCAATCCGGCAAGCCGGTCGGCGTATTCAAGACCCACAGCAACGCCCCGCGCGTGCTGATCGCCAACTCCAACCTGGTGCCACACTGGGCGAACTGGGAACACTTCAACGAACTGGACGCCAAAGGCCTGGCCATGTACGGCCAGATGACTGCCGGCAGCTGGATCTACATCGGCAGCCAGGGCATCGTTCAGGGCACCTACGAAACCTTCGTCGAAGCCGGTCGCCAACACTACAACGACAACCTCACCGGTCGTTGGGTCCTGACTGCCGGTCTGGGCGGCATGGGCGGCGCTCAACCGCTGGCCGCTACCCTGGCCGGCGCGTGCTCGCTGAACATCGAATGCCAACAAGTGAGCATCGATTTCCGCTTGAACAGCCGCTATGTCGATGAGCAAGCCACCGACCTCGACGACGCGCTGGCCCGCATCGCCAAATACACCAGGGAAGGCAAGGCGATTTCCATCGCCCTGCTGGGTAACGCGGCTGAAATTCTGCCGGAACTGGTCAAGCGCGGCGTGCGCCCGGACATGGTCACCGACCAGACCAGCGCCCACGACCCGCTCAACGGCTACCTGCCAGCCGGCTGGACCTGGGACGAATACCGCGCTCGCGCCAAGACCGAGCCGGCTGCCGTGGTCAAAGCCGCCAAGCAATCCATGGCCGTGCACGTCAAAGCGATGCTCGACTTCCAGAAAATGGGCATTCCGACCTTCGACTACGGCAACAACATCCGTCAGATGGCGCAAGAAGAAGGCGTCGAGAACGCCTTCGACTTCCCGGGCTTCGTACCGGCTTACATCCGTCCGCTGTTCTGCCGTGGCATCGGCCCGTTCCGTTGGGCGGCGCTGTCGGGCAACGCTGAAGACATCTACAAGACCGACGCCAAGGTCAAAGAGCTGATCCCGGACGACGCCCACCTGCACAACTGGCTGGACATGGCGCGCGAGCGCATCAGCTTCCAGGGGCTGCCGGCACGTATCTGCTGGGTGGGCCTGGGTCTGCGCGCCAAGCTCGGTCTGGCGTTCAACGAAATGGTTCGCAGCGGTGAATTGTCCGCGCCAATCGTGATCGGCCGCGACCACCTGGACTCCGGTTCGGTGGCCAGCCCGAACCGCGAAACCGAGTCGATGCAGGATGGCTCCGACGCCGTGTCCGACTGGCCACTGCTCAACGCCCTGCTCAACACCGCCAGCGGCGCGACCTGGGTGTCCCTGCACCACGGCGGCGGCGTCGGCATGGGCTTCTCCCAGCACTCGGGCATGGTGATTGTCTGCGACGGTACGGACGAAGCGGCCGAGCGTATCGCTCGCGTGCTGCACAACGACCCGGCCACCGGGGTCATGCGTCACGCCGATGCCGGTTACCAGATCGCGATCGACTGCGCCAACGAGCAGGGCCTGAACCTGCCGATGATCACCGGTTGAGAAACTGACCCAACGCAAACCCTGTAGGAGCCGAGCTTGCTCGCGATAAACGATGACGCGGTTTGTCAGGTACACCGTCATCGCGAGCAAGCTCGGCTCCTACAGGGGTCGAGTGAATTACTGGAACAATCCATAGAGGTTGAACAATGGCTGTTAATGACGATCGTGCAAGCAGTAAACCGTTGATCGAAAAGCGTTCGATCGACTACATCCCGGAAGCGGAAAGACACGGTCGTCTGTTCAGTCAATTCACCTTGTGGCTGGGTGCCAACCTGCAAATCACCGCGATTGTTACCGGTGCATTGGCGGTAGTGCTCGGTGGGGATGTGTTCTGGTCGTTGATTGGTTTGCTGGTCGGGCAGTTGCTCGGCGGTGGCGTCATGGCGTTGCATGCGGCCCAAGGCCCGCAGTTGGGGTTGCCGCAGATGATTTCCAGCCGCGTGCAGTTTGGCGTGTATGGTGCGGTGATTCCGTTGGTGCTGGTGTGCCTGATGTACATCGGGTTTTCCGCCAGCGGTTCGCTGCTCGCGGGGCAGGCGATTGCCCAGTTGCTGAATGTCGATGACTGGATCGGGATCGTGACCTTTGCCGGTCTGATCGTGGTCCTGACCATCTTCGGCTATCGGGTCATTCACGGGATTGGCCGGGTGGCCAGTGTGCTGGGTGTGATCGCGTTCGCTTACCTGTTCTACAAACTGCTCGCCGGCAACGATATCGGCGCGCTGTTGGGTAACAAGCATTTCTCCCTGAGCAGTTTCCTGCTGGCGATTTCGCTGTCGGCGTCCTGGCAGATTGCTTTTGGTCCGTACGTCGCGGACTACTCGCGCTACCTGCCGCGCACGACCTCGGCGTCGAAGACGTTTTGGGCGGTGGGCCTGGGTTCGATGATCGGCGCGCAGACCTCGATGGTCTTCGGGGTGTTCGCGGCGGCATTGGCCGGTTCGCAGTTCGCCCATCACGAAGTGTCGTTCATCGTCAGCCTCGGCGGTACCGGCATCGTCGCGGCCCTGCTGTACTTTGCCGTGGCCTTTGGCAAGGTGACCGTCACCACGTTGAACGCCTATGGCAGCTTCATGTCGATTGCCACCATCATCAGTGGCTTTCGCGGCAGCCGGAAGATTTCCAGCACGGTTCGCCTGCTGTACATCTTCGCCATGGTCGTGATCGCTACCTTGCTGGCAGTGCTTGGCAAGGACTCGTTCCTCAAGGAATTCTCCGCGTTCATCCTGTTTCTGCTGGCATTCTTCACGCCGTGGAGCGCGATCAACCTGGTGGACTTCTACTGCATTACCAAAGAGCGTTATGACATCCCTGCACTGTCCAATCCCGACGGTCGCTACGGGCGCTGGAACATCATGGGGATCACCATTTATGTGTTCGGTGTGCTGATTCAGATGCCGTTCATTTCAACGCATTTCTACACCGGTCCATTGGTCGCGAGCCTCGGTGATACCGATATCTCCTGGATCATTGGCCTGGTGGTACCTGCAGGGATGTATTACCTGGCGGCCAAGAAGTGGCATGGCGCAGTACCTGACCGTTTGATCCTGCCGGTAGAGCAGGGCGCGGTAACAGCACACAAGCTGAGTGGGGCAGGCCGCGCTACTGCGGTCTAGACCTTGATTGGACGTGGACAGGGCTGGATGCCTTTTGACTGCCGTAATCCATTTCATGTTTAGGAGTGTCACACAATGAAAATGAATAAGACCCTGCTGACCACTATGCTTTCATTGGGTGTACTCGCCAGCGCGGGCGCCACTCAGGCAGCCAGTTGGTGCGAATCCGGCAAGCCGGTGAAATTTGCCGGGTTGAACTGGGAAAGCGCCATGCTGCTCACTGACGTGCTGCAGGTCGTGCTGGAAAAAGGTTACGACTGCAAAACCGACAGCCTGCCGGGCAACTCCATCACCATGGAGAACGCCCTGAGTAGCAACGACATCCAGGTTTTCGCCGAGGAGTGGGTTGGCCGCAGCGAAGTCTGGAACAAGGCCGAGAAGGCCGGCAAGGTCGTTGGTGTCGGTGCGCCAGTGGTTGGTGCGATGGAGGGTTGGTACGTGCCGCGCTACGTGGTTGAAGGTGACGCCAAGCGTAAACTGGAAGCCAAGGCCCCGGGCCTGAAAAACATTGCTGATCTGGGCAAGTATTCCGCCGTGTTCAAAGACCCGGAAGAGCCAGGCAAGGGCCGTTTCTACAACTGCCCGGCCGGTTGGACCTGTGAGCTGGACAACAGCGAAATGCTGAAAAGCTACGGCCTGGAAAGCAGCTACACCAACTTCCGCCCAGGTACCGGCCCGGCACTGGATGCTGCGGTGCTGTCGAGCTACAAGCGTGGCGAGCCGATCCTGTTCTACTACTGGTCGCCAACGCCGCTGATGGGCCAGGTTGACCTGGTGAAACTGGACGAAAAACCAGGCGTGGATAAAAGCGTGAGCATCAAGGTCGGCCTGTCCAGGACCTTCCACGACGAAGCCCCGGAACTGGTCGCCGTGCTGGAAAAGGTCAACCTGCCAATCGACCTGCTGAACCAGAACCTCGGGCGCATGACCAAAGAGCGGATCGAATCGCCAAAACTGGCCAAGATCTTCTTGAAGGAACATCCTGAAGTCTGGCACGCATGGGTGAGCGAAGACGCAGCCAGGAAAATCGACGCGGCCTTGTAGGTTGAGCCTTTCCGACTGCCCCAAAGGGCAGTCGCAAGCTTGATCGCAACCCCTTGATTGAGAGTCTCTTATGTTTCCCGAAAGCTTTACCTTTTCCATCGCCGACTGGGTCAACGGTTGGGTCGATTCGCTGGTCACCAACTATGGTGATGTGTTCCGGCACATCTCCGACACCCTGCTCTGGGCCATCGTCAACCTCGAAGGCCTGCTGCGTGCGGCACCGTGGTGGTTGATGCTGGCGATCGTGGCGGGCGTTGCCTGGCACGCGACCCGTAAACTGGTAACCACCGCGGTCATCGTTGGCTTGCTGTTCCTGGTGGGCGCTGTCGGCCTTTGGGACAAGCTGATGCAAACCCTGGCGCTGATGCTGGTGGCAACGGTCATCTCGGTGTTGATTGGCGTTCCGTTGGGCATTCTGTCGGCGCGCAGCAACCGTCTGCGTTCGGTGCTGATGCCGATGCTGGACATCATGCAGACCATGCCGAGCTTCGTGTACCTGATCCCGGTGCTGATGCTCTTCGGTCTGGGCAAGGTTCCGGCGATTTTCGCCACGGTGATCTACGCCGCACCGCCGCTGATTCGTCTGACCGATCTGGGTATCCGTCAGGTCGACGGCGAAGTGATGGAAGCGATCAACGCCTTCGGCGCCAACCGCTGGCAGCAACTGTTTGGTGTGCAACTGCCGTTGGCCCTGCCGAGCATCATGGCCGGGATCAACCAGACCACCATGATGGCCCTGTCGATGGTAGTGATTGCCTCGATGATCGGTGCCCGTGGCCTGGGTGAAGATGTATTGGTGGGTATCCAGACCCTCAACGTCGGACGCGGCCTGGAAGCCGGCCTGGCGATCGTGATTCTCGCAGTGGTCATCGACCGCATTACTCAGGCCTATGGTCGGCCACGGCATGAGGTGAGCAAATGAGTAGCGCAGCCATCAGCAAGATCGAAGTCAAAAACGTCTTCAAGATTTTCGGTAATCGTTCGGCCGACGCGCTGAACATGATTCGCCAGAACAAGACCAAGGACCAGGTGCTGGCCGAAACCGGCTGCGTGGTCGGGGTCAACAACCTGTCGCTGAGCATTGGCACCGGCGAGATCTTCGTGATCATGGGCCTGTCCGGCTCCGGTAAATCGACCTTGGTGCGGCACTTCAATCGCCTGATCGATCCCACCAGCGGCGCGATTCTGGTGGACGGCGTGGACATTCTGCAATACGACATGGACGCCCTGCGCGAATTCCGTCGGCACAAGATCAGCATGGTGTTCCAGAGCTTCGGTCTGCTGCCGCACAAGAGCGTGCTGGATAACGTCGCCTACGGCCTGAAAGTACGCGGTGAAACCAGGCAAGTGTGTGCCGAGCGTGCGCTGCACTGGATCAACACCGTGGGCCTCAAGGGCTACGAAAACAAATACCCGCATCAGCTGTCCGGCGGTATGCGTCAGCGTGTGGGCCTGGCCCGCGCCTTGGCGGCGGACACCGACATCATCCTGATGGACGAAGCCTTCAGTGCACTCGATCCGCTGATTCGCGCCGAAATGCAGGACCAGTTGCTCGAGCTGCAAAAGACTTTGCACAAGACCATCGTGTTCATCACCCACGACCTCGACGAAGCCGTGCGCATCGGCAACCGCATTGCGATCCTCAAGGATGGCCGGTTGATCCAGGTCGGCACGCCGAAAGAGATCCTGCATTCTCCAGCGGATGAATACGTCGATCGTTTCGTTCAGCGACGGGCAGCGGTGGTTTAAGAGATTTGCAGTGAGTTTGTTGGCCTCATCGCGAGCAAGCTTGCTCCCACATTGGATTTTCAGTGTTTACATAACCCCTGTGGGAGCGAGCTTGCTCGCGATAGCGTCGCAAAGGCTGCACAAAAATTCAGGTTTGTACGGTGAGGTTGAAGATGTCCCAGGCTGAAAAAATCGTTATCGCCGATGCCCCATTGCGTTGGCAGGATGTGGTTGCGGTCGCACGTGGTGGCGCGGTGCTTGAGTTGTCGGCTGGCACCTGGGCGCGGATCGAGAACGCTCAAGCCATCGTCCAGCGCATCGTCGTCAGCGGCGAGCGTGCCTATGGCGTCAATACCGGCCTGGGTGCGCTGTGCAACGTATCCTTGCAAGGCGAACAACTGAGCCAACTGTCGCGCAATACTCTGCTCAGTCATGCCTGCGGCATCGGTGCGCCTCTGGCCAACGAACAGACCCGGGCGATCATGTGCGCGGCGATCATCAACTACAGCCATGGCAAATCCGGCGTGCATCGGCAAGTGGTCGAAGCGCTGCTGGCTTTGCTCAACCGCGGTATCACCCCGCAAGTGCCGTCCCAGGGTTCGGTGGGTTACCTGACCCATATGGCCCACATCGGCATCGCCCTGCTGGGTGTCGGCCAGGTCAGCTATCGCGGGCAGATCGTTTCCGCGCAGCAGGCCCTGGCCGAAGAAGCTCTGAAACCTGTGCAACTGGGTGCCAAGGACGGTCTGTGCCTGGTCAACGGCACGCCGTGCATGACCGGCCTGAGCTGCCTGGCGATTGCCGACGCCACCCGACTGGTGCAGTGGGCCGATGTGATCGGCGCCATGAGCTTTGAGGCCCAGCGCGGGCAGATCGCCGCGTTCGACGCCGAAATCATCGCCCTCAAGCCGCACCCGGGCATGCAGCAGGTCGGTATCAACCTGCGTAGCCTGCTCGATGGCAGTGAAGTGATTGCCAGCAGCAAGGGCATTCGCACCCAGGACGCATTAAGCATCCGCTCGATTCCGCAGGTGCACGGCGCGGTGCGGGATCAGCTGGACCACGCCACCCGTCAGGTCGAAATCGAACTCAATTCCGTCACCGATAACCCGATGCTGCTGGGCACTGCGGACAACTTCCGGGTGATGTCCCAGGCCAACCCGCACGGCCAGTCGGTGGCTTTGGCTGCTGACCTGCTGGCGATTGCCATGGCGGAAATCGGCTCGATTGCCGAGCGTCGCCTCGACCGTTTGATCAACCCGCACGTGAGTGGTTTGCCGGCATTCCTGGTGGCTAACCCCGGCGTCAACTCCGGGATGATGATCGTCCAGTACGTTGCGGCTTCCCTGTGCGCAGAAAATCGCCAGTTGGCGCAACCGGCAGTACTCGACAACTACGTCACCTCGGGCCTGCAGGAGGACCATCTGAGCATGGGCACCAACGCAGCACTGAAGCTGCATCGGGCGCTGGAAAACTGCACGCAGATTCTCGCTATCGAATATCTGCTGGCCGCCCAGGCCTTCGAATTTCTCAAGGAGCAACGCTTCGGTGCCGGCACTGACGTCGCGTGGAGACTGTTGCGTGAGCGCGTTCCGGCCTATGACCAGGACCGCTGGCTGGCGCCGGATATTGCCAGCGCCGCAAGCGTTTTGAAAGACCCGATATTGCTGCAAACCGCTTTACCGAACTTGCACTGAAACCGATTTCCACAAAAGCCAGCGTGCCAAGGCGCCACCCCCTCAAAAAGTGGGCAGCGACGGACAACGGAATCATCCGGAGCGACTGGCTAGTTAATAAAACTCTCAAAAGGAGCATAAATATGAATGCGCTAAACCTTATTCCAGGTCAACTGACCCTTGCCCAACTGCGTGCTGTCTATCAGCAGCCAGTAACCATCAGCCTTGACGAAAGCGCCTCGGCACAGATCGAAGCCAGCGTCGCCTGCGTGGAACAAATCCTCGCCGAAAACCGCACCGCCTACGGCATCAACACCGGTTTCGGTCTGCTGGCTTCAACCCGCATCGCCAGCGAAGACCTGGAAAACCTCCAGCGCTCCCTGGTGCTGTCTCACGCTGCCGGTGTGGGCGTGCCAATCAGCGACGCGCTGGTGCGACTGATCATGGTCCTCAAGGTCAACAGCCTGAGCCGTGGTTTCTCCGGGATCCGTCGCAAGGTGATCGATGCGCTGATCGCACTGATCAACGCCGAGGTGTACCCGCATATTCCTCTCAAAGGTTCGGTCGGTGCTTCCGGCGACCTGGCGCCACTGGCCCATATGTCGTTGGTACTGCTGGGCGAAGGCAAGGCGCGCTACAAAGGTGAATGGCTGGACGCTGTGAGCGCCTTGAAGCAAGCCGGTCTGCAACCGCTGACTTTGGCAGCCAAAGAAGGTCTGGCGCTGCTCAACGGTACCCAGGTATCCACCGCCTACGCACTGCGCGGCCTGTTCGAAGGCGAAGATCTGTTTGCTGCGGCAGTGGCTTGTGGCGGCTTGAGCGTCGAAGCAGTGCTGGGCTCGCGCTCGCCGTTCGATGCACGGATTCACGACGCTCGCGGTCAACGCGGTCAAATCGACGCGGCTGCCGCTTATCGCGATCTGCTGGGTGAGCGCAGCGAAGTCTCCGACTCCCACCAGAACTGCGAAAAAGTTCAGGACCCGTACTCCCTGCGCTGTCAGCCACAAGTCATGGGCGCCTGCCTGACCCAGTTCCGTCAGGCTGCCGAAGTGCTGAGCATCGAATCCAACGCAGTGTCGGATAACCCGTTGGTGTTCGCTGCTGAAGGCGACGTGATTTCCGGTGGTAACTTCCACGCTGAGCCAGTGGCCATGGCCGCTGACAACATAGCGCTGGCTATCGCTGAAATCGGCTCGCTGAGCGAACGCCGCATCTCGCTGATGATGGACAAGCACATGTCGCAATTGCCGCCATTCCTGGTGGCCAACGGCGGGGTTAACTCCGGCTTCATGATCGCTCAGGTGACTGCTGCGGCATTGGCCAGCGAAAACAAAGCACTGGCGCACCCGCACTCGGTCGACAGCCTGCCGACTTCGGCCAACCAGGAAGACCACGTTTCCATGGCGCCTGCCGCCGGTAAACGTCTCTGGGAAATGGCCGAGAACACCCGTGGCGTCCTCGCTGTGGAATGGCTCGCCGCTTGCCAGGGCCTGGACCTGCGCGATGGTCTGAAGACGTCGAGCAAACTTGAAGAAGCCCGTGGCATCCTGCGCAGCAAAGTACCGTTCTACGAGAAAGACCGTTTCTTCGCTCCGGACATCAACGCTGCGAGCGAGTTGTTGGCGAGCCGTTGCCTGAACGAGCTGGTGTTGGCGAAATTGCTGCCTAGCCTCTGATAGTGCTGATTGTTCCCACGCTCTGCGTGGGAATGCAGCCCGTGATGCTCTGCGTCACAAGAGCGGACGCAGAGCGTCCAATGAGGCATTCCCACGCAGGAGCGTGGGAACGATCTTTTCCGACAAAAACAATTAAGGACGAGAAATGCAGCAGCAAGCAAAAGGCTTGAAACGCGGGCTATCGGCTCGCCATATTCGTTTCATGGCGCTGGGGTCGGCAATCGGCACCGGGCTTTTTTACGGTTCTGCCTCGGCCATTCAAATGGCCGGTCCTGCGGTATTGCTGGCGTACCTGATTGGTGGCGCGGCGGTGTTCATGGTCATGCGCGCCCTCGGTGAGATGGCCGTGCATAACCCTGTTTCCGGTTCTTTCGGTCAGTACGCCAGTACTTACCTGGGGCCGATGGCGGGCTTTATTCTCGGTTGGACCTACGCGTTTGAAATGGTCATCGTCGGGCTTGCCGACGTAACGGCCTTCGGCATCTACATGGGCTTCTGGTTTCCGGAAGTCGCGCGCTGGATCTGGGTGCTCGGCATTGTGTT
The DNA here is from genome assembly GCF_059421425.1 of Pseudomonas sp. GW821-FHT02H09. Classification (NCBI taxonomy): domain Bacteria; kingdom Pseudomonadati; phylum Pseudomonadota; class Gammaproteobacteria; order Pseudomonadales; family Pseudomonadaceae; genus Pseudomonas; species Pseudomonas sp. GW821-FHT02H09. Next base: position 229,351 of record NZ_JBWKVA010000005.1, read on the forward strand.
CCTGATCGGCGGGCTGAACCTGTGCAACGTCAAAGTCTTCGGTGAAATGGAGTTCTGGCTGTCGCTGCTCAAAGTCGGCGCCATCATCGCGATGATCCTCGGCGGACTCGGCATTATTGTGTTCGGCATCAGCAGCTCGCCGAGCTCGCAGATCACGGGAATCAGCAATCTCTGGACCCAGGGCGGCTTTATGCCCAACGGTGTCGGCGGCTTGATCGCTTCGTTCGCAGTGGTGATGTTTGCGTTCGGCGGCATCGAAATCATCGGCGTGACCGCCGGTGAAGCGAAAGACCCGCAGCATGTCCTGCCAAAGGCGATCAACGCCGTTCCCTTGCGGATTCTGCTGTTCTACGTGCTGACCATGTTCGTGCTGATGGCGATCTACCCATGGCAGCAGATCGGTAGCCAGGGCAGTCCGTTCGTGCAGATTTTTGACCATCTGGGGATCAGCTCGGCCGCAACTATCCTCAATATCGTGGTGATCTCGTCGGCGGTCTCGGCCATCAACAGTGACATCTTTGGTGCGGGCCGCATGATGTACGGTCTGGCCCAGCAAGGTCAGGCGCCGAAGGGCTTTGGCCAGTTGTCGCGCCATGGCGTGCCATGGATGACGGTGGTGGTTATGAGCGCAGCCTTGCTCGGTGGTGTGCTGCTGAACTACCTGATTCCGGAAAACGTGTTCATGCTGATCGCCTCGATTGCGACCTTTGCCACGGTCTGGGTCTGGTTGATGATTCTGGTCACTCAGGTGGCAATGCGTCGCTCCATGAGCCCGGCTGAAGTCGCACAACTGAAGTTCCCGGTGCCGTTCTGGCCGTATGCGCCGATGGCGGCGATCGTCTTCATGGCGTTTATATTCGGTGTGCTTGGCTACTTCCCGGATACTCAGGCAGCCTTGATCGTCGGCCTGGTGTGGATTGCCCTGCTGGTACTGGCCTACCTGTTGTGGGTCAAGCCAGCCGCAGGGCAGGCGGTACAGGTTTCCAACGACCTTTCTTTGTCTCATCGATAACCTAACGGAGGCCTGGGATGAAAACTCTCTGGCAACACTGCCACGTCGCAAGCATGGCGCAGGGTAACTACTCGATCATCGAGGATGCCGCCATCGTGACGTCAGGAGCGCACATAGAGTGGATCGGCCCGCGCAGTGAACTGCCGGCCGGTGAATACCCCGAGGTGCATGACCTCGCGGGTGCCTGGGTCACGCCGGGTCTGATCGACTGCCACACCCACACAGTGTTCGGTGGCAATCGCAGCGGCGAGTTCGAGCAGCGCTTGCAAGGCGTTAGCTATGCCGAAATCGCCGCCGCTGGCGGTGGCATTGCCAGCACCGTGCGTGCGACCCGGGCGGCCAGCGAGGATGAATTGTTCGCCAGCGCGCATAAACGCTTGAAGAGCTTGCTGCGCGACGGCGTCACCAGTGTCGAGATCAAGTCCGGCTATGGCCTGGATCTGGCCAGTGAGCGCAAGATCCTGCGGGTGATCCGCCGTCTCGGTGCTCAATTGCCGGTCAGTGTGCGCAGCACCTGTCTGGCTGCCCACGCCTTGCCACCGGAATATGCGGACCGCGCCGACGATTACATCGAGCACATCTGCAGCGAAATGCTTCCGGCACTCGCCGCCGAAGGGTTGGTGGATGCGGTTGACGCGTTTTGCGAATACCTGGCGTTTTCGCCGGAACAGGTCGAGCGGGTGTTCATCGCCGCGCAGAACCTCGGTTTGCCGGTGAAATTGCATGCCGAACAGTTGTCCTCCCTGCATGGGTCGAGCCTGGCGGCGCGCTATCACGCGTTGTCGGCTGACCATCTGGAGTTCATGACCGAAGACGACGCCATCGCCATGGCCAAGTCTGGCACTGTCGCAGTGCTGTTGCCGGGAGCGTTCTACTTTCTGCGCGAAACCCGGCTGCCGCCGATGGACGCCTTGCGCAAACACGGCGTGAAAATCGCCATCGCCAGCGACCTCAACCCCGGCACCTCGCCGGCGCTGTCGGTGCGGCTGATGCTGAACATGGCTTGCACGTGCTTTCGCATGACCCCGGAAGAGGCTCTGGCGGGTGCGACCATTCATGCGGCCACCGCGCTGGGCATGGATCAGACCCATGGCTCGCTGGAAGTCGGCAAAGTGGCGGATTTCGTCGCTTGGCAGATCGATCGTCCGGCAGACCTGGCGTATTGGCTGGGCGGTGACCTGGATAAACGCGTCGTGCGTCACGGCGTTGAAGTCACGTTTTAGGAGAATGGCAGTGGATAAGGTTCTGAACTTCAAACAAGGCCGAGTGCCGTTGCTGATCAGCATGCCCCATGCTGGCGTGCGTCTGAGCCCGGCAGTAGAAGCCGGGCTGATTCCCGAAGCGCAAAGCCTGCCGGATACCGACTGGCATATCCCGCAGCTCTACCAGTTCGCGCAAGAGTTGGGCGCCAGCACCCTGGCCGCCGAGTACTCACGGTTCGTTATCGACCTGAACCGGCCTTCCGACGACAAGCCTTTGTATGTCGGCGCTACCACCGGTTTGTATCCGGCGACGCTGTTCGACGGCGTGCCATTGTTCCGCGAAGGACTTGAGCCGTCCGCCGAGGAACGTGCGCGTTATCTTGAGCAGGTCTGGACGCCGTATCACAGCACCTTGCAACAAGAGCTGGCGCGGCTGAAAGCCGAGTTCGGTTATGCACTGTTGTTTGATGCGCACTCGATCCGCTCAGTGATCCCGCATTTGTTCGAAGGGCAACTGCCGGACTTCAACCTTGGCACCTTCAATGGCGCCAGTTGCGATCCACAGTTGGCTACGCAACTGGCAGCCATCTGCGCCCGGCATCCGGACTACAGCCATGTGCTCAACGGGCGCTTCAAGGGTGGGCATATCACAAGGCATTACGGTAACCCGGCCGAAAACATCCATGCCGTGCAACTGGAGCTGGCGCAGTGCACTTATATGGAAGAGGTCGAGCCGTTCCGCTACCGCCCTGATCTGGCCGTGCCGACTCAGGTGGTGCTCAAGCAATTGCTGCAAGGATTGCTGGATTGGGGGCAGAAGCACTACCGCGGATAGATTTGAAAGATCGTTCCCACGCTCTGCGTGGGAACGATCGGTCGAGTCAAACACCCCCCCAATTTCTCCAAGGACATGCTCATTGCACAATTCGGGTTTATGATGCCGGACGGCAGAATAATAGAAGTCCCCCCAGGGATGACCTCGACCCCATACGGAGTGCGCAATGCAGACTTTGTACCCGCAGATCAAACCCTACGCCCGGCACGATCTGGCCGTCGATAAGCCACATGTACTGTATGTCGACGAAAGTGGTTCACCGGAAGGTTTGCCGGTGGTGTTCATCCACGGCGGGCCAGGGGCCGGATGCGATGCGCAAAGCCGTTGTTTTTTCGACCCGAACCTGTATCGCATCGTCACCTTCGATCAGCGCGGTTGCGGTCGTTCGACACCTCACGCCAGCCTTGAAAACAACACTACCTGGGATCTGGTCGCTGACCTTGAGCGGATTCGCCAGCATTTAGGTATCGAAAAATGGGTGTTGTTCGGAGGCTCCTGGGGCTCGACCCTGGCGCTGGCTTACGCGCAAACTCATCCGGAGCGGGTCCACGGGCTGATTCTGCGCGGGATCTTTCTCTGCCGTCCGCAGGAAATCGAATGGTTCTACCAGGCCGGTGCCAGCCGCATGTTCCCGGATTACTGGCAAGACTACCTGGCGCCGATTCCATTGGATGAGCGCGACGACCTGCTCGGCGCTTTCCATAAACGTCTGACCGGCAATGACCAGATCGCCCAGATGCACGCGGCCAAAGCCTGGTCGACATGGGAAGGTCGTACTGCAACCTTGCGTCCCAACCCGATGGTAGTCGAGCGCTTTTCCGAACCGCAGCGCGCGCTGTCGATTGCCCGGATCGAGTGCCACTATTTCACTAACAATGCCTTCCTTGAGCCCAACCAGTTGATCCGCGACATGCAGAAGATCGCTCACTTGCCGGGTGTGATCGTCCATGGCCGCTACGATGTGATCTGTCCGTTGGATAACGCCTGGGAACTGCATCAAGCCTGGCCGAACAGCGAATTGCTGATCATTCGCGATGCTGGTCACGCGGCATCCGAATCGGGAATTACCGATGCGCTGGTGCGCGCGGCCAACAAAATGGCCCGTCGCTTGCTTGACCTGCCGCCTGAAGAAGCATGAAGGGCCTGCTCCAGCGCGTGCGTGGTGCGCGAGTCGAAGTGGCGGGGGAAATCGTTGGCGCGGTCGACCAGGGTTTGCTGGTGCTGGTGGCGGTCGAACCCGAGGATACCCGGGCCAGCGCCGACAAATTGCTGCATAAGCTGCTCAACTATCGGGTGTTCAGTGATGCCGAGGGCAAGATGAACTTGTCGTTGGCCGATGTCGGCGGCGGTTTGCTGCTGGTGTCGCAGTTCACCCTGGCTGCCGATACCAAAAACGGTTTGCGCCCGAGCTTTTCTACCGCGGCCCCTCCGGCATTGGGAGAAGAGCTTTTTGGCTATTTATTAGCCAAGGCGCAACAATTGCATAGCAATGTGGCATCGGGAAGATTTGGCGCAGACATGCAGGTGCATTTGGTCAATGATGGCCCGGTAACCTTCCTGTTACAGACCTGAAAGCGCTTGAAATATCTATTTAAGCTCTTTTTGGCCGAAAACAGGGGTTTTTCGCGATAAATACTTTGTTACCCCTGATGCGTTGTAACGCGGCCTACTAGATAATCGCGCGCTACGGGGATCAGCGTTCGTTGGTCCATTTTGACTTAGGTAGAGACTTGTCCTGGACCGTTTGGGGAATCATTTCGCCCCTGCGGAGTCGGAATAATGCTCGCCAACCTGGCATGAGTGGCTTGTACGGTTAGTTTGTTAGCAATATTTCGGATGTCAGGGAGTCAGAGACAAGGCGTTGCGACCAGTCATAGCCCGCTATGGCGAGGAGCAGCAACGCAGTATCTGGATTCCTGGCGCCGAAATAGGCAAACGAGACTGACCACACAGGCCACCTGGTCTGGCCGTTGGTTTTTTGATCTGTTTTCGGCGAGGGTTGCTCGTGATTGTTAGTCCCTGTAATGCACCAAAATTGTCTGCCAAACGGTTACGTAACGCACTGATGACGGGCTCTGCACTGCTTTGCCTGCTCAGCGCCGGCCAGCTTTGGGCATTCAATCTGGATGATGTATCGGCCAAGGCCAAAGAGCTGGCCGGGCAGAAGTACGAAGCCCCGCGCAGTAACCTGCCGAACGAATTTCGGGAAATGAAATTCGCGGATTACCAGAAAATACGTTTCCGCACCGAAAAAGCCGAATGGGCCGATCAGAAAACCCCGTTCAAGCTGTCGTTCTATCACCAGGGCATGCACTTCGACACGCCGGTGAAAATCAACGAAATCGGCGCCAACTCCGTCGAAGAGATCAAGTACGACTCGAGTCGTTTCGATTTCGGCGACGTCAAAGTCGATCCAAAGGCCACCGAGCAACTGGGTTATGCCGGTTTCCGTGTGCTGTATCCGATCAACAAGGCCGAAAAGCAAGACGAAATCATGACCATGCTCGGCGCGAGTTACTTCCGCGTCGTCGGTAAAGGGCACACCTACGGCTTGTCCGCCCGCGGCATGGCCATCGACACTGCGCTGCCGTCCGGTGAAGAGTTCCCGCGCTTCACCGAGTTCTGGATTCAGCAGCCCAAGCCGACCGACAAGCACCTGGTGATCTACGCCCTGCTGGATTCGCCTCGCGCGACCGGTGCCTACCGGCTGATCCTGCGTCCGGGCAGCGACACTATCGTCGACGTCAAGGCGCAGATGTTCCTGCGTGACAAGGTCACCAAGCTCGGTGTTGCGCCGCTGACCAGCATGTACCTGTTCGGTGCCAACCAGCCGTCGAAAGTACTTAACTATCGTCGCGAACTGCACGACTCCAGCGGTCTGTCGATCCATGCCGGTAATGGTGAATGGATCTGGCGTCCACTGAACAACCCGAAACATCTGGCCGTGAGCAATTTCTCGGTTGAGAACCCGCGTGGTTTTGGCTTGCTGCAACGTGGCCGTGACTTCAGCCACTACGAAGACCTCGATGACCGCTACGACAAGCGCCCAAGTGCCTGGATCGAGCCAAAAGGCGACTGGGGCAAAGGCACTGTTGACCTGGTCGAAATTCCGACCGCGGACGAAACCAACGACAACATCGTTGCTTTCTGGAGCCCGGAAAAGCTGCCTGAGCCAGGCCAGCCGCTGGACTTCGCCTACCGTCTGCACTGGACCATCGACGAAGCTGCATTGCACTCGGCTGACAGTGCCTGGGTCCAGCAGACCCTGCGCTCTACCGGTGACGTGAAGCAGTCCAACCTGATCCGTCAGCCAGACGGCAGCGTCGCTTATCTGGTGGACTTCGTCGGCCCGACCCTCAAGGCTCTGCCTGAAGATACACCGGTTCGCAGTCAGGTCAGCGTCGGCGATAATGCCGAGCTGGTGGAAAACAGCGTTCGCTACAACCCGGAGACCCAAGGCTGGCGCCTGACCTTGCGCATGAAAATCAAGGACCCGAACAAGTCCACTGAAATGCGCGCCGCTCTGGTCAAGAACATCGTGGCTGCCGAGCCGGTCAAGGCTTCGGCTGCGACGGCTAACTCTTCCGTTGCCAAGGCCGACAAAATCGCCGCCAGACAACAAGAGAAAGTCGAGAAGAAAGAAAAAGACGCCAAGCAGCCAGCGGCTGCCGAAGCGGCCCCTGCCACACCGGAATCGGTAAAAACCGAACAAGTCTTGACCGAGACCTGGAGCTACCAGTTGCCTGCCGATGAGTAATTCTCAAATACAACCAGAGACACTTGCCGAGTACCTGGCGCACCTGCCGATGAACGATGCGCAGCGCGCGGAACTTGCGGGCTGCAAATCATTCACCGAGTTGCATGAACGTCTGTCGTCCTCGACTTTCGACGCGCCTGCCGGGGCTGCACAAGCCTCGGTGGGTCGCCGCTTGACCTTGAATTCCGCGCAAGAACTGGAGGAGGCCGAGATGTTGGCGGTCGACGCCAGCGGTCGGGTGTGCCTCAAGGCAACTCCGCCGATTCGCCGGACCAAGGTCGTACCGGAGCCGTGGCGCACCAATATTCTGGTGCGCGTCTGGCGTCGTCTGACCGGGCGCACCAACCCGCCGGCACCCAAGATCGACGAGCGTGTGTTGCCGGCTGCCCGCTGGCGCACGGTGGGTTCGATCCGTCGCTACATTTTGCTGACACTGATGCTCGGCCAGACCATCGTCGCCGGCTGGTACATGAAAGGCATCATGCCGTACCAAGGCTGGTCATTCGTCGATCTGAACGAAGTCTTGCATCAACCGCTTATCCAAACCGCCACCCAAGTGCTGCCGTACGCGCTGCAATCCAGCATCCTGGTTCTGTTCGGGATTCTGTTCTGCTGGGTATCGGCGGGTTTCTGGACTGCACTGATGGGCTTCCTCGAGTTGCTCACCGGGCATGACAAATACCGTATATCCGGCGCCAGTGCTGGTGACGAGCCGATTCCCAAAGAAGCCCGCACCGCGCTGGTCATGCCGATCTGCAATGAAGATGTGCCGCGTGTATTCGCCGGTTTGCGAGCGACTTTCGAGTCGGTTGCAGCGACTGGTGACCTGGATCGCTTCGACTTCTTCGTCCTCAGCGACAGTAACGACAGCGACATCTGCGTTGCCGAACAGCAGGCCTGGCTAGACGTCTGCCGCGAAGCCAAAGGCTTCGGGCGGATCTTCTATCGCCGCCGTCGCCGTCGGGTCAAACGCAAGAGCGGCAACCTCGACGACTTCTGCCGTCGTTGGGGCGGTGATTACAAGTACATGGTGGTGCTCGACGCCGACAGCGTAATGAGTGGCGAATGCCTGACCAGCCTGGTGCGCTTGATGGAAGCCACGCCGGACGCCGGGATTATTCAGACCGCGCCGCGTGCTTCGGGCATGGACACGCTGTATGCACGCATGCAGCAGTTCGCGACCCGCGTTTATGGCCCGCTGTTTACCGCTGGCCTGCACTTCTGGCAGTTGGGTGAGTCCCACTACTGGGGGCACAACGCAATCATCCGCATGAAACCGTTCATCGAGCATTGCGCCCTGGCGCCATTGCCCGGTAAAGGCGCGTTCGCGGGTGCGATCCTCTCTCACGACTTCGTCGAAGCTGCGCTGATGCGCCGTGCCGGCTGGGGCGTATGGATTGCCTACGACTTGCCCGGCAGTTATGAAGAACTGCCGCCGAACCTGCTGGACGAACTCAAGCGTGATCGTCGCTGGTGTCACGGCAACCTGATGAACTTCCGGCTGTTCCTGGTCAAGGGCATGCACCCGGTGCACCGTGCGGTGTTCCTGACCGGCGTGATGTCGTACCTGTCGGCGCCGTTGTGGTTTTTCTTCCTGGTGCTCTCGACGGCCTTGCTGGCGGTCAACACGCTGATGGAACCGCAGTACTTCATGGAGCCTCGACAGCTCTATCCGCTGTGGCCGCAATGGCACCCGGACAAGGCCGTCGCGCTGTTCTCGACGACGATCGTGCTGCTGTTTCTGCCGAAATTGCTGAGCATCATCCTGATCTGGGCCAAGGGCGCGAAAGAGTTCGGTGGCAAGTTCAAGGTCACCCTGTCGATGCTGTTGGAGATGCTGTTCTCCATGCTGTTGGCACCGGTGCGGATGATTTTCCACACTCGCTTCGTTCTCGCCGCGTTCCTCGGTTGGGCTGCGACCTGGAACTCCCCGCAACGTGACGACGATTCCACGCCGTGGAGCGAAGCGGTGCGCCGTCATGGTCCGCAAACCTTGCTGGGCTTTTTCTGGGCATTGCTGGTGGTTTGGCTAAACCCAAGCTTCCTCTGGTGGCTGGTGCCGATTGTCGGTTCGCTGATGCTGTCGATTCCGGTCTCGGTGATTTCCAGCCGGGTCAAGTTGGGCCTCAAGTCCCGTGATGAAAGCCTGTTCCTGATCCCTGAGGAATACGCACCGCCACAGGCCTTGCTGGCGACTGATCGGTACACCCACGAAAACCGTTGGCATGCGCTGAACGACGGCTTTGTCCGGGCAGTGGTCGACCCGCAGCAGAATGCCCTGGCTTGCGCCTTGGCCACTGCCCGTCACGGCCAGGCCGAGCCGATCGAGTGGTTGCGTATCGAGCGAGTGCGTCACGCGCTGAAAGCCGGCCCTGCGGCGCTCAATAATAACGAGCGTGTGGCGCTGCTCAGCGATCCGGTTGCGTTGGCTCGCTTGCATGAGCAGGTCTGGAGCGAAGGTCATGCCGAATGGCTTGGCGCCTGGCGCCAGTCGATCGAAGCCGATCCGCATGCTCCGTTGCTACCGTTGAAACCGCTGTCTGCTGAAGTACAGCCGGCCTGATGAAAAGCCCCGCTCCTGAGAAGAAGCGGGGTTTTTTGTTGTGCGCCCAGCATGGGCGCAATCTTGATCGTTCCCACGCTCCCGCGTGGGAACGCCTCACCGGACGCTCCGCGTCCGCTCTTGAGGTGACGCGGAGCGTCACAGGCGGCATTCCCACGCAGAGCGTGGGAACGATCATTGCGCTCAGCATCTCTTCCCGCGTCTTTCCTGTTTCTGCCAACCTGCGATAACAAATCCTCCTTAAACCCTTGTGCAAACAAACGAGTGAGTTAGGATCGCTCCCCGAATTGGTGCGCCCGGACAGCTTATTGTTCGTATCTGACGGTTTTCTAACGAAAATCTGCTTTTTGCGCGCCTCAAAAAAAGGGTTCAGGGGACTTGATGATGAAGAAGTATCTATCGATGCTGCTGCTTGGCGTCACGGCAATGGTGTCAGTCAACGCCGCTCATGCCGGTGCCATCGATGACGCGGTCAAGCGCGGCACGCTGAAAGTCGGCATGGACCCGACTTACATGCCGTTCGAAATGACTAACAAGCGCGGCGAGATCATCGGCTTCGAGGTCGACCTGCTCAAAGCCATGGCCAAGGCCATGGGAGTCAAGCTGGAGATGGTTTCCACCGGCTATGACGGCATCATCCCGGCCCTGCTGACCGACAAGTTCGACATGATCGGCAGCGGCATGACCCTGACCCAGGAACGCAACCTGCGCCTGAACTTCAGCGAACCCTTCATCGTGGTTGGCCAGACGCTGCTGATCCGCAAGGAGCTGGAAGGCACCATCAAGTCCTATAAAGACCTGAACACTGCCGACTACCGCATCACCTCCAAGCTGGGCACTACTGGCGAATTGGTCGCCAGGAAGCTGATATCCCAAGCCAAATACCACGGCTACGACAACGAGCAAGAAGCGGTACTCGACGTGGTCAACGGCAAGGCTGACGCCTTCATTTACGACGCGCCTTACAACGTTGTCGCGGTGAACAAAGTCGGTAACGGCAAACTGGTATTCCTCGATAAGCCGTTCACCTACGAGCCGCTGGCCTTCGGTCTGAAGAAGGGTGATTACGACAGCATCAACTTCATCAACAACTTCCTGCACCAGATCCACGAAGACGGCACTTACGATCGCATCCATGACAAGTGGTTCAAAGAGACCGCCTGGCTCAAGGATATGGAATAACACCCAGTCGATGATCGTTCCCACGCTTTTGCGTGGGAATGCATCCTGTGACGCTCCGCGTCACGCCTGCGAAAGGACGCTGAGCGTCCTGAGCGGTGTTCCCATGCAGCGTGGGAACGATCAATCAGAGTCGAGTCTCAGAATGAAACAGAAAAAAGCCCAATGGCCCTGGCACGTATTGACCGTGCTGGTGCTGATCGGCCTGGCCGGCGCGTTGTACTATGCCACCTCGCTGATGTCCTATGAATGGCGCTGGAACCGCGTACCGCAATACTTCGCCTACCACGCCGAAGAATCCCGGCGGGCGGCGGACATCTCCACCGTCAGCGAACTGGTGCGCACAGGCGACAAGGCTCAAGTCACCCTGCGCAACGACGCAGGTGAAGAACAGCAGCTGACCGTCGACGACAACAGCCTGCAATTCGCCCGCGGCGATGACGTGGCCGAAGGCGACGTGATTGGTGTCACCCGCCATTGGGCGGCCGGGCCGCTGCTGTGGGGCTTGTGGACCACTTTGTGGCTTTCGCTGGTCTCAGGTTTGCTTGGGCTGTTGATCGGCCTGGCTACCGGCCTCTGCCGGCTGTCGAACAACCCGACCCTGCGCGATCTGTCGACGATTTATGTCGAACTGGTGCGCGGTACGCCGTTGCTGGTGCAGGTATTCATCTTCTACTTCTTCATCGGTACGGTGCTGAACCTCTCCCGCGAGTTCGCCGCAATTGCGGCGTTGTCGCTGTTCACCGGCGCCTATGTGGCTGAAATCGTCCGCTCGGGCGTACAGTCGATTGCCCGTGGCCAGAATGAAGCCGCACGTTCGCTGGGTTTGAGCGCTGGTCAGTCGATGCGCCATGTGGTCTTGCCGCAGGCCTTCAAACGCGTTCTGCCGCCGCTGGCCGGGCAGTTCATCAGTCTGGTCAAGGACACCTCGCTGGTGTCGGTGATCGCCATTACCGAGCTGCTCAAAAGCGGTCGGGAAGTTATCACGACCTCGTTCTCGCCATTTGAGATTCTGTTCTGCGTGGCGGGCCTGTATTTGTTGATCAACCTGCCGCTGTCGAAAGTCGCCAGCCGGCTTGAGCGGAGGCTCGCGCAAAGTGATTGAAGTCCGCGATCTGGTTAAAGTCTTCGACACCCGTGGGCAAGTGGTCCGCGCGGTGGATAGCGTCACCACCCAAGTGGCCAAGGGCGAAGTGCTGGTGGTGATTGGCCCGTCCGGCTCCGGCAAATCGACCTTCCTGCGCTGCCTGAACGGTCTCGAGGCGTTCGACTCGGGCTCCGTCAGCATCGACGGCCTGGAACTGTCCAACCCGAAAACCGACGTCAACGCCTACCGCCGTGAAGTCGGCATGGTCTTCCAGCATTTCAACCTGTTCCCGCATATGACCGTGCTGGAAAACCTTTGCCTTGCGCAGAAAGTCGTGCGCAAGCGCGGCAAGCAAGAGCGCGAGGCCAAGGCTCGGGTGTTGCTGGAAAAGGTCGGCATCGCGCAGAAGGCCAACGAATTTCCGTCACGCCTTTCCGGCGGCCAGCAACAACGCGTGGCGATAGCCCGGGCGTTGGCCATGGAGCCCAAGGTGATGTTGTTCGATGAGCCAACCTCGGCGCTCGACCCGGAAATGGTCGGCGAAGTCCTCGACGTAATGAAAACCCTGGCCCTGGAAGGCATGACCATGGTCTGCGTGACCCACGAAATGGGCTTCGCCCGGGAAGTGGCAGATCGGGTGCTGTTCTTCGACCACGGCAAACTGCTGGAAGATTCCCCGCCTGAGGAGTTCTTTGCTTTGCCGAAGGATTTGCGGGCTCAGGCGTTTTTGCGACAGGTGTTGTAGATCCATGTCACGCGCTTAACCTTTGGGTGACATGCAGGTTCTGTCATCTTCTTCAGGCGGATAATGAACGTCTCCTAAGGGTTTCTTGGCGGCTGTTTCTTCGGATCGAGGTGGAGTTTTGAACTACTCCCGATCCGGACCTGAACTCACCCTGATCAAACCTCTTCATCAAATTGAATTTATCTAAATTCGTATTCGAGACCGGCATAGGAGATTCACTGCCAAAGTTATGACCAATATTGGGTTGAGACTGGGATCGTGTCAGGCGTGGGGCTGGCAATTGGGCTAGAGAAGATGTCCGCGACAGAACTGTCGCCGGTCGGGCAAGTTTGTGCAGGACGACGCCGGCACCACTGATAAAAGCAACTGCCGAAAGCGCTGCCATAGCGAGCATGAATCGATCATTTGCCGATGATTCAGGGTTTTTAATTTCAAAGGCGGTCATGACCGGAAAAAGTACCGTCGCAGCAAGCCCGCTTATTGTTGCTATTCCCTTGGAGGCCTGCCCAAAGCCAGTGCGTCCGACTACCGGGATCCGCTGTGCTGCCCGTTGCAATGGCGCCACCCTGGGTAGGTGGGGGAGCAGGTAACTGCCCACGAAATCCGCAACACCCATCCCAAACCATGTCCATCCCTGCCAATATTTTCCTGTGGGATCGATACGATTAACGGGATCTCCCTGGCAATACGCATAGCCATTCAAGCCGCCTTTTCCAAAGGGACTCAAACTATCCAGACTGTTAAAACGCATAAGTACCGGATTGAACGCCCGGTGTCCGTTCCCCAATAAATAATGGCCAGTAACCGGGTCAGGATGCTCGCCATTGAAACCCAGAAGGCTGGCTAATCCCCCTTCAACCGGACGATGACCGTAAGGCGTATAGGCGGACTTGCTATCGGTAGTTTGTAACACCGAGTGTTGTTTATCGGTCATTAGTAACGAAGTGCGCCTGGTTTCCTCCTCCTGCTGCAGTTCCGCCAATAACATGTCTGCGCATTGAAATATCTGACGTTGTACGGAACCTTGAATTTCTGTAGTTAAGCGGTCTTTTTGATAGAGGCGATCTACACGAGACCGACCGCTGGGGGTGCAACTTACCAACCGATCAAGCGCATCGTATTGGTAGCGGATTAATAAGCTGTCATGTGAGTTGGGCATTGATCATCTTCAGGTGGCCAGGCTATCGATCCAGCTTCTACCGACGAGAAAACGATGTCTACCTGGCAGAACTGCCAGGTAGTGGTGACAGCAGCTCGTTCTTCAGGTCCTGAACCGCCCGACCAACATCTGCAGATGAGTCCCCAAGCGAGCCAGCTCAACGCTGGAAGCAGCGGTCTCTTCACTGGCGGCCGAGGTCTGTTCCGAGACATCGCGCACGTTCAGCACGCTGCGGTTGATCTCTTCGGCCACGGCGCTTTGTTGCTCGGCAGCGGCGGCGATCTGCTGGTTCATCGCCTGAATCGCTGACACGGTGCGGGTGATGTTTGTCAGCGAACTCCCCGCGCGTCGGGTCAGTTCGACGCTGCTGTCGGTCAGGCTGCGGCTGTTGTCCATGATGTTGGCGACTTGCTGGGTGCCGCTTTGCAGACCGACGATCAGCTCTTCGATTTCTTCGGTGGACTTCTGGGTGCGCTGGGCGAGGCTGCGCACTTCATCGGCCACCACGGCGAAGCCACGTCCTGCTTCACCGGCGCGGGCGGCTTCGATGGCAGCGTTGAGGGCCAGCAGGTTAGTCTGTTGTGCCACCGACTTGATCACGTCGAGCACACTGCCGATTTTGTCGCTTTCGCGCTTGAGATGGCTCATTGCTTCAGTGGAGTTGCCGACCTCGGTTGCCAGGCGTTCGATTTGAGCGATCGCCTCGCCCACCACTTTATCTCCTTCACGGGCCTGTTGGTCGGCGGCGACGGCAGCTTCTGAGGCCTCTTCGGCGTTGCGCGCGACTTCCTGCACGGTGGCGGTCATTTCGTGCATTGCGGTGGCAACCTGATCGGTTTCGACTTTCTGGCTGTTGACCCCGGCGCTGGTCTGTTCGGTAACGGCTGACAGCTGCTCGGCGGCGCTGGCGATCTGCGTCACGCCATCGCTGATGCCGCCGATCAGATCCCGAAGGCCCATGGTCATGCTTTGCATGGCCCGTTGCAGCTGGCCCAGTTCGTCGCGGCGCTCGGACGTGAGGTTGTGGGTCAGGTCGCCGGCCGCAACGTGCTCGGCGATTTTCAGCGTCTGGTTTAACGGAATGACGATCTGGCGGGTGATAGCCCAGGCGGCAATCAGGCCGAACACCAACGCCAGCACAGTCACCAGGAGCAGGGTGCTTTTGGCCTGGGCGGCCTCGGCGTCACGCACTTGGGTTTGAGCGCTCGTCAGTTGCTTGCTCAGCTCTATCAGGCGGTCGCCTTGCGCGGCCATGCGTTTGAGGGCGTCGGCGCTGGCCACTTGGCAGTCGCGAAACTGGCTGACGGCGGCGCGGTAGCCGATGAGCGAGTCGGTGGCCTGTTGCAGGTTGGCGGTGTGCTGTTCCGGCAGTTTCCCCGGTAGGCTTTCGAGGTTTTTCAGGGCGTTGTCGATGGCGTCCAGCGCCGGTTGTTCGGCGTCGGCCTTGCCACTGTAGGTGTAACCGCGCACCTGGAAGCGTGCCTGCTGAATCAGCTTGCTCAGGTCTACCACGCTGTTGAATTGAGCAACGCTGTCACCTTGCAGCAGGGATTTTTCGACTTCCGCCACGCGGGCCGCGGCGTTGTCGGCGGTGGCGCCGAGCCGGGCGCGGGCCGCTTCGCGATTGGCGGTGGCCTGGATCAGGTCGGCAAAGGCGTGCCTGTACTCGCTGACGGCTTCGATCTGCTGGTTGAGCATCGCCACATTTGTCGGCTTTATGATCACCTTGAGGGCGCTTTGCAGGCCTTCGTCGAGCTTGCCCAGCAGATCGTTGACCGCCGCCGGGCCTTGTTCGCCACGGCGCATTTCATAGTCCAGGCGGGCAATACGCAGGTCCTTGGTCAGTTCGTTCAGGCTGGAGATGTAGCCGAGCTTGTCGCCACGACTGATCACCCCACTCAGGCCAGTCCAGCCAGTCACGGTGATCAGCAGCGTCAACAGAAGTACCAGGCCGAAGCCTGCGCCGAGTTTGCGATTGACGCTCACATTTCCAAGGTTCTGGGCTAACCAACGGTACATGCTGTTCACTCCCTTTAGAGCATGAATGGGTCTATTGGGGTGTATCGGCAGGCTTGCCGGAAACTGGAGCAGCCGGTCGACGTTTGATTGCCCGCGAGGCGATATTTCTGGCACACCGTGGTGCGCCGATCGCCGGCAAGCTCTGCTCCTGCGGGTGTGCGGGGCGATAGATCAGAACAGTCGGGAAAGGAGGGCAGTCACGGCAGTCTCAACCCGCAGGATGCGGTCACCGAGCTGCACCGGTTGCAGGCCGGCCTTGGCCAACAGGTCGATTTCGTAAGGGATCCAGCCGCCTTCCGGGCCGATGGCCAGCGTCACCGGCTCATCCAGCCCGCGCGGGCAGGGCGGGTAATTACCGGGATGACCGACCAGTCCGAGGGTGCCGTCGGCCATCGCTGGCAGGCGGTCTTCGACGAAGGGTTTGAAGCGTTTCTCAATGATGATTTCCGGCAGCACGCTGTCGCGTGCCTGTTCCAGGCCGAGGATCAGTTGCTCGCGAACCGCTTCGGGTTCAAGAAACGGTGTTTGCCAGAAGCTCTTTTCGACCCGGTAGCTGTTCACCAGCACCACGCGCGGCACGCCCATCGCCGCGACGGTTTGCAGCACGCGGCGGAGCATCTTCGGTCGTGGCAGGGCCAGCAGCAGCGTCAATGGCAGCTTGGCCGGCGGCGGCTGATCAAGGCTGACCTGCAACTCGGCTTCGTGAGCCTCCAGGCGCAGCAACTCGGCCGAGCCCATCAATCCGCCGATACGCCCGACTCGCAGGCTGTCACCGACGGCGGCGCGATGGACTTCCTGCATATGGGTCAGGCGGCGATCACGCAGGATCACCCGGTCGGCCGCAATGAAGTCGGCCTCTTCGAGGAGGAGCAGATTCACGCTTGGGTCGCTGGCGGCTGGTCGTTATGGTCGTTGTCGGCGGGCTGATCGTCCGGGTGTTCGCCGCGCTTGCTGACCAGGCTGCCAAAGAGAATGCCGATTTCAAACAGCAACCACATCGGTACCGCCAGCAATGTCTGCGAGAAGATGTCCGGTGGGGTGAGGATCATGCCGACCACGAAGCAACCGATGACCACATATGGGCGGATTTTCTTCAGGTATTTGACGTCGACCACGCCGATCCATACCAGCAACACCACGGCTACCGGGATTTCGAACGCGACGCCGAAGGCGAAGAACAGCGTCATGACGAAATCGAGGTAGCTGGTGATATCGGTCATCATTTCCACGCCGGCCGGGGTGGCGGAGGCGAAGAATTTGAAGATCAGCGGGAACACCAGGAAGTAGGCGAAAGCCATCCCGGTATAGAACAGCAGGATGCTCGAGACCAGCAATGGCACGGCGATGCGTTTTTCGTGCTTGTACAGGCCTGGCGCGATAAAGCCCCAGATCTGATGCAGGATTATCGGAATCGCTAAAAACAGCGAGACCATCATCGTCAGCTTGAGCGGTGTGAGGAACGGTGAGGACACATCGGTGGCGATCATCGTCGCGCCCGCCGGCAGGTACTGGCGTAACGGTATGGAAACGAAGGTGTAGATCTGCTGGGTGAAGGCGAAAAGCCCGGCGAAGATCACGAAGATCGCCGCTACACAGCGCAGCAGGCGGGTGCGCAACTCGGTGAGGTGCGAAACCAGCGGCATGTGCTGGTCGTTTTCCGGTTTATCAGCGCTCATGGGGCTCGCGGCGGCAAAGTTGAGTCGTGGGGGGCTGGCGTACTGGGTACCGCCGCAGGAGAAACGGGTTCTGTCAGTGTTGAGGGGGCAACCGGTTCAGCAGGGCTGAGGGCTGTCACCGCAGGCGCTGCCTGGGTCTGGTTCGCAACCGCCGCAGGCGCGGCAATCGTCTGCTCCGCCACCGGTTCGGAAGTTGTCGGCGTCTGCTGCTGCGGCGCGAGGATCTTCCGCGCTTCTTCTTCAAGCGACAGAATGTGTTCGTTATGCAGTTGCCGACGAATTTCGTCGGCACCGATTTCACGTTCAACTTCCTGTTTGATCGCGTTGAAGCTGCGTTTCAAGCGCCCTATCCAAAGGCCTGCCGTGCGCGCAGCACCCGGCAGACGCTCGGGGCCGAGCACCAGCAGGGCAACGAGACCGACGAGCAACAGTTCAGAGAAGCTGATACCAAACATTAGTCAGTGCTCACGAGTCTTTGCGGATCGGCTCTTCGACTTTATGCGCCTGCACGTCGATGGTATGCGGCTCGTTCAGTGGCGAAGCCTGTGGCTGCACCGGCGGTACCGGTTGGCCCGGTGTTGCGGATGGATCTGCAGGTTTTTCATCGTCGTTCATGGCCTTGCGAAAGCCCTTGATCGACTCGCCGACGTCAGTGCCGAGGTTTTTGAGTTTCTTGGTACCGAACACCAGCACCACGACAACCAGGATGACGATCCAGTGTTTCCAGTCAAAAATGCCCATGCTGCAACTCCTCTTATAATCGTTTTCAAGCGGATGGACGCGAAGCCTTCTCGACGTGCCCGGACGTACCGATGCGCCGCTCCAGCTCGTCCAGCACAGCCTGTGGATGCTGCCCCAGTTGGGCGAGCATGACCAGACTGTGGAACCACAAATCGGCGGTTTCGTATATTACATCGCTGCAATCACCGCTGATGGCGGCATCCTTGGCGGCGATGATGGTTTCAACTGATTCCTCGCCGACTTTTTCCAGAATCTTGTTCAAGCCCTTGTGGTACAGGCTGGCGACATAGGACGTGTCGGCCGCTGCGCCTTTGCGCTCTTCGAGCACCAGGGCGAGACGGTTCAGGGTATCGCTCATGATCAGTGTCCTGCCGAATAGATGGCGTGCGGGTCTTTGAGTACCGGGTCGACAGTCTTCCAGTCGCCGTTTTCATAGACGCGGTAGAAGCAGCTTTGGCGGCCGGTGTGGCAGGCGATGTCGCCGATCTGTTCGACCATCAGAATGATCACATCGGCGTCGCAGTCCAGGCGCATCTCATGCAGTTTTTGCACATGGCCGGACTCTTCACCCTTGCGCCACAGCTTGCCACGGGAACGGGACCAGTAGATGGCGCGGTTTTCGGCGGCGGTCAGCTCCAGCGCTTCGCGGTTCATCCAGGCCATCATCAGCACGCGCCCGGTTTTGTGGTCCTGGGCAATCGCCGGCACCAGACCATCACTGTCCCATTTGATCTCATCCAGCCAATCTTTCATCTTCGACTCCGACAACCGTGCTCAGCGCTTGTTGCTGTGCCTTGGCGATGTGAAACAGTGTGCCAGCAGCGCGCGTTGCTGGCTATCGGCGCATGACCAGATACAAACCGACGGCGACCATGATCCCGGCCGGCCAATGCCCCAATTCATTCAACGGTCCGCCGGCAGCGAGTATCGTACCGCCGGCCAGATGTGCGGTACCGAGCAGACGCAGGAACCAGTCGTCCTTGCGCCTGTGCCACGGTGGTGGCGTATCGGAGATATGGGGTTGCGACATGCGTTCGAGCAAGTCTCGGGTCATGTTGGCCAGGTGCGGCAGTTGTTCTACCTGGCTCTGCAGGTTGCCCAGCAGGGCTTTGGGGCTGATCCGCTCGCGCATCCAGCGTTCAAGGAACGGCTGGGCGGTGTTCCACAGATCCAGCTCCGGATACAGCTGACGACCCAGGCCTTCGATGTTCAGCAGGGTTTTCTGCAAAAGAACAAGCTGGGGCTGCACTTCCATGTTGAAGCGCCGTGCGGTCTGGAACAGGCGCATGAGCACCTGACCGAAGGAGATGTCTTTTAATGGTTTTTCGAAAATCGGCTCACAAACCGTACGGATCGCCGCTTCGAATTCATTGAGTTTGGTTTCCGCCGGCACCCAGCCCGAATCGATGTGCAGCTGGGCGACGCGGCGGTAGTCGCGCTTGAAAAAGGCGAACAGGTTGCGCGCCAGATAATCCTGGTCTTCCGGGGTCAGGCTGCCGACGATGCCGCAGTCGATGGCAATGTACTGTGGGCTCCACGGCTGCACGGTGCTGACAAAAATATTGCCAGGGTGCATGTCGGCGTGGAAGAAACTGTCGCGGAACACCTGGGTGAAGAAGATCTCCACGCCGCGCTCGGCGAGCATTTTCATGTCGGTGCGCTGGTCAGCCAGGGTTGCCAGATCGGTGACTTGAATACCGTAGATGCGCTCCATCACCAGTACTTTCGGCCGGCACCAGTCCCAGTAGACCTGCGGCACGTAAAGCATCGGCGAGCCGTCGAAATTACGCTTCAACTGGCTGGCGTTAGCCGCTTCGCGCAACAGATCGAGCTCGTCGTAGATGGTTTTTTCGTAGTCCTGGACTACGTCCACCGGGTGCAGCAGACGGGCATCGGCGGAGAGTTTTTCGGCCGCACGGGCGAGGATGAATAACCAGGCCAGGTCTTGGGCGATCACCGGTTTGAGGCCTGGACGTATCACCTTGACCACCACTTCTTCACCGCTTTTCAGTTGCGCGGCGTGAACCTGCGCCACTGAAGCCGAGGCCAGCGGTTCGAAGTCGAAACGGCTGAAGACTTCGCTGATCTTCTTGCCAAGCTGGCTTTCGATCAGATCCACCGCCACTTGAGAGTCGAACGGCGGCACCCGGTCTTGCAACAGCATCAGCTCGTCGGCGATGTCTTCGGGCAGCAGGTCACGGCGAGTGGAAAGAATCTGGCCGAACTTGATGAAAATCGGCCCCAGATCCTGCAGCGCAAGGCGCAGGCGAGCGCCACGGCTAAGCGCCAGCGTCTTGCGCGGGAACCAGCGCCATGGCAAGGCATAACGCAGCGCCAGGAGAAACCAGGGCAATGGCAGGGCGAACAGCATGTCATCGAGGCGGTAGCGGATCACGACGCGCTGGATGCGCAACAAACGGCGGACGGCAAGCAGCTTCATGCGTTATCGCTTGAATCAAGGGATCGGGAAAGACGCTCGAAACGCGCCTCAAGACGTTCCAGATCGAGTTTGATCTGGTCTAGTTCGCTAAAGCGGGCTTCGGCTTCGCGTTGGCCTACCAGTGTGCGCGATTCTTCGCTGAGGTACTCGGCGAGGTTCTGGTTCAGGCTGGCGAAACCTTGCTGATACCAGCGCGCGCGGCTGCGCAAATGGCCACCGAGCAACTGCGTGGCGACCGGGCCGAGCCAGCGCGAGAGTTCGTATTCCCAGTCCAGTTCGAGGTCCTGCAGTATCATCGCGAGCTCCAGCAGTACCGCGC
Organism: Pseudomonas sp. GW821-FHT02H09; assembly: GCF_059421425.1. Taxonomy (NCBI): domain Bacteria; kingdom Pseudomonadati; phylum Pseudomonadota; class Gammaproteobacteria; order Pseudomonadales; family Pseudomonadaceae; genus Pseudomonas; species Pseudomonas sp. GW821-FHT02H09. The sequence goes on from NZ_JBWKVA010000005.1 coordinate 250,085, forward strand.
TGTCACCTACAAGCTCGACTTCAGGGCTGTGGAGAACCGCGGTCTTGTCTTTGTTCAGCGCCAGGCTCAGCAGGCTCGACGCCGGAGCGCGCAAGGTGCAATCGGCATCGGCCGCCCAATGGGCGGCCAGCATCAGGCCTTCATTGCTGGGGATGATGAACAGCTGCAACGCCGGGCTGCGACAATCGACGGCAATCACCTTGCCGTCCAGATGCTGCAAGCGCGGCAGGGCCGTGCTGTCGAGACGCAGCACGCGATTGAGGCCGTGTTCGACGCCGGCGAGCAGGCCGCTGAGCAACATCAGGGTTTGATGCCGCGATGCAGGGCGACAATGCCTGCGGTCATGTTGTGGTAGGTCACGCGGTCGAAACCGGCCTCGACCATCATCGACTTCAAGGTTTCCTGATTCGGGTGCATGCGGATCGACTCGGCCAGATAGCGGTAGCTTTCCGAGTCATTGGTGATCAGCTTGCCCATCAGTGGCATGAAGGCGAACGAATAGGCGTCGTAGGCTTTGGACATCAGTGCGTTGGTCGGCTTGGAGAACTCCAGCACCAACAGTCGACCACCGGGCTTGAGGACGCGCAGCATGGAGCGCAGGGCGTCTTCCTTGTGCGTGACGTTGCGCAGGCCGAAGGCGATGGTCACGCAGTCGAAATGGTTGTCCGGGAACGGTAGTTTTTCGGCGTCGGCCTGGACAAACTCGACGTTGCCGGCCACACCCAGATCCAGCAAGCGATCGCGACCAACCTTGAGCATGGATTCGTTGATGTCAGCCAATACCACCTGACCGGTCGGACCTACCAGGTGCGAGAACTTTTTGGTCAGGTCGCCGGTACCGCCAGCGATGTCCAACACGCGATTGCCGGTGCGGACGCCGGACAGTTCGATCGCGAAACGCTTCCACAACCGGTGCATGCCACCCGACAGCAGGTCGTTCATCAAGTCGTACTTGGCGGCTACCGAGTGGAAAACTTCGGCGACTTTTTCCGCCTTCTGGCTTTCCGGGACGTTTTTGAAGCCGAAGTGAGTGGTGGGTTCGGCATCGCTGCCTTTGCGCTGATCAGTCATATCGCTGTCACCAAAAGAGAATGCGCGACATTCTAATCCCGGTGGCGGTCTTTGTCTTGGCAAGGCTGAATGTAAGATAGGCAACCGCCGAGTGGTTTTGACGCAGCTAGTGGCCCACACCGGCCGCTTGTGTCAGATGCTCCAGGCAAGTCCCGATAAAACAGGAGTCATTCAATGGCCCGTATAAGTGTTGAGCGTGCCCATGGCCTGGGTCTTGAAGCTGCCCGCGAAAAGACCGAAAGCCTTGTGCAAAAACTGGCCGATCAATATGGGCTCGTGCCTCAATGGGTGGGCGACACCGTGAAACTCAAACGCTCCGGCGTGAATGGGGCGGTCGAGATCGGCGAAAAAACGATCAGGGTGAATGTCGAATTGGGCCTGTTGATGTCGGCCATGAGCGGCACGATCAAGTCGGAAATCGAAAAGGCGCTGGATAAAGCCCTGGCCTGAAGCGCTTTTGTTTTTGTGTAGCAGGTTGGTGGTATTTCTTAGGGTGCTGTTTCTAATTTTTCTCACTACTTTGTGCCTAAGCCCTCATTCCTGCGGGCAGTTCCTCAAACCTTTTGCGCATGAGGTGCACCATGGCCAAAGTTAGTCTGAAGAAAAAAACCGACGTTGAGTCAACCACGCTGAGCGAAGTGAAAGTGTATGCCCGCAAGATCTGGCTGGCTGGCCTGGGTGCCTACACCAAGGTCGGTCAGGAAGGCAGCGAGTACTTTCAAGAGTTGATCAAGGCTGGTCAAACTGTTGAAAACAAAAGCAAAAAAGCGGTGACGGAACAACTTGAAGCCGCTAACAGTCAGATTGATAACGACAAGAGCGACGTCACCAGCTTCAAGGGCAAAGTCGAAGTGCAACTGGATAAAGTCGAGAAGGCTTTCGACACGCGTGTCGCAAGTGCCTTGAATCGCTTCGGCATTGCGTCTAAACATGATGTTGAAACACTCTCTGCTAAGCTCGATGGGCTGACGGCATTGCTTGAACGTGTCGCGCGTAAACATTAAGGAGAACGGGATGGCTGGTAAAAAGAATACTGAAAAAGAAGGCAGCTCGTGGATTGGGAAAGTCGAAGACTACTCCCGCAAAATCTGGCTTGCTGGTTTAGGCGTGTACTCGAAGATTGATACTGACGGCAGCAAGCTCTTCGATACCCTGGTCAAAGATGGCGAGAAAGCCGAGAAACTCACCAAAAGTGCTGTCGGCAAAAAAGTCGATGCCGCCAAGGACTCCGCCCAATCGGCCAAGTCCCGTGTCGGTGATGTCAAAGATCGCGCACTGGGCAAATGGGGCGAGCTGGAAGAGGCTTTCGACAAGCGTCTGAACAGTGCCATTTCGCGTCTGGGCGTGCCTAGCCGCAATGAAGTGAAAGCGCTGCACAGCAAGGTCGATACCCTGACCAAGCAGATCGAGCGCCTGACCGGTGCTTCGGTCACGCCAGTCTCCGCCAAAACTGCAGCGGCTAAACCATTGGCAAAAGCAGCCGCTAAACCTGCAGCCAAGCCAGCGGCTAAACCGGCTGCGAAAACCGCCGCGGCTAAACCTGCAGCGGCCAAGCCAGCTGCAGCTAAACCAGCAGTCAAGGCAGCAGCGAAACCTGCCGCCAAGCCTGCCGCTGCGAAGAAGCCGGTTGCCAGGAAACCAGCTGCGCCAAAGGCTGCCGCACCCAAGCCTGCAGTTGCCGAAAAACCCGCGGTTGCCGTCAGCGCAGCGAACTCCGCTGCTGCACCGGCCCCTGTGGTCGCCCCGACTGTTGCGCCGACTTCACCGACGCCAACCAGTCAGTCCTGATTTTTTCAGGACTCACAAAAACGCCCGACCGGCACAGGTCGGGCGTTTTTGTTTCTGCTGGGAAATTTCGCAGTGTCTGACAGAGCGGAAAAGATCGTCCTGCTCACTCATGCTCTTCCAGATACCGCAACGCCATTTGCTCAGTCGCCAGTTTCACTGGTGCCAGCAAGTGCGGTGCAACCAGCATCATGACTTGGTACACCACGACCCGCACTTCACCCTCACGATCAAGGATCCGTTGATAGTCGAGGGAGAACAGGAGCGTCATGGTGATTTGCTCGACCAGTTGCCCCAACGCCTGCGTGTCGCTGACCAACTGCCCCTGTGCCTTCAAACGTGCCAATAGAGAAGCCAGGGTTCGCTTCAAGGCGTTGAGCAGATTGCGAATACCTTTGGCTAGTTTTGGCAAGCGTCCGGCCAGGTTGGACAGGTCCTGGAACAGAAAACGATAGTGCGCCAGGCGTTCAACGATCAGGTGCAGGAACAGCCAATAATCTTCAGCGGCCAGTTGTGCATCCACCGGCGGATCGAGCAGCGGGGTCAGTTCGCTCTGGAAGCGCTCGAACAAGCCAAGGATCAGCGGCTCCTTACCATGAAAATGGTAATAGAGATTGCCAGGGCTGATGCCCATCTCATTGGCAACTTCCATGGTGGAGACATTCGGTTCGCCCTTTTGGTTGAACAGTTGCAGGGCACATTCGAGGATCCGGTCGCGGGTTTTCATCCAGTCTTCTTGGTTATTGAGTCATGCCACGGCCAATAGCCCGACCGTGGTGCAGAGAAAATTCAGCGTACGCGTACATAGGTACCTGGCGCCGCCTCCATTGGTGGATAGTTCTGGTTACCGAGGGCCATCAGGGTTTCTCGCTGGGCACCGGAGCGTTCCTGAATCCAGCTCAGCCACTGGGGCCACCAACTGCCTTCGACATGGGTGCCGTCGTAATACCAGGCGCGTGGATCGCTACTGAGCTTGGGGTTCTCGATGTAATTGGCCTTGGGGTTGCCCGGTGGGTTGAGGATGCTCTGGATGTGCCCGCTGTTGGACAGCACGAAGCGCCGTTCGCCGCCCAGCAACAATGTCGAGCGGTACACCGCATCCCACGGGGTAATGTGGTCGTTGATACCGGCCACGTTGAAACTGTCCACGTTAACCTTCTGTAGATCGATAGGCGTGCCGCATACCTCCAGCCCTCCAGGGTGGCTCAGCGGGTTGTGCTTGAAGAAGTCCAGCAGATCACCATGAAATGCCGCTGGCAGGCGCGTGTTGTCGTTGTTCCAGTACAAAATGTCGAAGGCAGGCGGTTCCTTGCCCAGCAGGTAATTGTTGACCCAGTAGTTCCAGATCAGGTCATTGGGGCGCATCCATGCGAAGACTTTCGCCATGTCCCGGCCGTCGAGCACGCCTTGTTGGTAGGAGCGACGCTTGGCGGCTTCCAGCGTCTGCTCGTCGGCGAACAACATGGCCGGGCTGTCGATCTGGCTATCGAGCAGACTGACCAGGTAGCTGGCGCTGGAGACCCGCCGCAGTTGCCGCTTGGCTTGCAGGTGGCCTTGAAGCGCGGCGATGGTCAGGCCCCCGGCGCAGGCACCCATCAGATTGACTTCGCGTGCGCTGGTGATGGCGCGGCAAACATTCAGTGCTTCCTCCACCGCCTCAACATAACTGGACAGCCCCCATTCGCGGTGGCGAACATCCGGGTTGCGCCAGCTGATCACGAACACTTGCAGGCCATTCTTCAGCGCGTACTGGACGAAGCTGTTACCCGGGCTGAGGTCGAAAATGTAGTACTTGTTGATTTGCGGAGGCACGATCAGCAGTGGCCTGGCGTACTGCTTTTCGCTCATCGGCTTGTATTGCAAAAGCTCAAGCAGTTCGTTGCGAAACACCACCGAGCCTGCAGTGGTTGCCACGGTCTTGCCGACCTCGAAGGCGTGTTTGCCGACTTGGCTGGGCAGCCCGTGGTTGTGCATCAGGTCGTCGAATAAATGGTTGAGACCGCGGACTATGCTGCTACCGCCGGAGTTGAACAGCTCCTTGATCGCCAGCGGGTTGAGCAGGGTATTGGAGGGGGACACGGCGTCATTGAGCAGCGCGAAGATGAAATGCGCGCGGGCGCGGTCATCGTCGCTCATGCCGCTTTCATCAATCCAGCGTTTCACCTGTTTCTGCCAACTCAGGTAGGCCTGCAGGCCGCGACGATAAAACGGATTCAGTCTCCAGGTCGGGTCCGTAAAGCGTTGGTCCTGCGGGCTCGGCGTGTGCAGCGTTTCGCCCAACAACACGCGACCCAGCTGGCCTCCCAGGGCCAGGGCATGGCGGGCGCTGGTCACCGGGTGGCGCAAGCCATGGGCGGCCACGCTGCGCAGAGTCGAGAACAGGTCGCGGCCGCGCAGGCCGGTAATCGCACTCTGAGCGTTGATGAACGTGGCCCGTGTGGGCAACATGCCCGGTGTTGCTTTGTCTCTCATGAGTCAACACTCCTTCGTCAAGCCATCAACAAGCACATCAATCCAAGACAGACAACATAGTCGGTCCGGGCCTTTCTTGCGCAGGCGATCATCCTGTCGACATGCGCAAGACGCTATGTCCTGCCGAACGGAGCCGGGTGCGGGTGCATTACTGCCCGCTGACGCTCTTCCTCGAGAAATTCCATGATGATCGGCGCGACGGCTTCGGCGCGGGTAATCAGAAACAAATGACCGTCGTCGATTATGTGTAGCTGGGCATTGGGAATGCGCCAGGTCAGGATGCGCATGTTGATCAGCGGGATCAGCGGATCGTCGTCACCGGCCAGTATCAAGGTGGGCTGATGGACCTTGTGCAGCCAGTGAATGCTGGTCCAGCCAAGGCCCGCGAACAGCTGCCAGTAGTAACCCAGTTTGCCGGCCGAACGCACTTTACTGGCGTATTCGGCAGCCAGATTGGGATCGCGGCGAAAGGCTCCACCGTAGATCAGTGGAGCGATGCGAATCACATGGGACGGCTGGATGTAGCGCCGTGGGCTTGCCATCATCCAGAGTACTTTCGGCTTGCCCGGCACCATAAACGCGCCTGCTGCGGTCGCAGCCAGAACAAGCTTTTTGCAGCGCTCCGGGTAGTCGTAGGCAAACTGCTGGGCCAGCGCACCACCCCAGGACACGCCCACGATGTTGACTTGCCCATAGTCCAGGTAGTCGAGCATGCGCGCGGTCAGTTTGGCCAGCCCCGGGAAGCGGTAGGGCATGCTGGGCGTCGACGAACCGCCGACACCGGGAACGTCGAAGGCAATTACCTCCAGGTCCGGGTCAAGCGCATGGACGAACGGAAACACCAGCTCCAGGTTCGCGCCGATGCCATTGAAGATAAGCAAGGGCGTCAAATGAGGCTTGCCTGGGCGTACCGCGGTTCGGATGGTTTGGCCATCCAGGTCGACAGTACGGAATATGAACGGTTGCGGCATCTCAGAAGCCCTGTGGGTTAAAACGCTGAGCAAGCCTTCCTGAGCTTGCTCCAGATTATTCGAGGTCTGGCCTCGGCTGTATTGGTAGGGCTCGCGGCACCTCCGAGGGCCGCGGACTTCGTGACTGCCTACAGCTTAACGTTCATGCACATAGGTGCCCGGTGAGGCTTCCCCGGACGGATAGGCTTTGTTGCCCAGGTTGGTCGGGGACTTCTTCAGTTTGCCCGAGCGCTCGGCCTGCCAGGCCTGCCAGTGCAGCCACCAGGAGTCGGTGTGTTTGGTTGAGTTTTCTTGCCAGTCGGTGGCGGTGGCCGGCATATCGGTACTGGTCATGTAACGTGATTTCGGATTGCCCGGCGGGTTCAGAATGCTCTGGATATGTCCGCTGCTGGACAGCACGAATTCGACCTTGCCGCCGAATAGCTGCGCCGACTTGTAGCAAGACTTCCAGGGCGTGATGTGATCGTTGGTGCCGGCCAGAGAGTAGATGTCGGCAGTGACCTGCTTGAGGTCGATCGGCGTGCCGCTCACTTCCAGTGCATTGGCGCGGGTCAGTGGATTATTTTTGAACATTTCGATCAGGTCGCCGTGGAACGCAGCCGGCAATCGCGTGGTGTCGTTGTTCCAGAACAGAATGTCGAAGACCGGAGGCTCGTTACCCAGCAGGTAGTTGTTGACCCAGTAATTCCAGATCAGATCGTTGGGGCGCATCCAGGCGAAGACTTTGGCCATGTCGCGACCTTCCAGCACGCCCGCCTGATAGGAGTGGCGCTTGGCGGCTTCCAGGGTCTGTTCGTCGACGAACAGCGCAACCTGGGAGTCGAGGGTGGTGTCCAGCACGCTGACCAAAAGGGTCAGGGCGTTGACCTTCTTCTCGCCGAGGGCGGCGTAGTGGCCCAGCAACGCGGTGCAGGTGATGCCGCCGGAGCAGGCGCCGAGCATGTTGATGTCTTTGCTGCCGGTGATGGCGGAGACCACGTCGACGGCTTCTTTCAGCGCATCGATGTACGTCGACAGGCCCCACTCACGCTGAGCCTTGGTCGGGTTGCGCCAGCTGACGATAAAGGTCTGCTGATTGTTGCGCAGGCAGAAGCGCGCCAGGCTTTTGTCCGGGCTCAGGTCGAACACATAGAACTTGTTGATCTGTGGCGGGACCACCAGCAGCGGGCGCTCATGCACTTGTTCTGTGATCGGCCGGTACTGGATCAGTTCAAGTACGTCGTTGCGGAAAACCACCGCACCTTCAGTGGTCCCCAGACTCTTGCCGACTTCGAAGGCACCCATGTTCACCTGGCTCGGCATGCCGCCGTTGTTTACCAGATCTTTGGCCAGATGTGAGAGGCCGTCGAGCAGGCTTTTGCCGCCGGTCTCGAAGAAGCGTTTGACCGCTGCCGGGTTGGCCGCACTGTTGGTCGGGGCCATGGCTTCGGTCATCAGGTTGATCACGAAGTGAGCGCGACTGATGTCCTGTTCGGACAAATTACTGTTGCCGATCCAGTCGTGGAGTTCTTTGCGCCATGCCAGATAGGTTTGCAAATAGCGTCTGTAGAGCGGGTTCTGGCTCCAGGCCGGGTCGGTGAAACGACGGTCATCGCTTTCCGGTTGCAGCGCCGATTTACCGAATATCACGTTCTTCAGCTCGACGCCAAAATGCGCGACGTGCTTGACGCTGTGAATGGGTTGTTTGATGGCCTGGGTTAAGACCATTCGAGCAGAAGTAAGCAGATCTTTCCTGCGCAAGCCGATGACGGGATTAAGCCCCAGCGTATTTTCCGAGGCTTGAAACTTCAGGTCATCGTTATTCTTGTTACTCATCTACGACGCTCCATTGTCCTGAGGCGAGTACCGGGACCAGCTGTGTAGTCACACAGCAATTGCCAGGTACTACTGCTCGGGTGACCGTTAATTACGCACCGCTGCTTTCTGGTTCAGAGAGCACTGCAGGGAACTTGCCAGCTCCATTGGTTACCCGAGTTTAATTTTTTTCGCAAGCCGGCCTGTCGTTGGCCGCACAGCGGAGCATTCAAACAGATGAAATTAGAAAATGCCCTCTAAACAGCGAGACGCTTGAGTTAGAGCATCAGCTTGACGATGGACTCGCTAGGGTCGCGGGATTTCCCGGCGGCTTTGAGCTCTGCAAGATAATCCGCCCAAAGTGCTTCCTGTCGAAGTGCCAGTTGGTACAGATAATCCCAGGTGAAAAGGCCGCTGTCGTGACCATCGTCGAAGGTCAATTTCAGTGCGTATTGGCCGGCCGGCTCGACCTTGGACAGGCCTACGCCGATCTTGCCAAATTGCAGGATGGGTTTGCCGTGGCCCTGGACTTCGGCGGAAGGAGAGTGCACGCGAAGGAATTCGGCGGGCAGGTGGTACACCTCATCCGGCGCGTATTTCAGCGTCAGGGTTTTCGAGGCTTTGTGCAGTTCAATGGCGATGGGGAGTTTGCTCATGACCTGTAGTCCGTCTATATGGCGCGTGGTCTGACCCCCCGTAGGAGCACGGCTTGCCGGCGATGGCGGTTTCAAGTGCGCCATCGCCGGCACGCCGTGCTCCTACAGGAGTTCACATGACCTACAGGATATAACGGGAGAGGTCTTCGTTCTGCGCCAATTCGCCGAGGTGGCTGTTGACGTAGTCGGCGTCGATCTGGATCGCTTGACCGTCATGGGCGCTGGCCAGATCACCGGCACTGAACGACACCTCTTCAAGCAGGCGCTCGAGCAAGGTGTGCAGGCGACGGGCACCGATATTCTCGGTCTTTTCGTTGACCTGCCAGGCGATCTCGGCCAGACGCTTGATGCCGTCGGGCAAGAACTCGATGACCAGGCCTTCGGTCTTCAGCAACTCGCGGTATTGCTCGGTCAGCGATGCGTGCGGCTCGCAGAGGATGCGTTCGAAGTCGTCCGGGCTCAGTGCCTTGAGTTCGACGCGAATCGGCAGACGGCCTTGCAGCTCCGGTACCAGGTCGCTCGGCTTGCTCAGGTGGAACGCGCCGGAAGCGATGAACAGGATGTGGTCGGTCTTGACCATGCCCAGCTTGGTGTTGACCGTGCAGCCTTCGATCAGCGGCAGCAGGTCGCGCTGTACGCCTTCACGGGACACGTCGACACCACCGGAATTGCCGCGCTTGGCGACCTTGTCGATTTCGTCGATGAACACGATACCGTGCTGCTCGACCGCTTCCAGGGCTTTGGCTTTCAGTTCTTCTTCATTGACCAGGCGACCGGCTTCTTCGTCGCGCACCAGCTTCAGCGCTTCCTTGACCTTGAGCTTGCGGTTCTTGCGTTTGCCCTTGCCCATGTTGGCAAACAGGCTTTGCAACTGGTTGGTCATTTCTTCCATGCCCGGAGGTGCAGAGATGTCGACGCCGGTCGATTCGGCGATTTCGATCTCAATCTCTTTGTCATCCAGCTGACCTTCGCGCAGGCGCTTGCGGAACAGCTGACGGGTATTGGAGTCGTGGCTCGGCGCGGCGTCTTCGTTGAAACCCATGCGTGCCGGAGGCAGCAGTGCGTCGAGGATGCGATCTTCGGCAGCTTCTTCGGCCCGATAACGAACCTTGGTCATTTCCTGTTCGCGCAGCAGCTTGATCGCCGCATCGGCCAGATCGCGAATGATCGACTCGACGTCGCGGCCGACATAGCCGACTTCAGTGAACTTGGTTGCTTCGACCTTGATGAACGGAGCATTAACCAGTTTGGCCAGGCGCCGGGCGATTTCGGTTTTACCGACACCGGTCGGGCCGATCATCAGAATGTTCTTGGGCGTCACTTCGACGCGCAGCTCTTCGGGCAGCTGCATCCGGCGCCAGCGGTTACGCAGCGCGATGGCGACGGCGCGTTTGGCATCGTCCTGGCCGATGATATGGCGATTAAGTTCGTGGACGATTTCGCGGGGAGTCATGGACATAATAATTTGCGGTCCTCAAGCAAGAATAAAAGCCGTGGCGCGATGGCCGAAACAGGCTTACTCGGCGAGGTCCTGCTCCTCAATGGTGAAGGTGTGGTTGGTGAACACGCAGATGTCGCCGGCGATGCCCAAGGCGGTTTCGACGATTTCGCGAGCCGACAGATCGGTTTTTTGCAGCAGGGCGCTGGCTGCGGCCTGAGCGTAACCGCCACCGGAACCCATGGCGATCAGGCCTTCTTCGGGCTCAACCACGTCACCGTTACCGGTGATGATCAGGGACGCGTCTTTGTTGGCGACTGCCAGCATGGCTTCCAGGCGGCTGAGGGAGCGATCGGTGCGCCATTCTTTAGCGAGTTCTACAGCCGCGCGAACCAGGTGACCTTGATGCTTCTCAAGCTGGCCTTCGAAACGTTCGAAGAGGGTGAAGGCGTCAGCCGTGGCCCCGGCAAAACCGGCGATGACTTGACCGTGATACAGGCGGCGAACTTTTTTCGCATTGCCTTTCATCACGGTATTGCCGAGAGAAACCTGGCCGTCGCCGCCCATGACGACTTTGCCATGGCGGCGAACTGAAACGATGGTGGTCAAGGGAGAGTCTCCACGCAGCGGGGCGAAAATGCCCTGATGGAAACTCATATGGGGGTGGTGGGGCGTATTTCAACTGTAGGACACAGTGGGGGACGAGCGGTGATTGTTGGAAATATGTTGATCGTTCCCACGCTCTGCGTGGGAATGCAGCCTTGGACGCTCCGGCGTCTGCCGTTGTGACGCAGAGCGTCACGGGATGTATTCCCACCGCGGAGGGTGGGAACGATCAGTGAGGTCTTCGGTTAGCGGCTCTGGCGTTGTTGTAACAACAGATTGCTAAAGCCGCTGCCTGCCAATTGTTTCTGTGCGGTGGTCAGCTGTTCGCGATTGCTGAACGGCCCTACCAACACCCGATACCAGGTTTCTTCCTTCACGGTGCCGGACTCAACCGAAACCGCCTGCCCAAGCAGGATAATCTGCGCACGAACCTTGTCGGCATCGGCTTCTTTACGGAACGAGCCAGCCTGGAGGAAGAATTTGGTTACTGGCGCCGCTTTCGAAACCGGAGGCGCTGGCGGCGGGGTAATGCCGCTGAGTGCCGCCTGGGCCCGAGCGGTGTCGATCTTCGCCGCTTGGGCCGGGGTCACCGGAGCCACGGGTACGGGCTGCGGTGTCGGCAGGGTTTTCTCCGGCACGGCATCCGGCGGCACGATGACCTCGGATTCCGGCAGCAACGTGTAGAAGTCGTATTTTGGCTTCACCGGTTGTTGTGGGCTCGGAGGCGTCTTGTTCGCTTCGGCGATCTTGGTGGCTTTCTGCTGTTCTTGCTTGACCCGTTTGACGTCGTCGCCCTTGCCGGGTTCGAGCTTCATCAAAAAGACAATAAACGCGCCCACGGTGAGGCCGATGGCCATCCACAGCCATCCCGGGATCGGTTTCTTTGCAGGAGCTTGGTAACGGCTGGCGCCACGCTTTGGTGCTGGTGCTGGTTTTTTCTTGGCAGCCAACTTACATACGCTCCAGAGTTTCCAGGCCCAACAACTCCAGGCCTTGCTTGAGTGTGCGACCGGTCAGAGCGGCGAGACGCAAGCGGCTCTGCATTTGTGCCGGCGTTTCAGCAGTGAGGATCGGGCAGTTCTCGTAGAAGCTGGAGAACAGGCCGGCGACGTCATACAGGTAGGTGCAGAGGATGTGCGGTGTGCCCTTGTCGCTGACGTTGTTCAGCACTTCGCCAAATTGCGCCAGTTTGGCGGCCAGCTCATGTTCGTGAGCCGCCTGGAGCACGATTTGCCCTTCAACTTCGCTGAAGTCCTTGCCCAGCTTGCGGAATACACCGGCCACACGGGTGTAGGCGTACAGCAGGTACGGCGCGGTATTGCCCTCAAAGTTGAGCATCAGGTCGAAGTTGAAGCTGTAGTCGCTGGTGCGGTGTTTGGACAGGTCGGCGTATTTCACGGCGCCAATGCCCACAACCTTGGCGATGTTGCGCAGATCGGCTTCGGCAAGTTCCGGGTTCTTTTCCTTCACCAGCGTGTAGGCGCGTTCTTCGGCTTCGATCAGCAGGTCGATCAGCTTCACAGTACCGCCGTCACGGGTCTTGAACGGACGGCCGTCGGCGCCGTTCATGGTGCCGAAGCCCATGTGCTCCATCTGCATCGGGTGAGTCACGAAACCGGCGCGACGGGCGACTTCGAACACTTGCTGGAAGTGCAGGGCTTGCCGTTGGTCAACGAAGTACAGCGCGCGATCAGCCTTCAGCTTGCCGCTGCGGTAGCGCACGGCTGCCAGGTCGGTGGTGGCGTAGAGATAGCCGCCATCGGCCTTTTGCACGATCACCGGCAGCGGGTCGCCGTCGGCATTCTTGAATTCTTCCAGGAACACACACTGGGCGCCGTTGCTTTCAACCAGCAGGCCTTTGGCCTTGAGGTCGTTGACCACGTTGATCAGATCGTCGTTGTAAGCGCTTTCGCCCATGACGTCGGCCGGGGTCAGTTTGACGTTCAGCAGTTCGTAAATTTTCTGGCAATGGGACAGGGAGATGTCTTTGAAATGCGTCCACAGGGCCAGGCATTCCGGATCACCGGCCTGCAGCTTCACCACCAGGCCGCGGGCGCGATCGGCGAACTCTTCGGATTCGTCGAAGCGCTGCTTGGCGGCGCGGTAGAAGTTTTCCAGATCTGACAGCTCGTCGCTGGTGATCGGGTTTTCCTGCAAATAAGCCATCAGCATGCCGAACTGGGTGCCCCAGTCGCCGACGTGGTTCTGACGGATCACGGTATCGCCGAGAAACTCGAGAACCCGTGCCACGCCGTCGCCGATGATGGTCGAGCGCAGGTGCCCGACGTGCATCTCTTTGGCCAGGTTCGGCGCCGACAGATCGACCACTGTGCGCTGGACCGGGCCCGCCTTGTGCACGCCGATTTGCCGGTCGGCGAGGGCTGCGTCCAGGCGCGAGGCCAGCGCCTGGGTATTCTGGAAGAAGTTGAGGAAACCCGGGCCTGCGATTTCTGTTTTGCTGACCTGCTCGTCGGCCGGCAGTGCAGCGATGATTTTTTCTGCCAGATCGCGCGGCTTCATGCCCGCAGGCTTGGCCAGCATCATGGCGATGTTGCTGGCGAAGTCGCCGTGGGTCTTGTCGCGGGAGTTCTCCACCTGAATCGCCGGCGTCAGGCCTTCAGGCAACACACCTTCGTTGACGAGTTGGGTGATGGCTTGCTGGATCAGCTGGCGAATGGTGTCTTTCATGGTCTTCTCTTTCGACCGCAGGCGCGGCGGCGCTTCGATGCGCAGGTGGAAAAACTGGGCATTATCCGTTGCGAAGACGGGCTTGCCAACTATAGCGGTGAGGTTATGGATATGTGGTGACTATTCTTGCCCGCGATAGCAATTTATCTATCAATACAGATCCACAGGGTCAACATCCAGCGACCATCGCACCTGTCGCCCGCTGGGCATTTGCTCCAGCGCCAACAGCCAACCGCTCAGCAATCGATGCAGTGGCGCCCGGGCGGTGGCTTGCAACAAGAGCTGTGCGCGATAGCGCCCGGCGCGTCTCTCCATGGGGGCCGGCACCGGGCCGAGCAACTCGATGCCGGTCAGATGCTGTTCGCCCAGCAAGCGTTCAGCCTCGCTGCAGGCCTCATCGAGGAAGCCTTCGGCTTGCCCCGGTTTGTGCGCTTCAGCCCGCAACAACGCCAGATGCGCGAAAGGTGGCAGGCCGGCGGCGCGGCGTTCGCTCAGGGCCTGTTCGGCAAAGGCGAAATAACCTTGTTCGGTCAACTGCACCAGCAGTGGATGATCGGCCAGATGAGTCTGGATAATCACTTTGCCCGGCTCTTCGGCGCGGCCGGCACGCCCGGCGACCTGGACGATCAACTGAGCCATGCGTTCGCTGGCGCGAAAGTCACCGGAAAACAACCCGCCATCAGCGTCCAGAATCGACACCAGAGTCACACGTGGGAAGTGATGCCCTTTGGCGAGCATTTGCGTACCCACCAGAATGCACGGCTGGCCTTTCTGGATGGTGGTGAACAGCTGATTCATCGCGTCCTTGCGTGAGGTGCTGTCGCGGTCGACTCGTAACACCGGGTAATCCGGGAAGAGAATCCCCAGCCGCTCCTCGGCTCGTTCAGTGCCCGCGCCGACAGGACGCAAATCGACCTTGCCGCATTGCGGACAGTGGCGCGGTACGCGCTCGACATAGCCACAATGGTGGCAGCGTAGCTCGCCGGAGCGCTGATGCACGGTCATTCGCGCATCGCAGCGGTTGCATTCGGACATCCAGCCGCAGTCGTGGCACAGCAGCGTCGGCGCGAAGCCGCGGCGGTTGAGAAACACCAGCACTTGCTGCCCGGCCGCCAGCGTCTGGCCGATGGCTTGTTGCATCGGCCCGGAAATGCCACTGTCCAGCGGGCGACTTTTAACGTCCAGACGCAGAAAGCGCGGTTGCTGCGCGCCGCCAGCCCGTTGCTTCAAGTGCAGCAGGCCGTAACGACCGATATGGGCGTTGTGCAGGCTTTCCAGCGAAGGTGTGGCCGAGCCGAGCACGATCGGGATGTTTTCCTGGCGAGCGCGCACCAGCGCCAGATCCCGGGCGTGATAGCGCAGGCCTTCTTGCTGTTTATAGGAGCCGTCGTGTTCTTCATCGATGATGATCAAGCCGGGGTTCTTCATCGGCGTGAACAGTGCCGAGCGAGTGCCGATAATGATGTCGGCGTCTCCATCCCGGGCCGCCAGCCACGATTCCAGCCGTTCGCGGTCGTTGACTGCCGAGTGCACCAGCGCGATGCGGGCGTTGAAGCGTTGTTCGAAGCGCGCCAGGGTTTGCGGGCCGAGGTTGATCTCGGGAATCAGCACCAGCGCTTGTTTGCCAGCCTCGAGGGTTTCGCGGATCAATTGCAAATAGACTTCGGTCTTGCCGCTGCCGGTGACTCCGGCCAGAAGGAACGCATGGAAACTGTCGAAACCTGCGCGAATCGCTTCATAGGCCGCGCGCTGTTCTGGATTGAGGGGCAGCTCCGGTTGTGCCAGCCAGTGTTCATGGCGCCCGCTGGGCGCGTGCTTGCGGATTTGCACCTGCACCAACTCTTTGGCCAGCAGCAAGTCGAGGCTGTCCTTGCTCAGCATCAGCTTGCTGAGCAGCTGATGGGCCACACCGTGGGGGTGCTGCGCCAGTGTCGCCAAAGCTTCGCGCTGGCGCGGCGCCCGGCTGATACGCGGATCGTCGAGGCTCGCGCCAGGAGATACCGACCAGAAGCGCTCCTGACGAGCCTCAGCCAGTTCGCCCTGGCGTAACAACACTGGCAGTGCCCAGCTCAGGGTGTCGCCCAGGCTGTGTTGGTAGTACTGGGAAGTCCACAGGCACAGCTTGAACAGTGCCGACGGCAAGGGTGGTGTGGCGTCGAGCAGTGCCAGTGCTGGCTTGAGCTTTTCAGCCGGGACTTCGCTGTGGTTGGTGACCTCCACCAGAATGCCGATCATCTCGCGTCGACCGAATGGCACGCGCAGGCGCATGCCCGGATGCAGATGAGCGCGCAGTACACCAGCGGGGGCGCGGTAGTCGAACAGGCGGCGTAGCGGCGAGGGCAGGGCGAGGCGCAGAATGGCGTCGGGCACGCGGGGATTTCTCAGTAAGCGGGCGGTGAAGAAGGCCCGGAGCCTAGCAGACGGTCGGTGTAAGGCATAGCTTGCGCGATTGCAAAGGTCTGGTAGAATCCGCGGCCTAATTCCGTGCGGTATTCAACAATAGTGTTGGGTGGCGGCACGCTAGCCTGAGGAATACACCATGAAAGCCGATATCCATCCAGAATACCCGGCAATTGCCGTAACTTGCAGCTGCGGCAACAAGTTCGAAACTCGTTCGACTTACGCTAAGCCTCTGGCGATCGACGTTTGCAACGAATGCCACCCGTTCTACACCGGTAAGCAGAAGACCCTGGATACTGGCGGTCGCGTTCAACGCTTCGCCGATCGTTTCGGTGCTTTTGGCGCAACCAAAAAAGCCTGAGGCTGATCATCCTGGAAAGCCTCAAAGGCTGTTCCTTGCTGATGAAAAAGGCGTCCCTTGCGGGCGCCTTTTTTGTGTCCGCGATTTGGTTCTCCAGCGTCCAGGCCTTCTGCCCGGCACCAGCTGCCTTGACCACGGTTCAGGTCCAGCGCGTGGTCGACGGCGACACCCTTCGGCTGAGCGATGGCCGCAGCGTGCGCATGATCGGCTTGAATACTCCGGAGCTAGGGAAGAGGGGCCGATCGGATGAGCCTTTCGCCGTGGCAGCTCGCAAGCGTCTGGAGGTTCTGGTCAGTGAAAGCGATGGGCGTCTTGGCCTGCTGTTGGGGCAAGAGAGCAAGGATCACTATGGGCGTACGCTGGCCCATATGTATGGTGCCAATGGCGTGAACCTTGAAGCCCAGCTGCTGGCTGAGGGTCTTGGCTATCAAGTGGCCATTGCACCGAATGTCGATTTTGTGGACTGTCAGCAGGCCGCAGAGCGCAGCGCACGCCAGGCGGGTGTCGGGCTTTGGCGGCAATCGTCTGTACTGAAAGCGGATCAGATCAGTACCCCGGGTTTCGCTGTGCTGAGCGGTCGTGTTAGCAATATTCAGCGCAATCGTGGCGGGCTGTGGATCGAATTGCAGGATTCGGTTGTATTGCGCATTGCACCCAATCAGCTGGGTCAATTCGATGTTTCGATGCTGGACCGGCTCAAAGGTCGGCAGATCGAAGCGCGCGGTTGGGTGCTCGATCGCTCTCGGCGTGGTGGACTGAAATCCGGTCAGGCGCGCTGGTTGCTGCCGTTGTCCCATCCGGGAATGCTTCAACTGGTGCAATAAGAAAAAATTGTAGACATTTTTATTATTGATTGTGAACAGTTAATCCCTTGTGTTCCGTGGCTCTTGGTCCAAAGTCGTAGGGTAGGGCCCTTGACACTGATGACTGGTCAGTCTTGTAGGGACTTTGCGACGCGCGTATCCTCTGCGGTCCGTCTGTCCCACAGTAAAAAGCGGAATGCCCACATGTCTGATTTGAAAACTGCCGCTCTCGAATATCATGCCCATCCTCGTCCAGGGAAGCTGAGCGTCGAGCTCACCAAAGCCACCGCTACCGCTCGCGACCTGTCGCTGGCTTACAGCCCCGGTGTAGCCGAACCAGTCCGCGAAATCGCCCGCGACCCTGAACTCGCCTACAAGTACACCGGCAAGGGCAATCTGGTTGCAGTCATTTCTGATGGCACCGCGATTCTCGGTCTGGGTAATCTCGGCCCATTGGCTTCCAAGCCAGTCATGGAAGGTAAAGGCGTGCTGTTCAAGCGCTTCGCCGGCATCGACGTGTTCGATATCGAAGTCGACTCCGAAAGCCCGCAAGCCTTCATCGACACCGTCAAGCGCATCTCCATCACCTTCGGCGGGATCAACCTGGAAGACATCAAGGCGCCTGAGTGCTTTGAAATCGAACGTGCTCTGATCGAGCAGTGCGACATTCCGGTATTCCACGATGACCAGCACGGCACCGCAATTGTTACTGCCGCCGGCATGATCAATGCCCTGGAAATCGCTGGAAAAACCCTGCCTGAGGCGAAGATCGTTTGCCTGGGCGCTGGCGCTGCCGCGATCTCCTGCATGAAATTGCTGGTGAGCATGGGCGCCAAAATCGAAAACATCTTCATGGTTGACCGTACCGGCGTGATCCACTCCGAGCGTGACGACCTGAACCAGTACAAAGCTGTTTTCGCTCACGCTACCGACAAGCGCACCTTGTCCGACGCGCTGAAAGGCGCAGACGTGTTCGTCGGTCTGTCCGGCCCGAACCTGCTGAGCGCAGAAAACCTGCTGCTGATGGCTGCCAACCCGATCGTCTTCGCTTGCTCGAACCCGGATCCGGAAATCGCTCCGGAACTGGCTCACGCTACCCGCAACGACGTGATCATGGCTACCGGCCGTTCGGACTACCCGAACCAGGTCAACAACGTACTGGGCTTCCCGTTCATCTTCCGTGGTGCCCTGGACGTACGCGCCAAGCGCATCAACGAAGAAATGAAAGTGGCTGCCGCCAACGCCCTGCGCGAACTGGCCAAACTGCCAGTGCCTCAGGAAGTTTGCGACGCCTACGGCGGTATCAAACTGGAATTCGGTCGTGAGTACATCATCCCGAAACCAATGGATGCTCGTCTGATCACTGTGATCTCCGATGCTGTTGCCAAGGCTGCGATCGAGACTGGTGTGGCGACTCTGCCGTATCCGAAGAACTACCCGCTGAAAAGCGTGGATGACGTGTTCAACGGCTAAGCCGTTGTAGCGTTAAACAAAAAGCCCCGGCTCGGATGAGTCGGGGCTTTTTGCGTTATGGGGGTTGCCGAGTTGATCGTTCCCACGCTCTGCGTGGGAATGCCTCACTGGACGCGCAGCAATCGCTTCGGCTGTGACGCAGAGCGTCACGGGCTGCGTTACCACGCGGAGCGTGGGAACGATCAGGATACGTTCTATCTGGCATACCGCGGATGCAGGTATTGGGAGCGCTTCGCGCTCCAGCGGGGGCAAGCCCCCTCGCCACAATTGCTCGCCGTTGCTCCTCTAGAACAAATCGATCGGCGCCGCTTCATCCGCGGGCAGCGGGCTGCCCGGTGCGTTGCCGTTACCCAGCTCGTTGATTGACGGTGGGGTGTCTTCGCTCTTGAACAGCTCGAAGTAGGCATTCGGCGTGCCCGGTGTGGCTGCGCGGCCGCTGATCGGGTCGACCCGCAGACTGAGGATGCCTTCCGGTTCGCTCTGGGTGTGTGCCGGCTTGCCCTTGAGGGCTGCACCCATGTAGTCCATCCAGATCGGCAGTGCGACGGTACCGCCGAACTCGCGGCGGCCAAGGCTTTCCGGTTGATCGAAACCGGTCCAGACCGTGGTCACGTAGTCAGAGTTGTATCCGGAGAACCAGGCGTCCTTGGATTCGTTGGTGGTCCCGGTCTTGCCGGCCAGATCGGAGCGGCCCAGTGCCAAGGCGCGACGTCCGGTGCCGAGCTTGATCACGTCTTCCAGCATGCTGTTGAGGATGTAGGTCGTGCGACCGTCGATGATGCGTTCAGCTACCGCTGGAGTTTGCACTTCCGTCTGCGCCACGGGAGCTTCGCCTGGCATCGGGTTGACCGTAAAGGTGTTGGCTGCCGGAGCCACAAATCCGCTGCTGGCAGCGCTGCCGGCCGGGACGCTTGGCGGGTTGGCGGTGAACAGGTTGTCACCGTTGCGGCTATCGATCTTGTCGATGATGTACGGGGTGACTTTGTAACCGCCGTTGGCGAACGTGCTCCACCCTGTGGCGATTTCCATCGGTGTCAGCGTTGCCGTGCCCAAGGCCAGAGACAGGTTGCGCGGCAGATCCTGCTTGTTGAAACCGAACTTGCTGATGTAGTCGATGGTGCGGTCGACGCCCAAGGCTTGCAATAGACGGATCGACACCAGGTTGCGCGACTTGTACAAAGCTTCGCGCATACGGATCGGGCCGAGGAACGTGTTGGTGTCGTTCTTGGGGCGCCAGACCTTGTCCAGATACTCATCGACGAACACGATCGGTGCGTCGTTCACCAGGGTCGCCGGGGTATAACCGTTGTCCAGTGCGGCGCTATAGATGAACGGTTTGAAGCTCGAGCCTGGTTGGCGCTTGGCCTGCATCGCCCGATTGTAGTTGCTTTGCTCGAAAGCGAAGCCGCCAACCAGCGATCGGATTGCACCGTTCTGTGGGTCAAGCGAGACCAGTGCGCCCTGGGCGACCGGGATCTGGCTGAATTTCAGCGAATTGTCCGCCTGACGTTGCACGCGGATCAGGTCGCCGACCTGAGCAACATCCGACGGTTGCTTCGGATTGGCGCCCATGCTGTTGGTGTTCAGGAACGGCCGGGCCCATTTCATGCTGTCCCAGCTGACATGTTCTGCGCCGGAGCGGGTCAGGACTTGCACGCCGTTTTTCTCGACCTGAGTGACGATGGCCGGCTCAAGGCCGCTGATAGGACGCTGTTTGGTCAGTTCCAGGACCCAGGCGTCATGGGTCTTGCCCGGCAGGCGAGACTCAGGGCCGCGGTAGCCGTGGCGTTGATCGTAGGCCATCAGGCCTTCATGAATGGCAGTGTTGGCCATTTCCTGCAGGTTGCTCGGCACCGTGGTCGTGACGCGGAAGCCCTCGGTGTAGGCCTCGCTGCCATAACGGCCAACCATTTCGGCTCGGGCCATTTCAGCGATGTACGGCGCATTAACTTCAGGCGTCGGTACGTGGTAGCTGGCGTTGAGCGGTTCGGCCAGCGCCGTCTGATAGGCCTTCTCGTCGATTTTTCCAAGCTTGTACATGCGCCCCAGAATCCAGTCGCGACGCTCCTTGCTGCGTGCCGGGTTGGCCAGGGGGTTGAAGCGCGAAGGAGCCTTGGGCAGGCCGGCAATCATTGCCATTTGTGCCAGGCTGGCGTCACGAATCGACTTGCCGTAATAGACCTGCGAGGCCGCCTCGATCCCGTAGGCGCGGTTGCCCAGATAGATCTTGTTGACGTAGAGCTCAAGGATCTCGTCTTTGGTCAACTGACGTTCGATCTGCAAAGCCAGGAGGATCTCCGTGGTCTTGCGCGAGAAGCTGCGTTCGCTGGTGAGGAAAAAATTCTTCGCGACCTGCATGGTGATGGTGCTGCCGCCGGACTGGATGTGTCCGCTTTTTACCAACTGAGTGGCGGCACGCATCAGGCTGCTGGGATCGACACCATAGTGATTGGCGAAATTGTCGTCTTCAGCAGAAAGTAACGCATTAATGAAATTGGGGGGAATGTCGGCGAAACGGATCGGTGTGCGGCGCATTTCGCCGAATTCTGCGATCAACTTGCCGTCGCTGCTATAGACCCGCAAAGGAATCTGCAACTGGATACTTCTCAGTGCCTCCACCGAGGGTAACCCGGGACTAAGATAAAGAAACGCGCCGCTGAGACCCAGAAGCAGTCCGCAGAAAACAGCAACGATAGACCACCCGAAAAACTTCAGCAGACGAATCAAGGCTTTTGGATTTCCAGAGAAGAGAATGAATTAGGCGTCAGGATATTCACGGTAAACAGGATCGACCCGCGCTCGAGATAAAGGCGTAAAAAAAACGTTGAGCATTATAAGCATTTTTCGACAGGGAGCGTCATTTGCACTGCTGTCAAGACGCAGCCATTGAATGCTTCGGGTAATAACGAGTCCGTAACTCACGGATAGTCAAAGGGAATTGGTAGTGCGAGGACTCTTCAACAAAAAAGCCGACACGCTTTTGGGGATCGATATCGGTTCCACCTCGGTCAAGCTCCTGGAGCTAAGCCGCTCGGGCAATCGCTACCGGGTGGAGGCGTATGCGGTAGAACCACTGCCGGCAAACGCCGTGGTCGAGAAGAACATCGCCGAGCTGGACGGGGTGGGGCAGGCCCTGTCGCGCTTGCTGCTCAAGGCCAGGACCGGCGTCAGGAGCGTGGCCGTGGCGGTGGCCGGGTCTGCGGTGATCACCAAGTCTATCGAGATGGACGCCGGGCTTTCTGATGACGATATGGAAGGCCAGCTGAACGTCGAAGCCGATCAGTACATTCCCTATCCGCTCGAAGACGTCGCCATCGATTTTGAGGTTCAGGGCTACTCGGCGAGCAATTCCGGGCGCGTCGAAGTGTTGCTGGCGGCCTGCCGAAAGGAAAATGTCGAGATCCGCGAGGCGGCTCTGGCCCTGGCCGGGTTGACCGCTCGAGTGGTCGATGTCGAGGCGTATGCCCTGGAACGTTCGTTTGGCTTGCTTGTGGCGCAATTGGCCTGCCCCCAGGACCGTTTGACGGTGGCGGTGGTCGACATCGGTGCAACCATGACCACCCTGAGCGTTCTGCATAACGGGCGGACCATCTACACCCGCGAGCAGCTATTCGGCGGGCGCCAACTGACTGAGGAAATCCAGCGCCGCTACGGCTTGTCGATGGAAGAGGCGGGGTTGGCAAAAAAACAGGGAGGTTTACCGGATGATTACGTCAGTGAGGTTCTGCAGCCGTTCAAAGATGCACTGGTGCAGCAGGTCTCGCGCTCCCTGCAATTTTTCTTTGCCTCGGGTCAGTACAGCGCGGTCGACTTCATCCTGTTGGCGGGCGGTACGGCCTCCATCACAGGGCTGGATCGACTGATCGAGCAGCGCCTCGGCACGCCGACCCGGGTAGCCAATCCTTTCGCCGATATGGCGCTGAGCGGCAAGGTCAACGCTGGCGCGTTGGCCAGTGATGCGCCGGCCCTGATGATTGCCTGCGGTCTGGCCCTCAGGAGTTTCGACGGATGGCCCTGATCAACCTTTTGCCCTGGCGCGAAGAGCTGCGAGAAGTACGTCGCAAACGATTTCTGATGGCCTTGGCGGGTGTGCTGGTGGCGACGGCGGGTGCGGTGCTTATCGCTGACCAATACATTATTGGCAAGATCGATCGGCAAATGGCTCGTAATGACCATGCCAGTCAGCACATTGCGCTGCTCGATGAGCGGATCAAGCAGATTGTTGGCGTGAAAGCCCGTCGCCAGCAACTCGTGGAGCGGATGAGGATCATCCAGGATTTACAGGGCAACCGGCCGGTCAGCGGTCGAATTTTCGATCAGTTGGCCCGCACCCTGCCGGACGGCGTGTATTTCACTGAAGTGAAAATGACTGGCAAGACCCTTTCCATTACGGGTGCTGCCGCGTCGAACAACCGTGTCTCGGACTTGATGCGCAATCTCGACGCGTCCGACTGGTTCGATGCGCCGAGTCTGATTGAGGTCAAGGCAAATACCGTGGGTGCTATAGATCAGGTCAGCGTCTTTCAGTTGACCGTTCGTCAGACCCGGCCCGCCGTCGAGGAGCAAGCCTCGACATGACTCCGTCCGAATGGTTCGAGGGGCTGCGCAAGATTGACCTGAACGATCTGGACATGAACAACATGGGGGCATGGCCGGCGGTGGTCAAAGCCACGGTCGGCGCCTTGCTCATGGTTCTGGTACTGGCGCTGGGCTACAACTTCTACCTCAAGAATCTTCAGGATCGGTACGACCAGCAGCGTGCGGATGAAGTCACCTTGAAGGAGCAGTACGCGAGCAAGGCCCGTCTGGCGGCGAATCTGGAGCCTTACACCGAGCAGATGAGGGATATGGAAAACTCCTTCGGCGTGCTGCTGCGTCAGCTCCCCAGTGATACCGAGGTGCCCGGTTTGCTGGAGGACATCACTCGCACGGGGTTGGGCAGTGGGCTGGAGTTCGAGGAAATCAAGCTGCTGCCGGAGGTGGCTCAGCAGTTCTACATCGAGTTACCGATCCAGATCACCGTCACCGGTGCTTACCATGACCTGGCGACCTTCGTCAGCGGCGTGGCCGGTTTGCCGCGAATTGTCACCCTGCATGATTTCGAGATCAAACCGGTCACGCCGGATATTGGCTCGAAACTGCGCATGAGCATCCTGGCCAGGACCTACCGCTACAACGACAAGGGCCTGCCGAAATGAAAGCGGCCCACTGGATCTCAATGCTTGTAGCGCTGACGGGGTTGTCTGGCTGTAGCGACGATAACGACTTCAGTGATCTGGACGCCTACATGAGCGAGGTGCGTCTGCGGCTTCCCGGCAAGATTGAACCAGCGCCGACGTTCAGGTCTTACCAGGCATTCACGTATAACGCCACGTCCTTGCGCAGCCCGTTTTTACCGGCGGGCAGGGTGGATCCGGCGGGGCGACAGAATGGATCGCGCAATGTACAGCCGGACCTGGATCGGATGAGGCAGTTTCTCGAAGGTTTCAATATCGAGCAGTTTGAAATGGTCGGCACCATCTCCAGCGCCTCTGGTTCTTTCGCCTTGCTGCGTGGTGCTGGCGGCGTGCATCGATTGACAGTCGGCGACTACCTGGGACGCAACGATGGCCGGATCGTGGCCATCAGCGACTCGCAAGTCGATGTGGTCGAAATCGTTCCCGATGGTGAGGGTTTCTGGCTGGAGCAACCTCGGACCATCCCTTTGAAAGATCGCTCATAGTGGAACCCCAATAATGAACAGGACTATTTCGTCCCTCGGTATTGCGCTATGGATAGCGCTGATGTCGCCGATGGTACAAGCGGCCAACCTCAACGCGCTGGATGTTACCGCGCTGCCGGGGGACCGCGTTGAGTTGAAGCTGACATTCGATGGGCCGCCCCCCGCTCCCCACGGCTTTACCACCGGGCAGCCTGCGCGGATTGCCCTCGACTTACCGGGAGTGTCCACTCGACTGGCGAGCAAGAATCGCGAATTGGGCACCGGCAATGCGCGCAGCGTGACGGTGGTCGAGACCAGGGATCGCACTCGTCTGATCGTCAATCTGACGGCACTGGCTCCCTATAGTGCTCGCGTCGAGGGTAACAATTTGTTCGTCGTGGTCGGTCAGGGCGTGGTGGTTTCACACAAGCCCCTGTCTAGAGCTCCGCGAGTGGGTAAAGCCATCAGAGGTGTGGATTTTCAGCGTGGAGAGCTTGGTGAGGGCAACGTGGTCATCGAGTTGTCGGATCCGGGCGTCAGCCCGGATATCCAGGAACAAGATGGCAAAATCACCCTGAATTTCGCAAAGACCCAATTGCCCGAGCCGCTGCGGGTCCGGCTGGACGTCAAGGATTTCGCCACGCCCGTGCAGTTCGTCAACGCCAGTGTGCGCTCCGGTGAAGCCAGCATCACCATCGAACCCAGCGGTGCCTTCGACTATTCGACTTATCAGACCGACAACAAGCTGACGGTTAGTGTTCGGCCAATGACCACTCACGACTTGCAGCAGCGTAATGCCGATCGCCTCGTCTACAGCGGCGAGAAGCTGTCGCTGAACTTTCAGGACATCGAGGTGCGTTCAGTGCTGCAACTGATCGCCGATTTCACCAATCTCAATCTGGTTGCCAGTGACACGGTGCAAGGCGGCATCACGTTGCGCTTGCTGAACGTGCCATGGGACCAGGCGCTGGATCTGATACTGAAAACCAAGGGGCTCGACAAGCGCAAGATCGGCAACGTCCTGCTGGTCGCCCCGGCGGACGAAATCGCCGCCCGCGAACGTCAGGAGTTGGAGTCACGAAAGCAGATCTCCGAACTGGCACCGCTGCGTCGTGAGCTGTTGCAGGTCAATTACGCCAAGGCTGCTGACATCGCGAAACTGTTCCAGTCGGTGACCGGCACCGAGGCGAAAATCGGCGAACGTGGTTCTATCGCGGTGGATGAACGAACCAATAACATCATTGCTTACCAGACTCAGGACCGTCTCGATGAGTTGCGTCGTATTGTCGCCCAACTGGATATTCCAGTGCGTCAGGTGATGATCGAGGCGCGAATCGTCGAAGCCAATGTCGATTACGACAAAAGCCTCGGCGTGCGCTGGGGTGGTTCGATCCAGAACAAGGGTAACTGGAACACCTCTGGCGTCAGCAACGGGGCCACTCCCTCGTCCACCATTGGCACACCGGGCAGCACCAGTACCCATTCTCCGTTCGTCGATATGGGTACGGTCGGCAATACTTCGGGTCTGGGCATCGCGTTCATTACCGATAACGTGCTGCTGGATCTGGAACTGACGGCCATGGAGAAAACCGGCAACGGGGAAATTGTCTCTCAGCCCAAAGTGGTCACTTCCGACAAGGAGACCGCGAAGATCCTCAAAGGCACGGAAATCCCGTATCAGGAGTCCAGTTCCAGCGGCGCGACTTCGGTCTCCTTCAAGGAGGCGTCGTTGTCGCTGGAGGTGACGCCGCAGATCACTCCGGACAATCGCATTATCATGGAGGTCAAGGTCACCAAGGATGAGCCGGACTATCTGAACAAACTCAACGATGTCCCGCCGATCAAGAAGAATGAAGTCAACGCCAAGGTGCGGGTCAACGACGGCGAGACCATCGTAATTGGTGGGGTTTTTTCAAATTCTCAAAGCAAGGTTGTAGATAAAGTGCCATTTCTCGGAGATGTGCCGTATCTTGGCCGCCTTTTCCGAAGGGATGTGGTGTCGGAAAAAAAATCCGAGCTGCTGGTATTCCTGACTCCGCGTATCATGAATAACCAGGCGATTGCTGTGAGTCGTTGATTCTGTGCGAAATTTGATTCTTGTTGGGCCAATGGGGGCTGGAAAAAGCACCATTGGTCGCTTGCTGGCCAAAGAGCTGCGCCTGCCGTTCAAAGATTCCGATAAGGAAATTGAATTGCGCACGGGCGCCAATATCCCGTGGATCTTCGATAAAGAAGGAGAGCCAGGCTTTCGTGACCGCGAAGAGGCGATGATTGCCGAGCTCTGCGCCTTTGATGGCGTGGTGCTGGCGACCGGCGGCGGCGCAGTGATGCGCGATGCCAATCGTCGGGCGCTGCATGCCGGCGGCCGCGTGGTTTATCTGCATGCCTCCGTGGAGCAGCAGGTCGGCCGCACCGCCCGGGATCGTAACCGCCCGCTGTTGCGTACTGCCGATCCGGCAAAGACCCTTAGAGATCTGCTGGCGATTCGCGACCCGCTTTATCGGGAAATCGCGGATCTGGTGGTGGAAACTGATGAGCGGCCGCCGCGAATGGTGGTGCTGGACATTCTTGATCGCTTGCAGCAGCTTCCTCCCCGTTAATGCGCAAGGCGAAATGCGCTATCCTCGACGTCCGGTCATGGGCGCTTTAGCTCGTGGCTTCTGGCTATCGGATGACGTCAGAAAACCAGGCGTTACTGGCCGTTGATGCAGGGCAGGGCGCCAGCTTCCATTTTCACTGTGGGGACACATGCAGACACTTAAGGTCGATTTAGGCGAGCGTAGCTACCCGATTCATATTGGCGAAGGTTTGTTGGACCAGCCTGAGCTGCTGGCACCGCATATCGCCGGGCGGCAGGTGGCAATCATCTCAAACGAGACCGTCGCGCCGCTTTATCTCGAGCGTCTGACCCGCAGTCTCGCGCAATACTCGGTTATTTCCGTGGTGCTGCCCGACGGCGAAGCCTTCAAGAACTGGGAAACCCTACAGACTATTTTCGACGGCTTGCTCACTGCGCGGCATGACCGGCGCACCACTGTGATCGCCCTCGGTGGCGGCGTTGTTGGTGACATGGCCGGTTTTGCTGCTGCCTGCTATCAACGGGGTGTCGATTTCATCCAGGTGCCGACCACGTTGCTGTCGCAAGTCGACTCGTCAGTGGGGGGTAAAACCGGGATCAACCATCCGCTGGGCAAGAACATGGTCGGCGCCTTCTATCAGCCCAATGTGGTGCTGATTGACACCTCGACGCTCAATACGCTGCCTCCTCGCGAGCTGTCTGCAGGCCTGGCGGAAGTCATCAAATACGGATTGATCTGCGACGAGCCGTTCCTTGCCTGGCTCGAAGAAAACGTCGATCGACTGCGTGCCCTGGATCAAGCGGCCCTGACCGTTGCCATCGAACGCTCCTGCGCGGCCAAGGCTGCGGTGGTTGGAGCCGACGAACGTGAGTCCGGCGTACGTGCCACGCTTAACCTGGGGCATACCTTCGGTCACGCCATCGAGACCCATATGGGCTATGGTGTCTGGTTGCATGGTGAGGCGGTTGCCGCCGGAACCGTGATGGCCCTTGAAATGTCCACGCGACTGGGCTGGATCACCGCGCAAGAGCGTGACCGCGGGATTCGCCTGTTCCAGCGCGCCGGGTTACCGGTCATTCCTCCAGCGGATATGACCGAAGCAGATTTTCTCGAACATATGGCAATTGACAAGAAAGTGATCGACGGTCGTTTGCGTCTGGTGCTGTTGCGCCGAATGGGCGAAGCCGTAGTGACCGACGATTATCCGAAAGAGGTTTTACAGGCCACGCTGGGAGCGGATTACCGCGCTCTGGCTCAGCTTAAAGGTTAATAAGATCCCGATGACTAGTTTGCATGCCGACGAGGCTTTCCTCGGCCATTACCAGTTGAGTCATGACCCTTTTGCTCCACGGGTGCCTGGCTTCAAATTCTTTCCTGCCCAGCGCAAACCGGTGTTGGGGCAATTGCACCACCTGGCTCGTTACAGCCAGCTGCTGCTGGTCGTGACCGGGCCGCAAGGCAGCGGTAAGACCTTACTGCGGCAGGCGCTGGTAGCCAGTACCAACAAGCAGTCGGTGCAAAGCGTGGTGGTTTCTGCCCGTGGCGCCGGCGATGCAGCAGGTGTACTGCGGCAGGTGGCTCAGGCGCTGAACGTTGCCCAGGCTGAAATCGGCTCGATTCTGGCGCAGGTGGTGCAACTCGCGCTGACCGGCCAGGAAGTCTATTTGCTGGTGGATGATGCCGAGCAACTCGACGAGTCCGCGCTCGAGGCGCTGCTTGCGCTGGCCGCGGGTGCTCCCGAAGGTCGCCCGCATGTGTTCCTGTTCGGCGAGTCTTCGCTGATCGCAGCTCTGGAGCAGTTGAGCACCGAGGAAGAGCGCTTCCACGTCATCGAGTTGCAACCCTACGCCGAAGAAGAAACCCGCGAATATCTGGCTCAGCGTCTGGAAGGGGCCGGTCGGGGAATCGAACTTTTCTCCGCGGATCAGATCTCTGATATTCATGAAAGCTCCGATGGCTGGCCTGGCACCATCAACCAGGTCGCTCGCGATGCAATGATCGAAGCCATGATTGCCAGCCGCTCTGCGGTCAAGCGTCCAAGTATGGGGTTCAATATGCCGAAGAAACACGTATTGGCGATATCTGCCGTCGTCGTGGTGGCGGTAGCAGCAGCCTGGTTGATGCCGGGCCGTAACAAGGCACCGGCTACCGCTGTTCCAGCCACTGAACAGGCTCAACTGCCATTGGGGCAGGCGACGCCAAAACCGAACAGCAGCGGCAGCCCGGCTGTCGAGTTCGCAGGGTCTTCGCAGCCGATGCCTCTGCCGCTGGTTGGGCAGGCGCAACCGGTCATGCGTGGTCCTTTGGCTGAAGCCGCTGGCGGCATCACCGAAGGCAACGACGGCGTACCGGTCAAAGGTTCGAGCGCAACGCCACCTACCGTGACCACAACAGCGCCTCCGGCAGGCGTATCGGCCGGCCCGGCGCCAACCCCGGCTGCACGTCCAGCTCCAACTCCAGCTCCAGCACCGACTCAGGTGGCTGTCGCCAAGCCCGCTCCAGTCGCCAAGCCTGCACCGGCTCCGGTGGTCAAGCCCGCGCCGGTCATCAAGCCTGTTGAGAAACCTGTCGAGAAACCGGTTGCCGTGGCTAAAGCGGCTACTGGCGGTAGTTGGTACGCCGGCCAGGCACCAGGCAACTTCGTGGTGCAGATCCTCGGCACCAGCTCCGAAGCCACTGCGCAAAACTTCGTCAAAGAGCAGGGCGGCGAGTACCGCTATTTCAAGAAAACCCTGCAAGGCAAACCGCTTTACGTGATCACCTACGGTAACTTCGCTAACCGCGATGCAGCCGTTGCCGCCATCAAGGTCTTGCCAGCGAAGGTTCAGGCTGGTAAACCTTGGCCTCGCACTGTCGCCAGCGTCCAACAGGAACTGGCAACAACCCGCTGAAGATTCGGCGGCCTTACCCAGGCCGCCTCTCCCGGCACCTCAAAATTTCCGCAGGCGCATGCTGCCCTCCAGGCCGCGTGCCTTGTGGTGTCTGCGTCATAGTAGTCTTTGAGTCGTTGCGGTCAGCATTAAAAATGTTTTGACTAGCACAGCATATCGCTTTAAACCTTTCACATATGCGACATAGATTTGCGACATTTCGTCGTCGAATTTGTGAGCCCCTGTGTCGGTGTGTACAATGACCTCCCTTTTGCCCCCGCAAAGCTGGCGTACGTTCAGCGTGGATGGTAAGCGGTTGAATTGAAAAGAAATTTGCCTCGATAAGAGGCAGCCTGGTGAGAAAGTGTCTATGAAAGCAGGTCTGTACCAACCAGATGAATTCAAGGATAACTGTGGTTTCGGCCTGATAGCCCATATGCAGGGCGAACCCAGTCATACCCTGTTGCAAACGGCCATTGAGGCCCTGACCTGCATGACCCACCGCGGTGGGATCAACGCGGACGGCAAGACCGGTGACGGTTGCGGTCTGCTGATGCAAAAACCCGACGTGTTCCTGCGCGCCATCGCCCAGGAAACGTTCGGTATTGAAATGCCCAAGCAATACGCCGTGGGCATGGTGTTCTTCAATCAGGACCCGGTAAAAGCGCAAGCCGCTCGCGAGAACATGAACCGCGAGATCCTGGCCGCCGGCCTGCAGCTCGTCGGCTGGCGTAAAGTGCCAATCGACACCAGCGTCCTCGGCCGTCTGGCTCTGGAGCGCTTGCCGCAAATCGAGCAAGTGTTCGTAGGTGGTGAAGGCCTGAGCGATCAAGAGTTCGCCATCAAGCTGTTCAGCTCCCGTCGTCGTTCGTCGGTGAGCAACGCGGCGGATACCGACCACTACGTCTGCAGCTTTTCCCACAAGACGATTATCTACAAAGGCCTGATGATGCCGGCGGATCTGACCGCCTTCTATCCGGACCTCAGTGACCAGCGCCTGCAAACCGCGATCTGCGTGTTCCACCAGCGCTTCTCCACCAACACCCTGCCGAAATGGCCGCTGGCTCAACCGTTCCGCTTCCTGGCGCACAACGGCGAGATCAACACCATCACCGGTAACCGCAACTGGGCACAGGCCCGTCGCACCAAGTTCGCCAACGATCTGATTCCTGATCTGGAAGAGCTCGGCCCGCTGGTCAACCGTGTCGGTTCCGACTCCTCGAGCATGGACAACATGCTCGAGCTGATGGTCACCGGCGGCATCGACCTGTTCCGTGGTGTGCGGATGATCATTCCGCCTGCGTGGCAGAACGTCGAGACCATGGACGCCGATCTGCGCGCGTTCTACGAATACAACTCCATGCACATGGAACCGTGGGACGGCCCGGCCGGCGTGGTCATGACCGATGGCCGCTATGCGGTCTGCCTGCTCGACCGTAATGGCCTGCGCCCGGCGCGCTGGGTTACCACGAAAAACGGCTTCATTACCCTGGCCTCGGAAATCGGTGTCTGGAACTACCAGCCTGAAGACGTGATCGCCAAGGGCCGTGTGGGTCCTGGGCAAATCTTCGCGGTGGATACCGAGACCGGCCAGATCCTCGATACCGACGCCATCGACAACCGCCTGAAGTCGCGTCATCCGTACAAGCAATGGCTGCGCAAGAATGCCCTGCGCATCCAGGCGACCATGGAAGACGACGACCACGGTTCGGCGTTCTACGACGTCGACCAGCTCAAGCAGTACATGAAGATGTACCAGGTCACCTTCGAAGAGCGTGACCAGGTGCTGCGTCCGCTGGGTGAGCAAGGC
The DNA here is from genome assembly GCF_059421425.1 of Pseudomonas sp. GW821-FHT02H09. Classification (NCBI taxonomy): domain Bacteria; kingdom Pseudomonadati; phylum Pseudomonadota; class Gammaproteobacteria; order Pseudomonadales; family Pseudomonadaceae; genus Pseudomonas; species Pseudomonas sp. GW821-FHT02H09. The sequence goes on from NZ_JBWKVA010000005.1 coordinate 281,563, forward strand.
TATGAAGCGGTCGGCTCCATGGGCGATGACACGCCGATGGCAGTGCTGTCCCAGCGTGTGCGCACGCCGTACGACTATTTCCGTCAGCAGTTCGCGCAGGTCACCAACCCGCCGATCGACCCGCTGCGCGAAGCCATCGTCATGTCGCTGGAGATCTGCCTCGGTGCCGAGCGCAACATCTTCCAGGAGTCGCCGGAGCATGCCTCGCGTGTGATTCTCAGCTCGCCGGTCATTTCCCCGGCCAAATGGCGTTCGTTGATGAATCTCGATCGCCCGGGCTTCGAGCGTCAGATCATCGATCTCAACTACGACGAGAGCGTCGGCCTTGAAGCTGCGGTGCGCAATATCGCCGACCAGGCTGAAGAAGCTGTGCGCTCCGGTCGCACCCAGGTCGTTCTGAGTGACCGCCACATCGCGCCGGGCAAACTGCCGGTGCACGCTTCGTTGGCCACCGGCGCGGTACACCACCGTCTGACCGAAAAAGGCCTGCGTTGCGACAGTAACATTCTGGTCGAGACCGGCACCGCGCGCGATCCGCACCATTTCGCGGTGCTGATTGGCTTCGGCGCTTCGGCGGTCTATCCGTTCCTGGCGTACGAAGTGCTGGGCGACCTGATCCGTACCGGTGAAGTGCTGGGCGACCTCTATGAGGTGTTCAAGAACTACCGCAAAGGCATCACCAAAGGCCTGCTCAAGATCCTCTCGAAGATGGGCATCTCGACCATCACTTCGTACCGTGGTGCGCAGCTGTTCGAAGCTATCGGTCTGTCCGAAGAGGTCTGCGAGCTGAGTTTCCGTGGCGTACCGAGCCGCATCAAGGGTGCGCGCTTCGTTGACATTGAAGCCGAGCAGAAAGCCCTGGCCGCCGAAGCCTGGAGCCCGCGCAAGCCAATCCAGCAAGGGGGTCTGCTGAAGTTCGTCCACGGTGGCGAATACCACGCCTACAACCCGGATGTGGTCAGTACCTTGCAGGCCGCCGTGCAGCAGGGCGACTACAGCAAGTTCAAGGAATACACCGCGCTGGTGGACAACCGTCCGATCTCGATGATCCGCGACATGTTCCAGGTGAAAACCCTTGAACAACCGCTGGATATCAGCGAAATCGAACCGCTGGAATCGGTTCTCAAACGTTTCGACTCCGCCGGGATCTCCCTTGGCGCATTGTCGCCGGAAGCTCACGAAGCCCTGGCCGAAGCCATGAACCGCCTGGGTGCGCGTTCCAACTCCGGTGAAGGCGGCGAAGACCCGGCGCGTTACGGCACCATCAAAAGCTCGAAAATCAAGCAAGTGGCCACCGGCCGTTTCGGGGTGACCCCGGAATACCTGGTCAATGCCGAAGTGCTGCAGATCAAGGTCGCTCAGGGCGCCAAGCCCGGTGAAGGCGGTCAACTGCCCGGCGGCAAGGTCAACGGTCTGATTGCCAAGCTGCGTTATGCAGTGCCTGGCGTCACCCTGATCTCGCCACCGCCGCACCACGACATCTATTCCATCGAAGATTTGTCGCAGTTGATTTTCGACTTGAAACAAGTCAACCCGAAGGCGCTGGTTTCGGTGAAACTGGTAGCAGAAGCGGGCGTTGGCACCATCGCGGCCGGTGTGGCCAAGGCCTACGCGGACTTGATCACCATCTCCGGCTATGACGGTGGCACCGGTGCTTCGCCGCTGACCTCGATCAAATACGCCGGTGCTCCGTGGGAACTCGGCCTGGCCGAGACCCACCAGACCCTGCGCGGCAACGACCTGCGTGGCAAGGTTCGGGTACAGACCGACGGCGGCCTGAAAACCGGCCTCGACGTGATCAAGGCCGCGATTCTCGGTGCTGAAAGCTTCGGTTTCGGCACCGCGCCAATGATCGCGCTAGGTTGCAAATACTTGCGTATATGCCATCTGAACAACTGCGCCACCGGCGTTGCGACTCAGAACGAAAAACTGCGCAAGGATCACTACATCGGTACTGTCGACATGGTGGTGAACTTCTTCACCTACGTCGCCGAAGAAACCCGTGAGTGGCTGGCCAGGCTGGGCGTGCGTTCCCTCCAGGAGCTGATCGGGCGTACCGATCTGCTGGAAATCCTCGAGGGTCAAACCGCCAAGCAGAACCATCTGGACCTGACCCCGTTGCTGGGCAGCGATCACATCCCGGCGGACAAGCCACAGTTCTGCCAGGTTGAGCGCAACCCACCATTCGACAAAGGTCTGCTGGCCGAGCAAATGGTCGAGATGGCCACTTCGTCGATCAACGACCTGAGTGGTGCTGATTTCTCCCTGGATATCTGCAACTGCGACCGTTCCATCGGCGCGCGGATCTCGGGTGAAATCGCCCGTGCTCACGGCAACCAGGGCATGGCCAAAGCACCGATCACCTTCCGCTTCAAAGGCACTGCCGGTCAGAGCTTCGGGGTATGGAACGCCGGTGGTCTGAACATGTATCTGGAAGGCGACGCCAACGACTACGTCGGCAAAGGCATGACTGGCGGCAAACTGGTCATCGTTCCGCCGGTCGGCAGCGCCTACAAGACTCAGGACAGCGCCATTATCGGCAACACCTGCCTGTACGGCGCCACTGGCGGCAAGCTGTTCGCCGCCGGTACTGCGGGCGAGCGTTTCGCGGTGCGTAACTCCGGTGCTCACACCGTGGTGGAAGGCACTGGCGATCACTGCTGCGAGTACATGACCGGCGGTTTCGTCTGCGTACTGGGCAAGACCGGCTACAACTTCGGCTCGGGCATGACCGGCGGTTTCGCCTACGTGCTGGATCAGGACAACACCTTCGTTGACCGGGTCAACCACGAACTGGTGGAAATCCAGCGGATCAGCGGCGAAGCGATGGAAGCCTATCGCAGCCACCTGCAACGCGTGCTGAACGAATACGTCGAGGAAACCAACAGCGAGTGGGGTCGTAACCTCGCCGAAAACCTCGATGACTATCTGCGTCGGTTCTGGTTGGTCAAGCCTAAGGCTGCCAGCTTGAAATCGTTGCTTTCCAGCACCCGTGCCAACCCGCAGTGATATGCGCCTGAAGAGTTTGATGAGGTTTTAACATGGCTGAACGTCTGAATAATGACTTCCAGTTCATCGAGGTCGGGCGCAAGGATCCGAAGAAGAAACTGTTGCGTCAACGCAAGAAAGAGTTCGTGGAGATCTACGAACCCTTCAAACCCCAGCAGTCGGCCGATCAGGCCCACCGCTGCCTGGGTTGTGGCAACCCGTATTGCGAATGGAAGTGCCCGGTGCACAACTTCATTCCCAACTGGCTCAAATTGGTGGCCGAGGGCAACATCCTCGCCGCCGCCGAGCTCTCCCACCAGACCAACACCCTGCCGGAAGTCTGTGGTCGGGTGTGCCCGCAGGATCGTCTGTGCGAGGGTGCTTGCACCCTCAATGACGGCTTCGGCGCGGTGACCATCGGTTCGGTGGAGAAGTACATCACCGACACCGCGTTCGCCATGGGCTGGCGTCCGGACATGTCCAAGGTCAAACCGACCGGCAAACGTGTTGCGGTGATCGGTGCCGGGCCTGCGGGTCTGGGTTGCGCCGACGTGCTGGTACGCGGCGGTGTGACTCCGGTGGTGTTCGACAAGAACCCGGAAATCGGTGGCTTGCTGACCTTCGGTATCCCCGAGTTCAAGCTGGAAAAGACCGTGCTGAGCAATCGTCGCGAAGTCTTCACCGGCATGGGCATCGAGTTCCGCCTCAATACCGAAATCGGCAAAGACGTTTCCATCGAGCATCTGCTTGAAGAATACGATGCTGTGTTCATGGGCATGGGCACCTACACCTACATGAAGGGTGGCTTCGCCGGGGAAGACCTGCCGGGTGTGCACGACGCGCTGGATTTCCTGATCGCCAACGTCAACCGCAACCTGGGCTTTGAAAAGTCGCCGGAAGACTTCGTCGACATGAAAGGCAAAAAGGTCGTGGTACTCGGTGGCGGCGATACGGCGATGGACTGCAACCGCACCTCGATCCGCCAAGGCTCCAAATCGGTGACCTGCGCTTATCGTCGTGACGAAGCGAACATGCCGGGCTCGCGCAAAGAGGTGAAGAACGCCAAGGAAGAAGGCGTGAAATTCCTCTACAACCGTCAGCCGATCGCGATTGTCGGTGAAGACCGGGTCGAAGGTGTGAAGGTGGTCGAGACCCGTCTCGGCGCACCGGATGCCCGTGGCCGCCGCAGCCCGGAGCCGATTCCGGGTTCCGAAGAGATCATCCCGGCTGATGCCGTGGTCATCGCGTTCGGTTTCCGTCCAAGCCCTGCGTCGTGGTTCGAACAGTTCAGCATCCAGACCGACAGCCAGGGCCGCGTCGTGGCCCCGGAACAAGGCCAATACAAGCACCAGACCAGCAACCCGAAAATCTTCGCCGGTGGCGATATGGTTCGCGGTTCTGACCTGGTGGTGACGGCGATCTTCGAAGGCCGTAATGCCGCCGAAGGGATCCTGGACTACCTGGGCGTCTGATCCACTCCGATCGTTCCCACGCTCTGCGTGGGAATGCTGCCCGGGACGCTCCGCGTCCCTGACGGCGTGACGCAGAGCGTCACAAGAGGCGTTACCACGCAGAGCGTGGGAACGATCATCAGCTGTTGAAACCTGCGATAAATTGACCCGATAGACAAAAGGCGCGGCTCTTGCCGTGCCTTTTGCGTCGAGCTCTGAGAAAATGTCCGCACTTTTTTTCCGGATGCCGACATGACTGCCCTGAAGAACGACCGTTTCCTTCGTGCCCTGCTCAAGCAACCCGTAGACGTCACCCCTGTGTGGATGATGCGTCAGGCCGGTCGCTATCTGCCTGAATACCGTGCCAGCCGTGCCAAGGCCGGTGACTTCATGAGCCTGTGCATGAGTCCGGAGTTCGCCTGCGAAGTCACCCTGCAGCCGCTCGACCGTTATCCACAGCTGGATGCGGCGATCCTCTTCTCCGACATTCTGACCATCCCCGATGCCATGGGCCAAGGCCTGTACTTCGAAGCCGGCGAAGGCCCGCGCTTCAAGAAGGTCGTCAGCACCCTGGCCGACGTTGAAGCCCTGCCGATCCCTGATCCGCACAAAGACCTCGGCTACGTCATGGACGCGGTCAGCACCATCCGCCGCGAACTGAACGGCCGCGTGCCGCTGATCGGCTTCTCCGGCAGTCCATGGACACTGGCCACCTACATGGTCGAAGGCGGCTCCTCGAAAGACTTCCGCAAGACCAAGGCCATGCTCTACGACAACCCGCAAGCCATGCACTTGCTGCTGGACAAGCTGGCGCAGTCGGTGACCTCCTACCTCAACGGTCAGATCATGGCCGGCGCCCAGGCTGTACAAATCTTCGACACCTGGGGCGGCAACCTCTCGGCGGCGGCGTACCAGGAATTTTCCCTGGCCTACATGCGCAAAATCGTCAGCGGTCTGATCCGCGAACACGAGGGCCGCAAAGTACCGGTGATCCTCTTCACCAAAAACGGCGGTCTGTGGCTGGAAAGCATCGCCGACGCCGGTGCCGACGCTCTCGGCCTGGACTGGACCTGCGACATCGGCGAAGCCCGCCATCGCGTCGGCAGCAAAGTCGCTCTGCAAGGCAACATGGACCCGACCGTGCTCTACGCCAAACCTGAAGCCATCCGCGCCGAAGTCGGTCGCATCCTTGCCAGCTACGGCAAAGGTACCGGCCACGTGTTCAACCTCGGCCACGGCATCACCCCGGAAGTCGACCCGGAACACGCTGGCGCGTTCCTGCGCGCCGTGCATGAGCTGTCGGCGCAGTACCACGAATAACCAAACATCGAAAACAAAAACGCCCGGCTTATGCCGGGCGTTTTTGTATCGCAAAGATCTTTAGCGGTTCAGGCTTTCACATTCCCGGCCAACACCGGCAACTTCGCCAGCTTCAGCGCCACCAGCAGCGCAATGACCAGTAAACCGGTGATAAACAAACCGATGCCGTTCCACCCGGCGTAGTGCCAGAACATTCCGCCTGCGGTTCCCGCAATGCTTGAGCCGGCGTAGTAGCTGAACAGGTACAGCGACGACGCCTGGCCCTTGGCTTTGGTGGCGCGGCGGCCGATCCAGCTACTGGCCACCGAGTGCGCGCCGAAGAAGCCGAAGGTGAACAGCAGCATGCCGATCAGCACTGCTGCCAGTGGGCTCAGCATCGTCAGAGCAACCCCCACCAGCATCAGCACAATGGTGCCCCAGAGCATTTTGCGACGACCGAATTTGTCGGCCAGTGCGCCAACTTTGGCTGAGCTATAGATTCCCGACAGGTACACCACCGAGAGCAGACCGACGAATGCCTGGTTCATGTGATACGGCTCGGCCAGCAAGCGATAGCCGATGTAGTTGAACAGCGTCACGAAGGCGCCCATTACCAGGAACCCTTCGAGGAACAGCCACGGCAAACCGGCATCACGAAAGTGCATGGTGAAGCCGTCGAGCAGGCTGCGTGGGTGCATCGAGCGGGCGTGGAAGTTGCGCGACTCTGGCAGTATCTTCAAGAACACTGCCGCGGCAATGAGCGCCAGACCGCCGATTACCAGCATCGCGGTGTGCCAACTGACGAAATCGATCAACACGCCGGTGATCAAGCGTCCGCACATCCCGCCAATCGCGTTGCCACCAATGTACAACCCCATCGCCAGACCAATATGTTGCGGGTGGATTTCTTCACTCAGGTACGTCATGGCTACTGCGGCCAGCCCGCTCAGCGACAACCCGGTCAGCGCGCGCATTACCAGCACGCCTTGCCAGCTTGGCATCATTGCGCTGGCGATTGTGCACAGTGCGGCGGCGAACAGGGCCGCGACCATCACCGGTTTACGGCCGATTCGGTCGGAAATCGGGCCCGTGATCAACAGACCGATGGCAAGCATCCCGGTGGCGACCGAGAGGATCAAACTGCTCTGCGCCGCGTTGATGGAAAACTCGTGGGACAGCAGCGGCATCATCGGCTGTACGCAGTAGAGCAGGGCGAAGGTGGCGAAGCCGCCGGAAAACAGCGCCAGCACCGTGCGCATGAACATCGGCGTGCCTTTTTCGATGTAGATGTCGCTCCGTTCAGCGACCCCATCGTGTGGCGCAGAAGTTGGCATTTCGTGGGCTAGCGGGGCGACAGCAGTTTTCACGGGGTACCTCGGAGGGGCGCAGCCGGTCAGGCAATGAAAAAAGCATATAGCTGGCTAATGATTCTTTCCAATATATTGTTCGACCTGTTTGATAGGTTGTACGACCTAATGGAGTTTTCATGGAACTGCGTCATCTGCGCTACTTCATCGCCGTTGCCGAAGAACTGCATTTCGGCCGCGCCGCACAGGTGTTGGGCATCTCCCAGCCGCCGTTGAGTCAGCAGATTCAGGCGCTGGAGCAAGAGGTCGGCGCGCGCTTGTTCCAGAGGACCAATCGTCGGGTCGAGCTCAGTGAAGCCGGGCGGCTGTTTCTGGAAGAAGCGCGGTTGGTATTGGCACAAGTCGACAAAGCCGCCGACGTGGCCAGACGTGCGCAGTTGGGAGAGCTTGGGGAACTGAAGATCGGATTTACTTCGTCGGCGCCCTTCAACTCGAACATCCCGCAGGCGATTTTCACCTTTCGCCAGCGCTTCCCGGCGGTACATCTGAACTTGCGGGAAATGAGCAGCACCCAAGTGGCCGATGCGTTGGTGGATGAGTCGATTCAGGTCGGCATAATGCGACCGTTGCCACTACCGGATTCACTGAGTGTGGTCGAATTGATGCGCGAGCCTTTGGTGGCGGTACTCAGTTCCAAGCACCCACTGGTGGTCGGCAGTGAGGAGGGTTTGTACCTGTCGGCGCTGGCTCCTGAGCCTTTTGTGTTTTTCCCGCGCAGCTATGGCAGCGGGCTGTATACGCAACTGCTCAGCCTGGCGCGTGATGCCGGGTTCAGCCCGCACTTCGCTCAAGAGGCCGGCGAGGCAATGACCATCATCGGTCTGGTGGCGGCGGGGCTCGGAGTGTCGGTGTTGCCAGCGTCTTACCGGCGAATGCGCATCGATGGCGTGGTCTATCGACCACTGCTCGACCCGCAAGCGATCTCGGCGGTGTGGCTGGTGCAGAGAAAGGATCAAAGCTCACCGATGGCCAAAGCGTTTGTCGAGTTGCTGACCCGCAAGGCTGAGCCTGTTGGGTGAGGCGCCAGCACGCTTAAAGCAGTGCTGGCGTTTTTCGGTTATGGCTGGGCTCGCGGTTTCAGGTGCTCGATGGACTGGTCGACCATGGCCTTGGCAATCTCCAGTAGATGCCACACGGCGAAGACCATGGAGCGCTCGGCGCCTTTGAGGTGATCTCCGCATTCGTAAGCCGTGACTGACGCACAGCGCAGCAAGTCAGCGGTGTAGAGCATCGAGTCTTCGAAGCTCACATCCTTGCTGACGTTGTAAAAACGCAATTCGTCGGGCGCGGCGGGATTAGCATCAGGCAGGTAATAATCCAGGGCACGGTACAGCGCGGCGCGGTCCTTGAGCAGGTCGCGGGTGAAGGCTTTGTCCATTGACGGGGGGACGGGTGGATCGGGGACGATTTTATCCATGTGGTGTTGCTCCTATCGGTGCATGGGAGCCGTCACTGGTCGCTGCTAAACGATGAGGGTGGCGGCTGTGCGCAGGTTAGCAGACCGGCCAATAGGAAACCCGGCGCACCCGAAGGTGCCCTGCGCACAGCCACCATAAGCATGAGGACGTTAAAAAACGCTTGCCATGAGGTATGGGGGCGCTATGCGCCTATTGGACGTGGGCTGCTAAACCCGATCACTGTTATGCAGTGACGGAGCGAAGACTAGCCGCGGGATCTGGTAGGCACAAGGCGCAAAGATTCTCTAGGAAATGTCCTGCAAGATAAAGAGATTTGCCTTTCTGGCCCTTAAAGATCGCGGGCAAGCCTCGTCCTGAGAGCACCCAGAGGAGTGGACATCTCAGGTAACGGATCGGCCTTAGTGATTTGTTCAACATTTGCGCAGAATCGATTTTTTTCGGCGAGTGCCATGGATGCCACTTCAATACCAACCAAAGGAAGGCAGCGTGCTCATCTGCGATTTCAGGGGCTATGAAGTCCCCGAGATGGTCAAGGTCAGGCCAGTTGTCGTCATACGTAAACACCGAACCAACAAGCTATTGGTAACGGTTGTGCCATTGAGCACCACGGCTCCCGAGTCTTTTCTAGATCACCATCTGGAGCTCGAAAACCATCTTCAAGGAGGGAGTCCTATTTGTTGGGCGAAGTGCGATATGGTTGCGACCGTCAGTCTTCCCAGGCTTGATCGGATCAAGCGACGAGATCGGCAAGGAAAGCGTGTTTACGAAATCTCACAACTTTCGGTAGAGGAGTTTGCCGCGATCAAAGCAGCTGTTCGCAGCGCCCTGGGGCTATAAAGCCTAAATGCATGAGGCTATCGGGCGATTTGCCACCGGTTGCCGGTAGCTTGGTTTCGGGCAATACTGGCCGCGTTCCCGAAAGGGGCTTGTGAGACTCTGAGGATCCTGGGTAACCAGCCATCGCAGAGCCAGACAGGCACAGAGCGATGACAAGCCAGCCTGTTTGTGAATGAGGGCGCCGAGAGGCGCCCTTTGTCGTTGTGCGCCAGGCATGGCGCGTTTGATCGTTCCCACGCTCTGCGTGGGAATGCCTCATTGGACGCTCTGCGTCCGCTCCGGATTGTGACGCGCAGCGTCACGGGCTGCATTCCCACGCGGAGCGATGGGAACGATCAACTAAACGCAGTTACTGCCAGCGGCGGAAGATCAGCGAGGTGTTGACGCCGCCAAAGGCAAAGTTGTTGTTCATCACGTACTGGTTGCTCATCTGCCGGAACTCGCCGCGCAGGTAATCCAGCGCGCCGCATCGCGGGTCGATGTCATCGAGGTTGAGGGTGTGCACGTACAGGTCGCGGTTCATCATCTCGATGCTGAACCACGACTCCAGCGCCCCACAGGCGCCGAGGGTGTGACCCAGGAAGCTTTTCTGCGAACTGATGGGCATGTGGCTGCCGAACAGGCTGCTGGTGGCCAGGGTTTCGGCGATGTCGCCCTGTTCGGTGGCGGTGCCGTGACCGTTCACGTAGCCGATGTCGGATGGCGCAAGCCCGGCATCTTCCAGCGCCAGCTCCATGGCCCGGCGCATTGTGGTTCGCTCGGGACGGGTGGCGTGCAGGCCGTCGGCGTTGCAGCCGAAACCGACGATCTCTGCGTGTATGTGTGCACCGCGAGCCAAGGCGTGTTCCAGTTCTTCGAGCACCAGCATGCCGCCACCTTCACCGATCACCAGGCCATCGCGGCCGCTGTCATAAGGACGCGGGCTGGTGTGTGGCGCATCGTTTTTCAGGCTGGTGGCGTAGAGCGCGTCGAAGACCATGGCTTCGGTCGGGCACAGCTCTTCGGCGCCTCCAGCGAGCATCAGCGGCAAACGTCCGAATTTGATCGATTCATAGGCATAACCGATGCCCTGGCTGCCGCTGGTACAGGCGCTGGACGTGGGGATCAACCGGCCGGTGAGGCCGAAGAAGATGCTGATATTCGCCGCCGTGGTGTGGGGCATCATGCGCACGTAGGAGTTGGCGTTGAGGCCCTCTGCCATCGAGTTCAGCAGCATCTTGCTGAATGCTTTGATCTCGTCGGTGCTGCCGGTGGACGAGCCACAGGACACGCCCATGCGGCCGTCCTTGATCGAAGCATCGCCCAGCAGCCCGGCATCGGCCAGGGCTTGCTCTGCCGCGGCGACCGCCAGACGCGAAACCCGGCCCATGCTGCGCAATTGCTTGCGAGTCCAATGGGCGGGCACCTTGAAGTCATCGATCGGCCCGGCCAGTCGGGTGTTCAATTCAATAAAGCGATCCCACTCATCCATGCGCCGAATGCCGCTGCGGTTGGCGCGGAAGTTGGCGGCGATGGTTTCCCAATCTCTGCCCAATGAGGTGATGCCGGCCATGCCGGTGACGACGACGCGCTTCATCAGCACAGGCCTCCATTGACGGCCAGAACCTGCCGTGTGATATAAGCCGCTTCCGCAGACATCAGGAAATTCACCGCGCCGGCGACCTCTTCAGGCGTACCCATGCGTTGCGCGGGGATCATTTTCATCAGCTCTTCGACCGGTACGTTTTCGTCGAGCATGGCCGTGTCGATCAAACCCGGTGCCACACAGTTGACGGTGATCTTGCGCTTGCCCAGTTCGATGGCCAAAGCCTTGGCGGCACCGATCAAGCCTGCCTTGGATGCGCTGTAATTGACCTGCCCGCGATTGCCGATCAGCCCGGAAACGGAGGTGATGCAGACAATCCGCCCGGCGGCGCGACGACGAATCATCGGCATCATCAGCGGGTGCAGCACGTTGTAGAAACCGTCGAGATTGGTGCGCATCACCACGTCCCAGTCTTCCTCGCTCAGCGCCGGGAAAGCGCCGTCGCGGGTCAGGCCGGCGTTGAGCACTACTCCATAATAGGCGCCATGGGCTTCGACGTCGGCCTCAAGAATCGCTTTGCAGGTGGCGCGCTCGGACACGTCGAATTGCAGGATGCGTGCATTGCGCCCCAGCGCCTGGACTTCGGCCTGCACCGCTTCGGCGTGGCTGAGGCCGCTGCGGCAATGCAGCACCAGATCATGGCCAGCCTGGGCCAGACGTAAAGCAATGGCGCGGCCGATACCACGGCTGGAGCCGGTGACCAGTACGGATTCAGTCATGACTGGACTCCCGAGATTCGTGAAGATAGTGAGCCGGCTTAGGCGGGCAGAACACATTCAGGCGCGCCGTGGCATGGATACCGGGTGCATTGATGTGGCATTCGAATACGCCCATGCCGTTGTCGTCCTCCAGTGTGCGCAAGGCGTGGATGGTCAGTTCGGTGCCGACAGGGAAGCGTTCCACATTGCATTCAAATTTACGCGTACCGAGCAGAAATCCAAGCTCGACGGCGTTGCCTTGCAGGCGCGCGCGACAACCGGCAAAGGCGGCGACGCTCTGGGCCATCAGCTCGACGCCGACCCAGGCTGGCAGGCTGGCGTCTGTCTGGTTGAACAAACCACCGGGTTTGACGGTAAGGCGGGTGTGGATTTGCTCTTCATCGAACGACAGGACTTGATCGATCAGAATCATGTCGCCAGCGTGGGGAATCAGTTCGGCGAGCGGCCAGTCAATCATGGGGCGTCTCCGATAATCAGGCTGACGTTATTGCCACCGAAGGCAAAGGAGTTGCTCATCAGGTAGCGCGGTGTGGTCTGGTCGAGGCGATCGGCGGTCGTCACCCAGCTCAGTGCCGGCAATTCGGGATCGGCCTGGCCGTCCCAGACGTGCGGCGGCAAGGCGTGCCTGGTGTTGTCGGCGGACAGGCTCAACCAGCAGAAGGCAGCCTCCAGCGCCCCGGCCGCGCCGAGGGTGTGGCCGCTCATGGGTTTGGTCGAGGAGCAGCGCACGCCGCCCGGGAACAGCGCCGCGACCGCCAGGCTTTCCATGGCGTCGTTATGCTGCGTTGCCGTGCCGTGCAGGTTCAGATAACCGATTTGCTCGGGCTGCAAGCGTGCGTTGCTCAAGGCTTTACCCATGGCTTGCAGGGCGCCCAGACCGCTCGGTTCGGGCGCGGAAATATGGTGCGCATCTGAACTGGCACCGCCGCCAAGCAACGCAATGGGCTGGCTGTCGCCGGCGCTTTTACTCATCAGGAACAGCACCGCCGCTTCGCCAATATTGATGCCGTTGCGATTGACTGAAAACGGATTGCAGCGCTGCCCGGATACGGCTTCCAGCGCCGAGAAACCGTTGAGCGTCAGCTTGCACAAACTGTCGGCACCACCGCATAGCACCGCGTCGCACAGGCCCAGGTCCAATAGCCGTTGAGCGCTCATCAAGGCGCGGGCGCTGGAAGTGCAGGCGGTGGAAATCACATAGGCCGGGCCGCTCAGTTGCAGCCAGTCCGCGAGGAAGTTCGCCGGGGAGCTGAGTTCCTGTTGCTGATAGTCGTAGTCGGCGGGGAACTGCCGGTCGCGTACGTAGCTGGCGATAGCGCGACTGCCCTCTTCGATGCCCGAGGTGCTGGTGCCCAGGACGATGCCGATGCGACTACGGCCATAGGTCTGAATCGCCTGGTCGATGTCATCACGAATTTGCAGCGCGGCTTCCAGCAACAACCGGTTATTGCGGCTGCTTTGCTGGTTCAGTTCGGCGGGAATACTTGCCAGCTCGCCCTGTACCGCCGCCACGGGCAACGCACGATCAGGTACCCAGCCGGCTTCGACACGCATGCCCGAGCAGTCGCCGGCAAACAGGTTACGGGCGACTTCGTGCTTGTTGCGGCCTAAACCGCAGATCAGCCCGAGGGCATTCAAATAAGCCGTCATGGCGCAGTCTCGGCGGTCAGCGGGGTGATGTGATAGTGCAGGCTTTGAGGCAGGTTCAGCTTAAAGTCCAAAGGCTGTTGATAGCGAATGTTCCAACGTGGGCCGAGGGAGCGCTGCGAACCTTGTTGCTGCGCCGTTGGATAGTTGCCCAGCAGTTCGCCCGCAGGCGTCAAGGCAAACAGCAGCGCGGCAAACAGCTCGCGGGCTTCGGGGTTGGGTGGCAGCAAGCCGTCGGCCTGCCAGGTGCCGTCAATCAGCCGCTGACGGGCCAGCGGGATCCCCAGCGGGTCGATCAGCGACCAGCGCAGGCTTTGCCCTTCACGCTGAATCACCAGCAGCCAGTCCTGGCGTTGCTCGGCTTGCTGGCGTTCGATGTGCAATTGCAGCGGCAATGGCAGGTTCGGGTTTCTCTCGGGCAGCGGCGCCTGGCTGGCGCAGGCGCTCAGCAACAGGACACAGCTCAAGAGCAGGGGGCGAATCATCAGACCTTACCTTCAAGGGGTTTGCGCGCGACCACGTTGACCAGTGTTTCTTCCCGTTGGCCGAAGGGTTTTGGACGGCGCAGGCCAAGGAGTTCCAGCAGGCCGAAATCCTTTGAACGGCTCCACCACAGATAAGGGTAAGACACGTTTTGCGCGCTGAATTCAAAACCTTGATCGCGGATCATCTGCAGGTACTGTTGGGCGCTCTTTTGTACATGCATCGGATGGCGGAACAACCAGCGGATCACCCAGGTGTCGATGTAGGCTTCGGTGGACTCGGCGAACAGCAGATAGCCGCCAGGCTTGAGCACCCGATAGAACTGGGCGAGGGCTTGTTCCTGTTCCACCAAGTGGTGAAAGGTCTGGTGGCAAAACAGCAGATCGACGCTGGCGTCCGGCACCGCAAGGGTCGCGCAGTCACTGCCGATCAGCTCGACGTTGATGTTCTGGCGACGGGCCTCTTGCGCGCTCACGGTCAGGCTGTGGGGGTCGGCATCCAGTCCGATCAGACGTTGTGGAGCGAACACCTGACACAGGTACTGGAATGACTTGCCCTGGCCGCAACCGGCATCCAGCAGCACCGGATTGCTCGGCAACTCATCGCTGAACAGTTTGCGCAAATCGTTGATTGCCACCCGCAGCACACGGTATTGCCAGGTGTGGCTGCGCAGGAACCAGAGGCCGAAACGGGTTTCTTCGACGTAGTTGTCGCTGAAGTATTGACGGGTCATGTTATGTCACTCGCGCAGATTTCAGACAGCATCCGCAGTCGGCGTTTGGGTTCGCTGACGAACGGGTTGCGTTCATCCCACGCATAGCCGGCGAGGATCGAACTGATCATACGGCGAATCTCCGACGAGCTGCCGGGGTGGAAAATCACATCCTGGAAGGTCCCGGCGTACCAGCCTTCGACGTAGCAGCGGAAAGTATCCACGCCACGCTTCAAGGGTCGCGCAAACTCACTCTGCCAGTCGACATTTTCACCCTGCAATTGGCGATGCAGCAACCCGGCGGCCATGCTCGCCGAACGCATGGCGATGGTTACGCCGGAGGAGAACACCGGGTCGAGGAACTCCGCTGCGTTGCCGAGCAAGGCGAAGCCCGGCCCGTACAGGGCTTTGACGTTGGCCGAATAGCCGCCGATGGTCCTGGCATCGGTGTCCCACACCGCGTTCTGCAGCACGCTTTGCAGGCTTGGGGTTTGAGCGATAAAGCCGCGCAGGCACGCATCCAGATCGCTGGAGCCGCTTTCAAAATGCTCCTTTGCCGCGACCACGCCCACCGAGCAGCGACCGTTGCTGAACGGGATGGTCCAGAACCAGATATCGCGATGGATCGGGTGGGTGGTGACAAGGATTTTCTCGCGTTCGAAACGCGGGCTGTCGATACGGTCTTCAACGTGAGTGAACAGCGCCTGACGCACCGGGAAATTCGACGGTGCTTCCAGGTCCAGCAAGCGCGGCAACACACGACCGTATCCGCTGGCATCGAGCACGAAGTCGGCCTCGACGCGGTACTCGCTGCCGTCTTCGCGACGAGCGCTCAACTGCGGTTTGGGCAGGTTGAAGTCGACATCGATGATCTCTTCGCCGTAGCGGATGTCCACGCCCTGCAACTCGGCCTGATCAGCCAGCAGCTTGTCGAAATCGGCGCGCTGGACTTGAAAGGTGGTTGGCTTGCCGTTGCTGAAGGTGTCGCCGAAATCGAAGACGCTGTAACGCTCGCCCCAGGCGAAGGCTGCACCGTTCTTCATCTGAAATCCGGCGGCCTTCACGGCGTCGAGCATGCCGGCTTCTTCGACGAAATCCAGGCAATGGGACAACAGACTTTCGCCGATGGAAAATCGTGGAAAGTGCTGACGCTCGATAATCAATACATCGTGGCCTTTACGTTTGAGTAGCGCGGCCGCGATCGCACCGGATGGGCCGGCTCCAATCACCACAACCTGGCGACGTTCCATTTCAACTGTTGGCACTGGGGCTCCTTGCCGAAACGGCGGCGTGTGAAGGAATGCGGCGGATACCGGCAAGTGCCGGTAGCAACGTTGCGATCAAGCCCATCAGCATCAGCGCGAAGTACAGTGCCGGGCTGATCAGCTGTTGTTGCAGCAGCAGGTTGAGAAAGACGATTTCGCTCAACCCGCGAATATTCAGCAGCAAGCTTTCCCGCCAGCGACTGGCGCCGGCAAAGGAGGAGCCGGCCCAGCCCAGACCGAGCCAATTGCCCAGCAGCTTGCTGAGGATCGGCAAGACCAGCAATGCACCAAGCTGAACCCGGCTGAGGCTATCCATGGCGCTGTGTACGTTGATCTGGACAATGCCGAAAGTCAGGATCAGCGGAATCGCGATATGGGTCTGTATATGACTCATCCAGGCAGCCTTTAACGGCAGCACCAGTGGCAGCTTGAGGACGGCCATGCACAACAGATAGCCGATGCCGAAAATCAGCGCGTTGAGCTTGTAGTGTTCGGCGACCACCAACAGCCCGAAGAAGCCCAGGCTGTGGAGCATCGGCTGACGCATACCCAATACACGCAACAATATCGGCAGGCAGGCGCCGGCCAGCGGCAGCAGTAAGCTACCGAGGTGCAAGCTGCCTTGGGCAATGGCGAACAGGCTCCAGCAAGTCAGGTCGATCAGGATCGCGGTTTGCACCAGCCGGCGGGTTGCCGCCGGCGGATAGTCAATGTGTCGCAGGTACAGATAGAGCACCGGAATCGCAGTGATCGCGAACAGCAAGCCCACCGCCAGTGAGCTCAGCCACGGCTGGCTCGGCAACATCCAGAAGGTAGTGGCAAGTCCGCAGGCAAACGGAATGCAGAAGCTCGGCAGGGCGATTTTCAGGCTTTGACGATCCAGCCGCAGGTCGATCACGTCGCTGAGGATATGCCCCAGTAGCAGTGCGAAACTCAGGCTGTAGAGGTTTTTCAGCCAGCCCGGCGACACCAGTTCGGCGCCGCTCAGCTGCCAGTGCGGTTCGATCCACAACAGCATCAGCAGCGGCAGGCCGAAAGTCGCCAGCAGCAACTGGCTGACGATCGGGATCAAACCGTAATGACGACCCACACGGGTCGCCACGGCGAACAGCGCCAAGGCCAGCAGCCAGAACAACGCGACCATCATGCTGCCGGCTCCGCGACGGGTGTGGCGTGGGCATGATGCCTGGCCCATGGCGCGAGGATGAAGCTGAAGGCAAGACCCAGGCTCACCGACAAGCCAAAGTTGCTCACCGCCGGCGTGCTGGAAATCGCCAGCAGGCCGAACGACAGCCAGGTGGTCGCTGCCGCCAGCAGGGTGCCGAGCAGGCTTACCGCCGCGCCGCCAATTTGCTCACGCATGAGAATCGCGTAGTCGACACTGATGGCCGTCACCAGCAGCAGGCCGAACAGGCTAAACAATGTCAGCGGCTGCCCCAGCCAACCGAGGCTGGCCAGGCTGCACAGCGCGGCCAGCAGCGGTAGTGCGACGATCCGTAGCGCACCGCCCAAGCCAAACGGCAGGATCAGCAGCAGCACAATCAGGATGCAAGACATCAACTTCAATTCAGCGGCGCTGATCTGGGTCGCGGCGAAGACTTTGTTCAGGTCCCCCAGTCGATCGACTAATTGCACGCCGGGTAAATCCAGCGCCTGAACCCGCAGCAACTGCGCGTTATTCAACCCTTGCAGGCTGACCATCCCGGCCACGCCATCGCTGGTGGCTCCCAGCCACAGCGGGCGCCACGGCTCGGCCAGCGGTCCGCTCAGGGCTGCGTCGATGTCTTGGGTGGGGAGCGTCTGCAACTGCGTCAGTTCGGCTTGCAGGGCGCTGGCCGGTATGCCGAGGTCGAGCAGCGGCTGCCAGAATTGCGGCAGTTTGTTCAGCGCTTCGCGAACCCGTTGTTGTTCGCTGGGTTGGCTGACCAGTTGATTGAGTGACAGGTAGCCCTGGAGTTTTTCCAGGTTGATCAGTTGATCCAGACGCTGGCTCAGGGCGCTCGAACGCTCAAGCAGTTGTTGCTGATCGGCCGCCCGCACCAGGAAGAACTGGCTGGTAGGTTGATAACCGGTTATCCGCGCAATCACCTGAGCTTCGTTCATCAGTTCTGGCGGTGTGCTGATCCATTGGCGGATATCGTTTCTGGTCGTGAGTTGCCACAGTCCGCCGGCACAGAACAACACCAGCAACCCCAGCAGAACCGGGCTGCGAACCCGACTCAACAAGGCCTGGCGCGCGTTCACCAGCCATTGTGCGACTTGCAGCGGCCACTGCGCCGGGCGCAGATCGGTGCCCTTGAGCATTGCTGGCAGCAAGCACACGGCAGACAAATAAGCGCCGAGCAAACCGGCGGCGGAGAACACCGCGATCTGGGTCAATGCCGGGAACGGCGTCCAGGCCAGCGCCAGATAGCCGATGCAACTGGTGGCCAGGCTCAGGGTCAACCCCGACAGCGTCAGGCGCAACGCCGGCCAACTGTGCCACGGCTTCAGACTCCAGCTCTTGGACAGGTAATGCAGCGGGTAATCCACCGCCACGCCGATCAGGCTCGAACCCAACACCAGCGTTATCACATGCATATGGCCGAACAGCGCCACGCAAGCCACGGCGCCAAACAGCATGCCCACCAGCACCGGAACGAAGGCCAGCAGCACGCGAAAGCGGCGGAAGGCTAGCAGCAGCAACAACAGAATGCCGACGGTGGCACCGCCGCCGACCCAGGTGATCTCGCGGGTCGCCTGTTGCTGGCCGTTGGCCGCGTATAGCAGGCCGCTGGCGGCGAGCAATTGCACGTTGGCCTGTGCTGCTTGTTCGCGACTGTGTTTCAGTAGCTCGGCCACTTGCAGCGGCAAGTGCATGTCGAAAGCGTTGCCCTGAGTGCGAGCCCGCAACAGCACCCAACTTTTGCCGTCGGCATCGGCGATCAACGCGCCGCTGCCAATATCCAGTTGCACCGCGCCGCGCTGCGGCTGGCTGTTCTGAATACGCCCGGTCAAACCCAGCCAGTCATCCTGGCTCGGCACCAGACTGAATCCGGTAAAGGGGTCGAACAACGCTTGTACGCGTTGTTGGATAAACGCCTGCGGCTGCTCGATCAGCTGTTGCCGATCTGCCGCCGAGAGCATCGCCACTCGCCCTCGCAGCAGCTGCGAGCGCAGCGCCGGCAAGTCGGCTTGCAGATTCCACTGGACCTTCTCGAACAAGCCGCTGGCCTGCCAGCGCTCGCCCAATTGCTGAGCCATGGCGATGGCCTGCTGGCGATCGGTGTGGCCAACCAATACCAGCATTTCGCGGTTCAGCGGCTCTTGCATGCGTTGTTCGGCGCGCAGCTCCAGTGCATCCGGCGCAGTGCCCGGTACCAGTTCCATCAGGTTGGCGGACAGCGGTGCAGCGCCGCGCCATTGCCAGCCGGCCAGGACCAATACGGCCACCAGCAGGATCAGGAACAGTCGGGGCAACCAGCGTTCACTCGGCAAAGTCATGTTGCTCCGCCTCGCTCAGAGGTTTGAAGCGGGTGGTGTCCTGCATGCGCAATATGGTGCTGTCGCCCTGGGTTTCCAGCAACTCGATACGTTGCACCAGCGTGCCGCCGTCGATGTTGATCCGGGTGAAGACTTGCTTGAGCAGCATGGAGCGCGGCGTCAGCGTCAACTTCCATTGCTGGGCGTCGCCTTGCAGTTGCAAGTCGAAGTCCCGTTGCAGGCCACTGCTGTCGCCCTGCAGTACGGCGAGGAATATACGGTTCTGCTCGGCGCCGGAGCTCTTGTTCGGCAGCATTTGCCAGCCGTTGTCATTGCGCCGGGCAATGCCTTTGGCGCTGATGCGATAGTCCTGTTGCAGCGGAGTCTTGAGCAACCAGAGCAAACCGTGATCCTTGGCCAGGACGAAAGTGCCTTTGCTGGTCAGCGGCTGCGGCAGGGCACGCAGGTGTTTTTCCTGAATGAAGCTGCCGTGGATAACCTCGGGCCTGGCCAGCTGATCGCTGAGTTGTTGCAGGTCAAAGGCGAAGGCCTGCGATGACAGGCCAAG
Source organism: Pseudomonas sp. GW821-FHT02H09 (assembly GCF_059421425.1). Lineage (NCBI taxonomy): Bacteria > Pseudomonadati > Pseudomonadota > Gammaproteobacteria > Pseudomonadales > Pseudomonadaceae > Pseudomonas > Pseudomonas sp. GW821-FHT02H09. The sequence goes on from NZ_JBWKVA010000005.1 coordinate 301,364, forward strand.
CATTAGCAGCAAACTCACCCACTTCCCGTAGCAGCTGCCGCCAGGCTGCGTTCGGCCGCGAAGCGGTCGTAAAACCTGAGTCCCGGATTGCGACTGCTGCGCAGCCGAACGCAGGCTTCGCCAGCTGCTACGCAGGCGCGTGTACCCAAACAGGCTCATGGCAGCACCTTTTCAACCGCATCGACAAACACTCGCGGCGATGCCAGCTGCATTTCGCTGCTGGCCATGTCCACTGCAACCTGCACGGAGCTGCCTCGGGTCAGACGTTCGGCGCTTTCGAGGTCGCTGATCAGGTAGTTGATCTTCAGGCGATTTTCCCACTCCACGAGGCTGGCGCGCACGTTGAGCTTCTGGCCGAAAATGGCGCCACGCACGTAGCGCAGTTGCAGGTCGATCACCGGCCACGCGTAGCCGGACTCTTTCATTTGCGTGTAGTTGTGGCCGATTTTGTCCAGCAGGGCGCAGCGGGCAACTTCCAGGTATTTGACGTAATGGCCGTGCCAGACCACGTCCATCGTGTCGATGTCGAAGAACGGTACGAGGATTTCCGTATCGACGTGAATCACTCCCTTGCTACGCATGCAGCCTCCAGTGTTGTTCGGCGATACGTTGCAGGCACAGACGCAGTTCGGCTTCCAGCGCGCGGTCCTCGATAACCGGCGGGAAGTCCTTGGCCAGATCGATGTGCATCTGGGCCAGAGCCGGCGGCAATGGTCGCGCATCTTCAGCCTGGCTGCGCAGCCAGACGCCTTGGTTGGCGGCCAGCAGGGTGGCGGCGGCGACTTGTTCGGTCAGCTCCAGTACACGGATCGCGTCGCGGGCGGCGATGGTGCCCATGCTGACTTTGTCCTGGTTATGGCATTCGGTGGAGCGCGAGAACACGCTGGCCGGCATGGTGTTTTTCAGCGCTTCGGCAGTCCAGGCGCTGCTGCCGATCTGCACTGCTTTGAAGCCGTGATTGAGCATCGCCCGCTCGGCGCTGGCGCCGGACAGGTTACTCGGTAAGCCGTGGTTGTAACGCACGTCCACCAGCAGCGCGAGTTGTCGGTCCAGCAGGTCGGCGACATTGGCCACCAGGGTTTTCAGACTGTCCATGGCGAAGGCGATATGCCCACCGTAGAAATGCCCACCATGCAGCACACGTTCGGCTTCAGCGTCGATGATCGGATTGTCATTGGCGCTGTTGAGCTCGATTTCAATGAACGAGCGCAGCCAGTTCAGGCTGTCGGCCAACACACCGAGCACGTGGGGGGCGCAGCGCAGTGAGTAGCGATCTTGCAGGCGATGCAGCGGCGCGGTTGGCGCGTCGATCGCCAGATCCTTGCGCAACCAGGCGGCGACCTGCATTTGCCCCGGGTGCGGTTTGGCGGCGAACAGACGCTCGTCGAAATGCTCTGGATTGCCTTGCAGCGCAACCACGTTCAGCGCGGTGATGCGCGTGGCCAGTTGCAGCAGGTAGTCGGCACGAGCGAAGGCCAGACAGGCGAGGCCGGTCATTACGGCAGTACCGTTCATCAGCGCCAGGGCTTCTTTGGGGCGCAGCACCAACGGGGTCCAGCCGAGTTCGTGGTGTACGTCGGCGGCTTGTCGGCGCGCACCTCGGAACATCACTTCACGCTCGCCGGACAAGGTCGCGGCCACATAAGACAGCGGCGTCAGATCACCGCTGGCGCCCACTGAACCCTCTTCGGGAATCAGCGGCAGAATGTCTTGATCGATGAAGGCTTGCAGACGTTCCAGCAGCTCCACGCGAACCCCGGACACACCGTGGCACAGCGACTGCAGACGTGCCGCGAGCACTGCGCGAGTGGCCTGAGCATCGAGCATTTTGCCCAGGCCGCAGCCGTGGAAGGTGTACAGATGACGGGGCAACGCCTCGACGTGGTGCAACGGCACCGCGACCACGCAGGAATCGCCATAGCCAGTGGTGACGCCGTAGATCACGCCTTCCTTGTCCAGCAAGGAGTCGAGGAACTGCGCGCCCTTGGCAATGCGCTGACGGAACTCAGGGTCGCTTTGCAACTGCGTCGGCACCTGACGGTTGGCCAGGGCCAGCACGTCTTCGATGCGCAAAGGGAGTTCGCCGAAGGTTACCGGCTCAAGCGGATGCGTCGTCATCGGTCTTCCAGTAAGGGTAAAAATTGAACCATTGTTGGGGTGCTTCGAGGCAGTAATGCCCCAGGCGTTCGGCGTAGCGTGCAGTCCACCCGGCGATGACTTGCTCGCGGTCGCTGCGTTTCCACAGTATGGCGTCGGCGAAAGGCTCGAGGATTATCCGATAGCGCCCATTGTTCTTGAGACAAAACAACAGATTGACCTGGCACTTGAGCAGCCCGGCCAACAGCCACGGACCTTGCGCAAAGGCTGCCGGATGACCCAGGAAGTCCACTCGCACAGTGCGCCCGCCATGTAATGGGACGCGGTCGCCGGCAATCGCCAGCCACTCGCCGCGATCCAGCCGCTGGTTAAGTTGCAGCATGATCACCGGGCTCAGCTCGCTGACCTGAATCAGCCGCAGATGGGTAGCGCCGGCTTCGCCAAGCAGACGGTTGAAGCGTTCAGCGTGCTTGGTGTGTACCAGCACGTTCATCGTCACTTTCCCGCCCAATTCGGCCAGAGCGCGACAAACCTCAAGGTTGCCCAGGTGGGCGCCCACCAGCATTTGCCCGCGCTCACCGCGCAACTGGTTGCGCAGCAGCGCCGGGTCGACGATTTCGATTTGCTCGATGCGCAGCTTCCGGTTCCACACGTCGAGCTTGTCGAGCAAGGAGTCGGTGAAGGCCATGAACTGGCCGAACACCCGCGAGTGGGTTGGACGCAATTCGGTGCGTCCACTCCAGTCGGCGAGGCGTTGCTGGTATTGCCACGCGCTTTGCCGGGCGCTGCGACCGAACAGGAAAAAGTACAAAACGATACCGTGCAGCACAGGGCTCAACACCCGACGACCCAGCACTTTGACGCTGAACGCGAAGAGCTTCATCAGCCAGAAACTGCCGCGCTCCTTGTGCTCGGCCCAGTGCTCTTTGTGGGGGGTGATGCTCATGCCCGCCACCGTCGCCAAAGGATCATCGGCGCGCGCAACAACATCCCGAAGAACAACCGGGTGTGCATGCTCGTGATCAACGCGTTGTCGTGGAACAGACGGAAATGCGAGATCCCGTCCTGCGGGTAATGGACTTTGGTTTGCAGCCAATGCATCGGCTGATTACGCCAGGCCAGCCGCACGATGATGTCCGAGTCGAAGTCCATGCGCTTGCCGATCTTCACCGAGTTGATGAGGGCCAGCGTCGGCGGCAATGGGTAGACGCGAAAACCGCACATGGAATCGACAATCTGAAACGACAGGGTGTTGATCCAGACGCAGATGTGAGTCAGGTAACGTGCGTATAACCGGACCTTTGGCACACTGGAGTCGTATTGCGGGTATCCGCAAATCAGCGCTTGCGGGTGCGTGCGTGACGCGTCGATGAAGGTCTCGATATCGTGCAGGTCGTGTTGGCCATCGGCGTCCACTTGCAGGGCGTGACTGAAGCCCAGGCGCGAAGCTTCACGAAAGCCGGCCATGACCGCCGCGCCCTTGCCTTGGTTGACGGCGAATTTGACCAGGAAGATCTGGTCGCGCCTGGAGAGTTGCTCCAGCACGGCTGCGCAGGCAGGGCTGCTGGCGTCGTCCACCAACACGCACGGCAGTCCGTTGGCGAGCAGGGCCTCGACCACCGCAGGGACAGTGGTTTCGTGGTTGTAGACCGGGATGATGGCGCAGGGGTTATGCATGTGCCGCCTCTAACAGGATCCTGCCGCTGGAGCAGGTCGCGGTGTCGTTGCGATAAGCGAAATACAGCTTGCCGCGCTCACTGTCGAACCGCAGATGCAGCTGAACCTGGTCGCCTGGGCGGACCAGTTGCTGAAACTTCAACACCTCCATCCCCGCGAATTTTCCCGGCAGCGGCAGTAACTGCTGACCCAGGCTCAGCGCCCAATCGATTTGCACCACGCCTGGCAACACCGGTGTTTGCGGGAAATGGCCGCTGAAACAGGCCAGGTCCGGCGGGACTGCCAGTTGCAGGCTCCACTCGCCCTGGGCCTCGACTTGCTCCAGCACTTCCGGCGTTTTCGGGCGCGGGGCCAGTAGCAGCGCTTCGACCTCGGATTGCGGCAGTTTGCCTTGGGCGTTCAGCGGCAGTTGTCGCAACAAGCGCCAACGCCGTGGCAAGGCCAGGGCCTCGCAATGCTGGTGCAGGTGTTGACGCAGCTCCTGGGTCAGGGTGCGTCGACCCTGATTGCGCAGGGCATGCAGGCCTTGTTCGCTCAGCACCAACAGGGCGCCAAGGAACGCGCGGTTTTCCTGAACCACACCGAGACGCGCTTCGGCGACCCATTCGTGGTTGACCAGTGCCTGTTCGAGCATTGGCAGTGAGATACGTTTTTCTTCCAGTTTGACGATCCGGTCCAATCGCCCAAGCAGTTCGAAGCGCCCGTCGGCGGCGATTCGCGCGGCATCAGAGGTCTGCTCGACATGACCTGCGGGCAGGTACGGCGAAGCAATGCGCAGCGCGCCGTCGCTGTCCTGGCTCAGCTGTACATCGGCGAACGGCTGCCAGAGTCTGTCGCCCTGACGCCAGGCAATGCCGCCGGTCTCCGAGCTGCCGAAAATTTCCGTCGGCCATTGCTGCAAGCGTTGCTGCAGGCGTTGCGCGGCCTCGGCGGGCAACGCTCCGCCGGAAGAAAACACTCGTCGCACACCGCTCAGCGCCGGCCAGTCAAGGTTATCGCCCATGCGCTTGAGTAATGCCGGGCTGGCGACCCAGGCGAAGGCCGGTTGCTCACGGCTGGCGCGCTGCAGGTCTTCGGGGAACGGCAGTTGTTTACGCACGAACTGGCGTCCGGCACACAGTGGCCAGAGCACACGGAACAGCAAACCGTAAATATGCTGGGTGGCGACGCTGCCAATGATGCAGGCCTGGCCCAGATCGGCGCCCCACAGCTGCTCCAGGGCCTGGACCTCGTTGGCCAATTGCCGCAGGTTTTTTTCGATGCGCTTGGGCTCGCCGCTGGAGCCGGACGTGCACAGGCTCAGGCCGCATCGGTCCAGATCCAGCCCGGCGGCGGGCAACGGGGCTTGAAACAGATCGCTGAGCGCTACGTCGTCCGCCTGATCGGTCAGCCACAGGTTGACCTCGTTGGACCAGCGTTGGCGGGTCTGGGCTTGCAGGTCAGCGGGTAACAGCACGCTGACGCCGGCGCGCCAGGCGCCGAGTAAGGCAATCGCCAGTTCACCGGCGTCTTCCAGATACACGGCAATGCGCTGCACACCGTGGGCTTGCAGGCCGGCAGCGAGGCTTAACGCCTGCTCGCATAGCTCAACGTGATTCAATCCAGGGTCAGCCGTGACGGCGCGCCCAGGCTGAGCCTTGAGCAATAAATGCTCAAGTTTTATCCAATTCATGCGCGGCCTCGTACGCGTTGTCGTAATAGCCATTCAATGGCGAACAGCAAACCCATCAACCCGTAGGAGATCAGGCCGGTGTACAACGCCCACCAACTCAGCGGCGCCCAGAGGGTCAGGGCGGCGGCGAGCATACCGTTACAGAGAAAAAACACACTCCAGGCAATCGTTACCTGGCGGGTATAGCGAATCACCTTGTCCGGTAGTTCCGGCTCGCTCAAGCGCGCCAGACGTTCAACCATCGGCGGTCCGTATTTCAAACTCAGGCCAAACAGCGCCAGCATGAAACTGGTGATCAGCACCGGGTACCAGCGCAGCAACAGCGGGCTATCGAACAGTGCCAGCAACAGACAAAAAACCATTGCAACAACCGCCACCCACAGGCTGCCGGGACGCCGTTTGCCGGTCAGCGCGCGGGCCAGCCACAGGCCACCCAGCAGCAGACCGAACTGCCACGGCGCGAAATGCTCCATGCCGTAATACACCGCGAGGGGGTACAGCAGGCCTGCCAGCAGCAGGCCAAGGCCGATCAAACGGCTCATGCGGCCGGTTGAACCAGACGGTAGACCGCCTCGACCACGTCGCTGACAGTGCGCACCGACTTGAACTCTTCGGCGGCGATTTTCTTGCCGGTCTGGCGTTTGATATGGTCAATCAGGTCAACGGCGTCGATGCTGTCGATTTCCAGGTCCTGATACAGATTGGAGTCAAGGCTGATGCGCGCCGGCTCCAGCTCGAAGAGTTCGACCAGGGCATCGCGCAGGGTGTTGAAAATGTCGTCACGAGTTTGCATGGTCCGGTCTCAAGCTGCCTGTTTTGCGGTGACGAACGCCGCAAGGCTCGCCACGTTGGTGAAGTGATTACGGGTGTCCTTGGCGTCGGCGTCGATCTTGATGCCGTACTTTTTCTGGATTGCCAGGCCGAGTTCGAGGGCGTCTACCGAGTCAAGACCCAGGCCCTCCCCGAAAAGAATCTGCTCGTCGCCGATGTCTTGTGGGCTGATGTCTTCGAGGCCCAGGGCGTCGATGATCAACAGTTTGATTTCAAGGTGAAGGTCGTGCTGCTGATCGCTCATCTTCGGCGAGTTCCTGAATGAAGTAGTGGTGCAGATAATCGTTGAGCTTGCGCGAGGCCTTTGGTGGCGGGCCCTGCGTTGCAAAGGTCTGTGGGTCTATATCGGCGCCGACACGGAAACTGAAGTGTACGCGGCGTGACGGGATGCGATACCAGGGTTCGGCTTTGGTCAGAGTGGTCGGGCTGACCTTGATAATCACCGGGGTCACGATTTTCGCACCGCGCAGGGCGATTGCCGCAGCGCCCCGATGAAAGGCCGGCGGCTGGCCGGGCCGGGTGCGGGTGCCCTCGGGGAAAATAATCAACGTTTGCCCGCTTTGCAGCGCATCCGCGGCGGCATCGAGCATGTCCATGCTGCCATCATTACTGATGTATTCAGTAGAACGCAGGGGGGCCCGAGTGAAGGGGTTTTGCCAGAGACTTTGCTTGACCACGCAGTTGGCATTGCGCACCAGGCCGATCAGAAACACCACATCGATCAGCGACGGGTGGTTGGCGATGATCATTTGTCCCGGACGGCCGAGTTTTTCCGCGCCTTCGACCTCATAGGTCAAAACCCCGGCGCGGGCCATGAAGCGGATAAAAAACCAGAACAACCAACCAATGGTGTGCCGTGCCCGTTGCCGATGCACCTGAGCATCGCCCGGCAGGCGGTTGAGCAGCGGGAAAACCACCAGCCGCAGACATAACCCGACCAGGCCGAACAGCGTAAAACTTGCGGCGGTAGCCAGCAGGCGCCAGTAATAGGCGTCACGTTTTTTAGCGGTTATTGATTGCGTTGCCAGTTCCATACACGGTTCTTCCAGGCATGTTGGCAGGTGGTCTGCTCACTGAGCAGAATACGCAACAGATTCAGGGCATGGGGCCAGTCGGCTTTGGTCGATTTGCCGGTGGCGCTGGTCAGTGACAGTTGCCAGTCATTGCCCGGGGTCAGCAACAGGCCAACGGCGTACGGGAAGGGTACGTCATCAATCCAGGTGGCATAGGCCTCGGGCGGCTGCTCTTCGGTGATCACCAGCAACACTGCCGGTGCGCCTTCGTTGAGCAGCGCGGCGGCCTCCAGCATGCCGTGTTCCAGTCCATCGCCAGTGGCGGTGAGAGCGGTCATTTCACTGGTTTCGCCGCGCATGATCGACCACAGGCCAATCACCGCGTTGTGTACCGAGAGGCTGAACTGGGTCGGCGACAACGGCTGGTCGGTCGCCAGATCGATGAGAATGTCGAGGGTCCGCTGGGCTTCGCCATGGCGGGAAATAAAGACCAACGGTAGCTGTTCACGGCCCTCGGCCAATGGCCAGCCAACACTGAAAGCCATCCGCGCCAGACGACTGAGGCGTCGGCGCTGCATCGCGGGGAGAAATGAGACGTCGGGTGCGGCATCGCTGCTGTCGCGCACGACCGGTTGTCGACTCCAGGACCGCCAGTCGCCCACGCTTTCGAGCCCAGGGGCCCAGGCGCGCCATTGGGCGATGTTGAAGTTGATCTCAGACATTCATTCCGCCCCTGCGGGCTTCCTTGACGCGATGGATCGCTAAGGGCGACCGGCGTTACATGGCGCTATTGCCGAGTGACGCGCATTATCCCGGCACAGCTGGCTTGTAGCAAATGCTGGTTACATTTTGCTCAAGGCAATTGACACACGTTCCAGGAAAAAGTGCCGTTCGGTCATCGGCCGGATTTTCGCAGCTGCGCCTGTAGGAGCGAGCTCGCTCGCGATGGACGTTAACGATAACGCGTGTTTTCTGAACAAACGCGTCGCCCTTGAGTCCATCGTCGGAACGCCGCCCGGAGCAAGCTCGCTCCTACATCTCCCACCGGCGAGGTAGCTAAGCAGAGGCGTGGGCAACTACACTCGGTCATTCTTTGATACACGGAGGTTTTGACATGCGGCGCGTGGTGTTCAATCAGAAAGGTGGTGTAGGCAAATCAAGCATTGCCTGCAATCTGGCAGCGGTGAGTGCCCATGAAGGCTATCGGACACTGCTGGTGGATCTCGATGCCCAGGCCAACTCCACTCAATACCTCACGGGGCTTACCGGCAACGACATCCCCATGGGCATTGCCGACTTCTTCAAGCAGACCCTGTCTTCCGGACCGTTTTCGAAGAAAAACCAGGTAGATATCTACGAAACCCCGTTCGACAACCTGCATGTGGTCACCGCCACCGCTGAGCTGGCCGACCTGCAACCCAAGCTTGAGGCAAAACACAAGATCAACAAACTGCGCAAACTGCTGGATGAGTTGGCAGAGGACTACGACCGGATCTACCTGGACACCCCGCCTGCATTGAACTTCTACGCGGTATCGGCATTGATCGCAGCCGACCGCGTGCTGATCCCCTTCGATTGCGACAGCTTCTCGCGCCAGGCGCTCTACGGCCTGCTGGCGGAAATCGAAGAGCTCAAGGATGACCACAACGAAGGCCTGCAAGTGGAAGGCATCGTGGTCAACCAGTTCCAGGCCCGCGCCAGCCTGCCGCAGCAGATGCTCGACGAACTGATCAGCGAAGGCCTGCCGGTGTTGCCGGTGTACCTGGGCAGCTCAGTGCGCATGCGCGAATCCCATCAGGCCAACATGCCGCTGATCCACCTTGACCCACGGCATAAACTGACTCAGCAGTTCGTCGAGCTGCACAACCTGCTGGAAAACGCCTGACGGCCAGCAGTCAGATGCCCTGACTGCGCAACCAGTCCAGTAACTGCTGCAACGGGAAGGCCCCGCTCTGGCGCGCCACTTCCTGGCCATTCTTGAACAGGATCAGGCTGGGAATCGAGCGAATGCCCAACTGCGCTGACAACTGCTGATTGGCCTCACTGTCCAGCTTGGCCAGGCGACACTTGCCCGCCAACTGCCCTGCGGCCTGTTCAAACACCGGCGCAAACGACTTGCACGGCCCGCACCAGTCTGCCCACACATCCACCAGCAACGGTAAGTCGCCTTTGATCTGACTGGCGTAATCGCCCTGTTTCAACTCGAACGGCTTGTGGAGCAATACCTCGGCTTTGCAACGACCGCATTTGGGTTTGTCGTTCAGGCGTTCGGCGGGAATGCGGTTGAGACCGTTACAGTGGGGGCAGGGGATCAGCGTTGGATCGGACATGAGCGGTCTCCGGGAGAATAGGCAATGACGCTTATCTGGAGTCGCAGGCAGGAATTATCAAGGCGCGGGCGGTCAGGGAGCGCAGGAAACAGACCTGGCCCGGATGCAGAGGTTCTGAACTGTTGAGCGCTGCAAACAACATCGACCAGCAGAGCTGGCCGATGCGGTGCGACGGTCGGCCAGACTAGCCAGCGACCGGACTACGCCAGTCATCGGAACCGGAAGTGCCAGAGACTTCGTGGGTCCAGGTGATTTTGCGGTAAGTGAAGTGCACGTCTTCCTGGTGGGTGAAGTGCGACATGTTCGGATCCTGGCAGTTGTGCATGTAGTCTTTGATGTCGACGATGATCGCGTCTTCCAGTTTGGTGGTGTAGTAGTGCTCCTGGGTGCCGGCAGCGGAAGTGCGGTACCAGTGGATAGTGATCTCGCTCAGGCGCTCGCCCGAAGTCAGCGCAGCCAGCAGCAGCGGCGAAGCCTTGTCGAAGACTTTGGTGATGCATACCGGCTTGTGAACGCGCTGACCAGTGGGTTGGCCGGACAGTGGATCACGCGGGATGATCACTTCGTGGCTGAAGCCCTGAACCATCACCTGGTCTTCGTGGCCTTCCTGATAAGTGTTGCCAACGGAGTCTGCGGTGAACGCGCCAGCGGTGATCAGCCCTTGTTTCTCACCAGTGATGGACATGTACGCGGGTGTAGCCATGGATGCTCTCCTTGCTTGAATAACTGAGGGTGCCCGGGAGGCGAAAACGCCCGGTGGGCGCCTGACAGTTATCAAGCTCCATGCCACTAAAAAATAATCTATATAAATCAATAAGATAAATATTATCTGTGATGCTTTTCGAGCGTTGCTCAACGATTAATGAAGAAAGTTGCGCAGGAACTTGCGCACCACCGAGCAAGTTCCTGCGCAGCGGGTCAAGAGCCTTTTGCTGCAAGGTTCACGAGGAGATATCAACAGAGTTATGCACAGGCTTTTGCGCAAAAAGTTGCGCATCATGGCTGAGCGCCGCTTTGCCTTGCGGTCACATGCGTTCACATATTTGAGGTTGGCTGTTTACGACCTGGATCTAGGCTGGGAACAGCGTTCAATACTTTCAAGTGACTGAGTGAGGAATTCGCTTTGCTCCCATCTGCGTGCTACTTTTGTTGCACTTATCGAGACGTCGATATCAACCTTATTTTGGATCGGAGTCCACTTATGTCCGTGACTTCCAAAATCCGCCGACAAGGCGGTGCTGCGGTGATGACCATCCCGCCGACTTTATTGAAATTGCTGCATCTGGAGGTGGGGGCGCAATTGGAGCTGAATGTAGTCGATGGTGAGTTGATCGCTCGGCCAGTCTTACAGCCAGTGCGCAAGCGCTATACCTTGGCTCAACTGCTAGAGGGTTCCGATGAAATCGCCGAGCTCAACGCTGAAACAGCCTGGGCTCGTGAAGGCGACCCGGTTGGCCGGGAGTTGGGCTGATGGTTCGTCGACAGGCCCCGCAGCGAGGCGATGTTTACTGGATTGATCCGAACCCGGTGGCAGGTCGAGAGATGACGAATCGCCACCGTTTTGTTGTGATAACACCGCGAGAGATCAATGCCTTGGGTGTGAGTATGACTGTCCCGGTGACCAGTGGCGGTAGCTTCAGCCGAAACTCAGGTTTGGCGGTGGTTGTCACCGGGCACGAAACCAATGGCGTCGTGGTGTGTAATCAGGTGCGCAGTTTTGATATCGAACAACGAGTCCGAGAGGGTTCTGCCAAGTTTATCGAACGTCTCGACGATGTGACGATGATGGACATCGTTTCGCGAGTTGTCAGTGCAATTGACCCTCAAGACTGAATCCATTCTCACGACGAACAACTGATCTCCAGATGCTTGCCCCACTCGGGCGGGCGCTCTGCATAGTTTTCCATTCCCGGTTGTTCTTCGAACGGATTGCTCAGCACCGTATGTAGACGCCGCACCTCTTCGTAATTACCGCTTTCAGCCGCTTCGATAGCTTTTTGCGCCAGATAGTTGCGCAGGATGTAGAGCGGGTTGACCGCGTGCATGCGGCTGCGGCGCCGCGCTTGATCATCGGCACCTTCACGGGCGACGCGGGCTGTATAGCGCTCGGCCCAGGCGTCGAAACCTTTGAGATCGATGAAGTCGTCACGCAGGCGGGCGACGGCCTGTTCGGCGGTCTCATTACCCAGTCGACGGAAGAACAGGTTGTAGTCGATGCCGCTGTTTTGCATCAATTGCAGCAAACCTTCGACGAGCTTCTGATCGTCGTCTTCGGCGCTGGTCAATCCGAGACGGCGGCGCATCAGGTCCAGGTAGTGGGCCTGGTACAGCGGAAAGTACAGGCCAAGGGTTTCGCGCAGGGCCTCGACGCTGATGAACGGCGTCAGGGCTTGCGCCAGCGCGCTGAGGTTCCATTGACCGATGGGCACCTGATTACTGAAGGAGTAGCGGCCCTGATCATCGGAATGGTTGCAGATGAAGTGGGCGTCGAAGTCATCGAGGAAGGCAAAAGGGCCGAAGTCGAAGGTGATCCCGAGGATCGACATGTTGTCGGTGTTCATCACGCCGTGGCAGAAGCCATAGGCCTGCCATTTGGCGATCAGCTCGGCATTGCGCTCGACGATCTCGCGGAACATCGCCAGGTACGGCTCGGGTTGCTCCAGGCACTCAGGAAAATGCATCGCCAACACATGCTCGCCGAGCTGCTTCTGCTGCTCGGGTTTTTTGGTGTAGTAAAAGTATTCGAAATGCCCAAAGCGCACGTGACTTGGCGCCAGGCGCAGCACCATCGCCCCGCGTTCCTGCTTCTCGCGCCAGACGGGCGTATTTGAGCCAATCACACACAGCGCGCGGGTAGTGGGAATACCCAGGGCATGCAGCGCTTCAGAGGCCAGAAACTCGCGGATCGATGAACGCAGCACCGCTCGACCATCGCCCATACGCGAATACGGCGTTTGCCCGGCGCCCTTGAGGTGCAGATCCCAATGCTCGCCGGCGTCGTTGTAGACCTCGCCCAACAGCAGCCCGCGACCGTCCCCCAGTTGTGGGTTGTAGGAGCCGAACTGATGCCCGGAATAGACCATCGCCCGTGGCTCGGCTTCGGCCCAGAGCTTGTGGCCGCTGAACAGCTCGGCGAACACCGGCGTCTCGGCTACCGCCGGGTCGAGGTCGAGCAACGCCATGGCTGCCGCGCTGGCAACCACCAGTCGCGGATTGTCGATAGGCTCGGGCAGCACATCGGTTGAGAACGCGTCGCCCAGGCGGGCAAAGCGATTGTCGAAGGTCAGTTCGTCGAGGGCTTTCAACGGCCATCTCCAGCAGAATGTCCAGGTATTCTGCTGGGGATTGGCGCGTGGCGTCCAGTCAGTCGAGACGCGCCGATGGTGGCTCAGGTGGTGTCTTGCCTTTATCGGGAGGCGTGGCGGGTTTGACAGCATCGGTGGCCAGTAATATCTGTTCCTGGCCTGTCAGGTTTTTCAGGTGCACATCCACCTGACGGAAAGCGATGTTGATGTTGTGCTTCTTGAACTCGCTGTTGATGAACCGGTTGATTTCATCGAGTGCCGGGTTACGGTCGCCAAGGTCACGCACATGAATACGCAGTTCGTGATCCAGGGTGCTTTCACCGAAGTTCAGGAAGAACACCGAGGGCGAAGGGTCCTTCAGCACGCGCGGGTTTTCCATGGCGGCTCTGAGCAGCAGGGTTCGCACCAGCTCCAGATCCGAATCATAGCCGACGCCCAGTTTGAGGGTCACCCGGGTCACGGTGTCGGTCAGCGACCAGTTGATCAGTTGCCCGGTGATGAACGTCTTGTTCGGGACAATGATGTCCTTGCGGTCGAAGTCGGTGATGGTGGTGGCACGGATACGGATTTTGCTCACCGTGCCCGACAGGTTGCCGATGGTGATCGTGTCGCCGATCCGGACCGGTCGCTCGAACAGGATCATGATCCCGGAGATGAAGTTGGCGAAGATCTCCTGCATGCCGAAACCCAGACCCACCGAGAGCGCCGCTACCAGCCATTGCAGTTTGTCCCAGCTCACGCCGAGGGTCGACAGGGTTGAAACAAAACCCACACCGGCAATCACGTAAGTCAGCAGGGTGGTTGTGGCGTAAGCGCTACCCTGGGCCAGGTCGAGCTTGGACAGCACCAGTACTTCCAGCAAGCCTGGCAGGTTTCGCGCCAGCGCCAGAGTGATGCCGATGATGATCAATGCGCCAAGCATGTCGCCGATGCTGATCGGCACCATGCTCATGTTGGCGCCGGTACCGCTGGTGTATTCGTACAGGGTGATGTTGTCCAGGTACGAGAACACCGTGATCAGGTCCTTCCAGACCCAGTACAGTGCAGCGATGAACCCGCCGAGCAAGGCCAGGCGGATCAGTCGCAGGGACTGTTCGTTGACTTTCTCGATGTCCAGTGTTGGCTCTTCGACGATCGCTTCGCCGTCGCCGGCTTCCTTGGCCGCCTGGCGTTTGGTCAGGGCCCGCTGGTAGGCCAGACGCCGCGCCGCGACGGCCAGGCCGCGCACGAAGGTGGCCTCGATCACCAGCCAGAACATCAGCAGGTACAGGGTGTTGATCAACCGGTCGCTGAGTTTCAGTGCGGTGTAGAAGTAGCCAAAACACACAGCAATGAACAAGGCGATCGGCAGCACGGTAAACAGTATGCCGACGGCTTTGCGAATCAGTGAGGCGCTGTTATGTGTCGGGCTGTTGAGCAGCAGGCGGCTGAGCAACCAGGCCATCAAGGCATAGCAGGTCAGCACCACGGCGATGCCGATAACGTCATCCGCCAGGGATGCCGGTTGCAATTCGGCAACCGCCACCACGGCCACCAGCGCCAGTACGACCAGCCCAAGACGGCGGATCCAGCCGCGAAGGAATTCCACCTGAGGTCTTTCCCAGCGGAAATGCAGTTCCGCCACGCCACCCGGCGCCAGGATCCGGTACGCGGTGTAGAACACCAGCCACGCCTGTGCGATCTGCAGCAGAGCGGCGCCGAGGTTGGCGTTTTGCCCGCGGGCGTCGATCTGCAGTGCGAGGCCGCACAGGGCCAAGGCCAAAGATACCGGCATCGCCAACAAGATATTGATCAGAATCGCCTGGGGCGTATGCCACTGGCTGTCGCGTTTGAAATGGCCGATGTCCCGGTGAACCTTGATCAGCCGGGCATAGAGGTACTTGCGTCTCCACAGCAAGGCGCCGATCAGTAACGCCAGCGGCAGGAACAGCAGCGGGCGTTGGGTCAGGCCGTCGGCCAGCTCGCTCAGGCTTGAAGCCCATGGCAGCGTGGTGATCTGTTTATCCAGACGATCAGGCACGGCTCGCATCCATTCGAGGTCCAGTGGCTTGTTGCTGGGAATCCAGAACATCTGTTCGTCAAGGGTCGCGCGCAGATTTTGCGCGGTGCTGAGCAGCTGTTTCTGATTCAGCTGCAGGGTGATGGACTCGTTGAGCACGGCGCTCAGTTCACGGCTCAGCCGTTCCAGCAGATCGGCGCGGGTGATCGCCAGATCGAGCAGGTTCTTGCGCAGCTGTGGTGTGACTTGCTCCGGCGGTTGAGTCGCCAGCAGCGTGTCGACGTAGCTGCTCGGGTTGCCGAGCAGCTCTCGTTGTTGGCTGACTTCGAATTGGTACAAACGTATGTCGGCGATCTGGTCGGCCAGATTGCGGTCGAGCTTGAGGCGCGGCAGGGCCTGTTTTTGTTTGTAGAGAATCTTGGAAAGCAGCAGGCTGCCCCTGAGCACGTTGATCTGCTCGTCCAGGGCCGCATCGCTCTGGGTCACGCTGTCGAGTTGCTGCTTGGTTTGCAGGTTCTGCTGGGTCACTTCGTTGAGGCGGTCGGTGCTTTTGAGCAGGTAGTCGGACAGTTTCAGGTTGGTCGCGCTTTCGGTGGCGAGCAGACTGCTGCTGCCTGATTTTTGCGCTTCGATCGACTGTTGGGTCACCGTCTCCTGGGACTGGGCCAGGCGCTTCTGGTTGATCAGGGTTTGCAGATCCTGGATTTCCTGCTCCATGCGCGCGGTTTTTTCCATCAGCAAGTCGTGCTGACTGTTGCCCAGGTCTTGCAGTTGGCTGTTGCCGGCCAGTTCCTGACGGCGTAACGGGATCAGCCCGTTGAGCGCGGCCAGTTCGGCGTTGAGTTGATTGCGTTGATCGGCGCTCAGTAGCTTGCCGCCATCCTTGCCGAGTTTCAGGATGCCGTTGATTTGCAGGATGCGCGTCTGGCTGTTGCTGATCTCGGCCTGAGCCCGTTCCGGCCGGGTCTGTGCAGTGATGATCAGGCTGTTGGCGTCGGCCAGGGCTTTCTGCAATTCGCCCTGCTGATTGCTGCGTTCGGTTAACAACTGCTCGAGCTGCGGGACTGGCAGGTTGGCATAACGCTGTGCCGCAGGTACCACCTTGGTGGCCTTGAGACGTACCAGTTCGCGTTGGTTTTCGGCGGTCTGGCGTGGCGCCGTATTCAGTTGCTGCTTGAGGTCGGCCAGTTTCTGTTCGTAATCCTGCAGGTTGACCAGTTGGGTCAACGTCTGCTGCAGAATCGTTTGCAGGGCCTTTTGGTCAGCCTCGGGTAGCTTGCGATCAGCAATCTTGTCCAGGCTATGCTGGACCGACTCACTGGTGGGTAGATCAGCCGCTTGCAGCGCGCCGACGGAAAGGCTGAGCCCAAGCAAGATAATGGCGAAACACGTACGCAGGGTTGACATAGATACCGGTCGAGCTGGATTGAAAGTGGGCAGTTTAGAGGAAGAGTCCGGGTCCCGGGCGACTTCCTTCGGGGAATCTGACGCCCACTTTGGCAATCTTGTTCCCGTCCATGACGGCAACGGTCCAGATGGTGTTGTTCCACTCCACCTGGTCGCCGACTACCGGCGCACCGCCCACTTTCTGGGTAATGAAGCGGCTCAGTGGCATGTCTGGATCGACCCCTTCGAGTTGCAGTCCGTACAGCGTTGAAACCGCCCCCAGTTGGGCGTCGCCTTCCAGAACGAAGTCACCGAAGAAGCGCAAATCGAGGCCGCGTTGCGGTGCCTGACTGAAGAGTTTTCCGAGCGCCGGCAGGTTGTGTTCATGGCCGATAACGCAGAGCAAATCACCGACTTCGAGCACCGTACTACCCGACGGATGGAGCAGTTGCTGACCGCGAAACAGCGCCGCGATACGTGTGCCTTCGGGCATTTTCAGCTCGCGAAGAGCGGCACCGATGCACCATTTCTCTGCGCCAAGACGGTACACGAACAGTTCCCACTCACTGGTGACGTGCACTTCGAGGGCGGCCCGGGAGATCGGCGCGGGTTCTGGTGGAACCATCACCTTCAACAGTTTGGCGACCCACGGCAGGCTGGTGCCTTGCACCAGCAGCGATACCAGCACGATGAAGAACGCGAGATTGAAGTACAGCTGGGCGTTCGGCAGGCCGGCCATCAACGGGAATACCGCCAGAATGATCGGGACCGCGCCGCGCAAACCAACCCAAGAGATAAAGGCCTTCTCGCGCCCATGGAAAGCCTTGAACGGTAGCAAGCCGACTATCACCGACAGCGGCCGCGCAAACAGAATCATCCACAGCGCCAGACCGAGGGCGGGCAGGGCAATGGGTAGCAAGTCGTGGGGTGTCACCAGCAGCCCCAGCACCAGGAACATGCCGATTTGCGCCAGCCAGGCCATGCCGTCGAGCATGTGCAGGATGCCGTGGCGGCTGCGTACCGGGCGGTTGCCAATCGCCAGACCGCACAGGTACACCGCGAGGAAGCCGCTGCCGTGCAGGGCGTTGGTCAGGGCGAACACCACCAGACCGCCGGCGATCACCAGAATCGGATACAGGCCGGCGGCCAGGTGGATTCGATTGACCATTTGCAGCATCAGCCAGCCACCGCCCAGACCGATGATGGCGCCGATACCGAACTCACTGATCAGGTGCCCCAGCAGGCTCCAGTGCAGACCGGTTTCGCCGCTGGCGAGCATGTCGATCAGGGTAACGGTGAGAAACACCGCCATCGGGTCGTTGCTGCCAGATTCGATTTCCAGGCTGGCGGTCACCCGTTCGTTCAAGCCTTTGCCGCCCAGCAGCGAGAACACCGCCGCGGCATCGGTGGAGCCGACGATGGCGCCGATCAGCAGGCCCTGGATCAGGTTCAGGTTGAACAGCCAGGCGGCGGCCATGCCGGTCAGCCCGGTGGTGATCAGTACCCCGATCGTGGCCAGCGACAGCGCTGGCCATAGCGCTACGCGGAAACTCGCGACCCGGGTGCGCAACCCGCCGTCGAGCAGGATCACGGCCAGCGCGAGGTTGCCGACCAGATAAGCCGTTGGGTAGTTATCGAAGATGATGCCGCCGCCGTCGACGCCGGCGGCCATGCCCACAGCCAGGATGATCACCAGAATCGGGATGCCGAGGCGGGACGAAAGGGAGCTCACCAGTATGCTCGCACCTACCAGCAACGCGCCGATCAAGAACAGGCTGTTGATGGTCGTCGCATTCAAAGGCAGTACTCCAGAAGCAGGCAGGCGGGCGCAAACTGACCATGCAGTCTGCGTGCCACGATTCTAACCTGTTGAAATGTGATGCTGTCAAAAAAGCTTTTGACGCGAGACGACGATCGATCCCACGCTCTGCGTGGGTGCGATCGCCTACTCAGAGGCTAAACCGCCCAACCATGTTGTTCAGGTCCAGCGCCAGGCGCGACAGCTCATTGCTCGCAGCACTGGTCTGATTGGCACCGGTGGCTGATTGCACAGACAAGTCGCGAATGTTCACCAGGTTGCGGTCGACTTCACGGGCGACCTGCGCCTGTTCTTCGGCGGCACTGGCGATGACCAGGTTACGTTCGTTGATCTCGGCGATGGCGCTGTTGATGGTGTCCAGCGACAGGCCGGCGCCCTTGGCGATGTTTAGCGTCGATTCGGCGCGCTCGGTACTGTTGCGCATCGAATTGACGGCGTGTTCGGTACCGCTCTGGATGCTGCCGATCATGCGTTCGATTTCGCTGGTGGACTGCTGGGTGCGGTGCGCCAGGGCACGAACTTCATCCGCCACTACGGCAAAACCACGACCGGCCTCACCGGCGCGTGCGGCTTCAATCGCGGCGTTCAGCGCGAGCAAATTGGTCTGGTCGGCGAGGCCGCGAATCACGTCCAGCACTTTGCCGATGTCCCGCGATTCTTCTGCCAGGTTACCGATCAGGTTGGCAGTGCTCTGCACGTCGGCGCTCATGCGTTCGATGGCGCTGACAGTTTCCTGCACCAGATCACGGCCGTCACCGGCAGAGGTGGTGGCGTTTTGCGAGGCTTCGGAAGTGCTCACCGCATTACGCGCAACTTCTTCCACGGCGCTGGTCATTTCATTGACGGCGGTGGCGGCCTGTTCGATTTCATTGTTCTGCTGGGTCAGGCCACGGGCGCTTTCGTCGGTGACGCTGTTCAGCTCTTCTGCCGCTGAGGCAAGTTGTGTGGCCGAACCGGAAATCCGTTGCAGGGTGTCACGCAGTTTTTCCTGCATTTTCGACATGGCCAGCAACAGGCGACCCGCTTCGTCGCTGCCGTCGACCTTGATGGGGCGGGTCAGGTTGCCTTCGGCGATTTCTTCGGCGGCGATCAGGGCCTTGGCAATAGGCTGAGTGATGCTATTGGTCAGTAACCAGGCAAACAGCAAGGTCAAGCCGGTAGCGATGACCAGCAATGTCACCACCAGATTGAAGGCGGAGGAGTATTGATCGGTGGCCTGCTGATTGGTGTTGACGGTCTGCTGGGTGTTGATTTCGAGCAGGCGGTTCAGCACGGTGTTAATCGCTTCGGAGTTGGTCAGCAATTCGGTGTTCAGCAACGTGCGCAGTTCGTCGACCTGGTTATTACGCGAAAGCGTCTTCATCCGGTCTTCAATCTGGCGGTATTGCCCCAGCAACTGCATGTACTGGTCGTAGGCCGCGCGTTCCTGCGGGCTGCTGATGAGCTTTTCATAGACGGATTGGGCGACACGGATCTGCTGGTTACGGGTGTCGAGCAACTCCATGGTCTTTTGCTGGATATCCGGTTCGCGGTTGACCAGCAGACGGTAGGACAGCACTCGCTGACGCAGGCTCAGTTGGGTGAATTCGTCGAGGCTTTTGATGCTCGGCATATTGTTGAGAGTGATGTCTTCAGCGGCTGCGCGAATCTTGCTCATCTGGTTCAAGGCGAACACCCCCAGAATCAACATCAGACTGCCGATCAAGGCAAAGCCGAGGAACGCTCGCGGAGCGATATTCAAATTACGAAGGGACATGGTGTTTACCGAATAAAGCGCATTCGCGCGAGGTGCCAAGACTGGATATCTGTGACTTATCGGTCATAAGACTAAAGTCTTGAGCGTCTGCGTATTTTTGCCGCAGGCGAGGCGCTATTACGAAGCGCCAGGAACCAGATGGATGAATCGCAGTCTTTAAAGCTCGCAAGCAAGGTCGTCGCCAGGAAAATCAAGGCGTCCGGCCCGGATAACCCTGGCATCCGTGATGACTTTTCTTTATCGTACGCGCCCTTTGAAAATGCCTGAGAAATCAAAATGTTGGAAGCATCCCTAAGCCAATTGGAACAGCTGGTCAGCGAACTGGTGCAACAGAACCAGGAGCTGCTCGGCACGAACAAAAAACTCAGTGCGGAACTGGCCCAGGCCAAGGATGAAAACGAAAGTCTGCAACTGAGCCTGATGGAGCAGGAAGAAAAGCAGGGCGCCACCGTGGCACGCATTCAAGCCCTGGTTGAGCGCGTCAGCGCGGGTCCTGTCAACGCATGAGAAACGGCGCCGACGGGATAAAAGTCATCTCGATTCTCGGGGAGGACTATTCAATCAAGGCTCCGGCCGGGGAAGAGCAGACCCTGCTGGACGCTGCTTTAATGCTGAAGGCCGCTTTGGCCAGCACCAAGAAAAAATACCCGACTCTGATTGGAGACAAATTGCTGGTGCTGGCGGCGATGAATCTGTGCTCGCAGCAGATCGACATGCAGAAACGGCACAAGCAGGAACTCGACCGTTACCAAGAGCAAGTCAGCGCCACGGTTGAAGTGATTTCACGGACGATCGGCCAGGCCTGATCGGGTTGAGCACAACCAAAGAATAAACTGTCGGACAAACTGTTTTGTAGTTTGTATACAATCGGCATGGCTGTTGCAGTGTTTCAGCCTCTTATTCTTTGGGGGTGCTCCATGCAGTTCTGGCGACGCAGTATTCAATGGCAGTTGATCCTGAGTATGGGCACCGCCCTGCTGGTCAGTATTCTGATCGTGGTCGGCATTTATACCCTGGTGGTCAACCGCCTGGCCCAGAGCTATCTGGTGGAGAAGGCGCTGCCCTCCAGCATCGAAGCGATGCGCAACGACATCGAACGACTTCTGGTCCAGCCACTGACCGCAGCCAAAGACATCGCCAGCAACAGCATGGTGCGCGAATGGCTGGCCGGGGGCGAAAGCGGAGCCCGGACCAACAGCTTCGTCAGCTATCTGGAAGGTATCCGCGCCGAGCACAAAGCCTTTACCGCGCTGATCGCGGGTTCTGCTTCAGGCCACTACTACACCGAAAAAGGTCTTGATCGGACCCTGAGCCGATCCAGTCCGACCGATGCCTGGTTCTATGCCTTTCTGGACAGCAATCAGCCGCGCACCCTGAATATCGACAATGACACCCGCACCGGTGAACTGGCGCTGTTTATCGACCTCAAGGTCGAGGCGGCCGGCAAAGTCGTGGGCGTTGCCGGGCTGGGCCTGAGCATGCGCGAGCTCTCTGAGTTGATTCACAACTTTAGCTTCGGTGAGCGCGGCAAGGTCTATCTGGTGCGTTCCGACGGTTTGATTCAGGTGCATCCAGAAGCGCAATTCAGCGGAAAACGTCAGGTGGCCGAGCAGATCGGCAGCCCGGCGGCACAGGCGGTGATGGGGCATCAAGGGCTGACCAGCAGCGTTTTTATCCGCGATGGTGAAGACTTCCTGGCCTTGAGCCTGCCTCTGCGGGACTTGGGCTGGACCCTGGTGGCCGAAGTGCCGCAATCGCAGATCTACGCCCAGGCCAGACAGGCGATGTGGATGACCAGCGCCATTGGCTTGTGTGTGGCCCTGGTCTGCCTGTTATTGGTGGTGTTGCTGGCCCGCGGGCTGGTGCGCCCGATCCGTCAGGTAACAGCGGCATTGGTGGCGATTGGTAGCGGTGGTGGCGATTTGACTCACAGGTTAGATTCCTCTCGAGCCGATGAGCTGGGTGATCTGGCGCGCGGCTTCAATCGTTTTCTCGACAGTCAGCGCGAAATGATCGGTGAAGTGCTGGCCACCAGTGAGCGACTGCGCACAGCGGTCGGGGAGGTCGCGCTGGTGGTGGACAACACCGCCGAACGCTCCGGTCGGCAGCAGGAAATGACCGATATGGTTGCTACCGCCGTGCATGAGATGGGCCTGACCGTGCAGGAAATTGCGCAAAACGCTGGCAATGCCGCGGTCGCCTCGCAAACCGCTCGCGATGAAGCCTTGCAGGCACGGGAAGTGGTCGGTGGTTCGATCCGCCATATCGAAAGCATGTCTGATGAGATTGGGATCGCCGCCGGTGCGGTGGGCGAGTTGGCGACGCAGGTGGCGTCCATCGATCAGGTGTTGGCGGTCATTCGCGGGATCTCCGAGCAGACCAATCTACTGGCCTTGAACGCAGCGATTGAAGCAGCGCGAGCAGGGGATATGGGGCGCGGGTTTGCGGTGGTCGCCGATGAAGTGCGGACTCTGGCGCGTAGAACCCAGTCGTCCACCGACGAAATCCGGCAGATGATTCAACGCCTCAAACAGGGCGCGGAAAATGCGGTGTCGTCGATGCATTCCGGGCAAGCGGCGACGGGGACTGGCGTCGAATCCAGTCAGCGCACCGGGGCCTCGCTGACGGCGATTACCGGCCAGGTGGAGCGCATCAGCGACATGAACCACCAGGTGGCGACCGCCACCGAAGAGCAGTCGGCGGTGACCGAAGAGATCAACCGTAACGTGCAAGGTATCTCGGATCTGGCCCGCGCCACGGCAAGTGAAGTGCGTGCATGTCGCGAGGATTGCCAGACACTGCAGCGCCTGGCCGATGATCTGGCGCGGCAGATGGGCGGGTTTCGGTTACGGTAGTTGATCGTTCCCACGCTCTGCGTGGGAACGCCTCCCCGGACGCTCCGCGTCCAGCTCCATGGCTGTGACGCAGAGCGTCACTGGCTGCATTCCCACGCAGAGCGTGGGAACGATCGGGCGTCTGCCTAGAACCACTCATCCTGCATGCTCAGGCACGTGTCATCTCGCGCTTCAAGAATCGTCAGCTCATGATGGCAGCCCGGCACTTCCCAGGTCAGGAAGTACCGCGCAGCCTGCAGCTTGCCTTTATAGAAGCTGATATCCGTCGCATTGCCCTGAGCCAATCCTTGCTCCGCGCGGATCGCCTGTTCCAGCCAGCGCCAGCCGATCACGGTGTGGCCGAAGGCTTTGAGGTACAGCGCCGAGTTGGCCAGGCTGCTGTTGACCTTGCCTTGGCCCAAATCAGTCAGCAGGCCGATGGTCACGCTTTGCAAGCGGGCAACCAGCTTCTCGAGGGGCTGGCGCAGGGCGTCCAGGGATCCATAGGTCCGGGCTCGCTCGGCGGTGTCGGCGATCAGGCGAATCAGCTGCTTGAGCCCGGCGCCGCCGTTCTGCGCCAGTTTGCGCCCCAGCAGGTCCAGCGACTGGATACCGTGGGTGCCTTCGTGGATCGGGTTCAGGCGGTTGTCGCGGTAGTACTGTTCCACCGGGTACTCGCGGGTGTAGCCGTGGCCACCGAGGATCTGGATCGCCAATTCGTTGGCCTTCAGGCAAAACTCCGACGGCCAGGATTTGACGATCGGGGTCAGCAGGTCCAGCAGCTCGTGGGTCTGTTTGCGTTCGGCTTCGGTCTCAAGGGTCGTGGTGTCGTCAAACAGGCGCGCTGCATACAAGCCAAGGTCGAAAGCGCCTTCGACATAGGCTTTCTGGGTCAGCAGCATGCGTTTGACATCGGCGTGCTGAATGATCGAGACCGGTGCTGTATTCGGATCCTTGCTGTCCGGCAGGCGACCTTGCGGGCGCTCGCGAGCGTACTCCAATGAGTAGAGATAACCGGCATAACCGAGCATCACCGCGCCCATGCCGACGCCAATCCGTGCTTCGTTCATCATCTGGAACATGTAGCTCAGGCCGTGGTGCGGCTTGCCTACCAGATAGCCGACACACTCACCGTTATCGCCGAAGTTCAGCGCGGTGGAGCTGGTGCCACGCCAACCCATCTTGTGAAACAGCCCGGCGAGCAGTACGTCGTTGCGCTGGCCTGGACTGCCGTCATCGTTGACCAGGAATTTGGGCACGATGAACAGCGAAATGCCCTTTACCCCCGTCGGCGCATCCGGCAGCTTGGCCAGCACCATGTGCACGATGTTTTCCGATAACGAATGATCGCCGCCGGAGATGAAAATCTTGTTGCCCTTGAGCCGGTAAGTGCCATCGGCTGCGGGTTCGGCGCGAGTACGGATGTCCGACAACGACGAGCCTGCATGGGGCTCGGTCAATGCCATGGTGCCGAAGAAACGCCCGTCGATCATCGGTTGCAGGAAGCGTTGCTTTTGCTCATCGGTGCCGAAACTTTCGATCAGGTTCGCCGCGCCCATGGTCAGGAACGGGTAGGAGGTCGACGCTGCGTTGGCCGATTGGAAATGCGCGAAACAAGCTTGCGAAAGCAGAGTTGGCAACTGCATGCCGCCGGCCTCGAAACTGCGCGCGGCGTTGAGGAAGCCGGCTTCGAGGAAGGCATCGACCGCCGGTTTTACCTCTGGAATCAATATTGCCTTGCCGTCTTCATAGCGCGGTTCGTTTTCATCGCCCTTGCGGTTGTGCGGAGCAAAGAACTTCTCGGCAATGCTTCGTGCCGTGCCGATGGCGGCATCGAAGGTCTCACGATTGTGCTCGGCGAACCGCTCACGCTGAGTCAGGCCCTCGGCATCGAGGACTTCGTACAGCTCGAAAGCCAGATTGCGGGAACTGAGCAACGTCTCGGACATGGCGGCCTACCTTTTTTTGGAATAGGCCGAGTCTAGGCGGGTGAATGGGCGGTGAATAGCAAGATTGATGCGGGTGATGGAGGGGAAAAACACAGAGGAGGCATGATCGTTCCCATGCGGGAGCGTGGGAACGATCACCGGGGGAGTGTCAGCCGATAGTCATCAAACTGGCGTTACCACCCGCCGCCGCAGTGTTGACGCTCAGTGCACGCTCGATCACCAGACGCTCCAGCGCAATGTTGGTTTCGCCTTGGGACAGGCCTTGAACCCCGACGATAGCACCGGCACGTTTGGCCACTTGCTGGCACACCGCGCGCAGTTGGTCGGAGTCGCCGTGATGCAGGACTGTATCGAGGACCACTTCGTCCTTGCTCCAGTCGGCCACCAGCTGGATGCGCGCTTGCACGTCTTTCGGCAGGCGAATGTAGAGCGCCTTGCTCAGTTCGGTTTCCGGCCATACCGCCGAACTGCCCACCGCCAATACAGCAGCCAGTTGGGTGAGCAGGTCGGCTTCGACTTGCGCCAGGCACAGCACGTGCTCACGCGGCAGGATGGCGTAACTGTTGCGCTCGCCGGTCGGGCCGTTCAGCAGGCGGGTGATGCCGCTTTGCGACTGGGCGGCGAACTGGGTGCAGATGCTGCCCAGCTCTGCTTGCTGGTTGTTGCTGGCCCAGGTTTGCAGGGCCGTCAGCGGTTTGCTCATGGCGTCGCGCAGACGAACATCCGGAGTGCTGAGTGCGTCACCACGAACGAAGGACTGTTCGATCGCGTCGGTAGGACGCGTCGACAGCAAGCGGTACAAGTACAGCGGACCACCGGCTTTAGGGCCGGTGCCCGACAGACCTTCACCACCGAACGGTTGCACACCGACCACGGCGCCGACGATGTTGCGGTTGACGTAGACGTTACCGGCGTTGACGTTGTCGATCACCTTGGCAATGGTTTCGTCGATGCGCGTGTGTACGCCCAGTGTCAGGCCGTAGCCGGAAGCGTTGATCTGCCCGATCAGTTGATCGATCTCTTTACGCTTGTAACGCACCACGTGCAGTACCGGACCGAAGATCTCCCGCTGCAGTTCGTCGAAGCTTTCCAGCTCGATCAACGTTGGCATGACGAAGGTGCCACGTTTGCATTCCTCGCTGTCGGCGATCGCCACCTGGTACACGTTGCGACCTTTGTCGCGCATGCCCTGGATGTGTTTCTCGATGCCGGCCTTGGCTTCGGCGTCAATCACCGGGCCGATGTCCACGGACAGGCGTTCCGGGTTGCCGAGACGGCATTCAGCCATGGCACCTTTGAGCATTTCGATGACGCGGTCGGCAGAGTCTTCCTGCAAGCACAGCACGCGCAGGGCCGAGCAACGCTGACCGGCGCTGTCGAAGGCCGAGGACACCACGTCGAT
>NZ_JBWKVA010000006.1:0-23365 GCF_059421425.1 Pseudomonas sp. GW821-FHT02H09
AAAAACGGGCGCCTCTGAGGTTGCCCGTTTTGTTTATGGTGCCATCTGCGCCCGTAGTCGCCGTCCGATGACGTCCAGCAGATCGCAGCCGTCGCGTAGCGGGATAGCGAGGACTCGGGCGAAGTCGTGCAGGACCACGGTGTCGGAGTGGATCTCTTCGCGCATGGCGAGGTTTTCCAGGAGTTGGGTCACGGCGCGGATGCGGTAGTCAGCGGTTTCGTGCAGCACGTCGAGGGGCGCTTCGGTGTCGATCAATAGGGCGTGGAAGTCGTTGTCGACTCCGGTGATTGGCATGTATCGATTCATGGGTAAAACTCCATCCAGAATTGAAGAGAGCTACCGCTCAATCGTCGCCAAACGAAAGGGTGGCAGCTGTACGCAGGTTGGCGAACCGGGGATGGTAACCGGCAGACCCGAAAGTCTCCCGCGCACAGCCGCCATAAAGCAGCCTTGCGGGTGCAAAAACGCCTGCAAGCAAGCAGAGAGCTTTTGCATATCATCCTCTGGGTCGCCAAACCCGGTCGCCATATGGGCGACCGGCGGACTATAAGCTTCATCCTCCGGGCCGTGCAAGGCGTTGATGTGGCGGGATTTTCGAGGCGGGTGCAGGACGTGCGGTGCTGGCCCGAAAATCATCGCAGCCTGCGGCAGGACCTACAGCGGAGCGCGGTCAATTGTGGCGAGCAAGCTCCCACGCCACATAGACCGCTCGCGCGCCCCTCCCTGGTCTAAATGTTCGAAAATTTTCCTTTTGGCGTCCTTCGATCAGTATTTTCAATCGAAGCTGGCTGGCTGCGCCTGTGTTTATGCGCTACCATTTTCGAAAGCGAACACAAATGTTCGAATTCAAATACCAAGAGACCCCTGAGGCCAGCCGATGCCCACTTCTACCTTGCCCATGCCTCCTCTTGCCGATGTCTACGATATCGCCGTCATCGGCGGTGGAATTAACGGCGTGGGGATTGCAGCTGATGCCGCCGGTCGCGATCTGTCGGTGTTCCTTTGCGAAAAGGACGACCTGGCCAGCCACACTTCGTCCGCCAGCAGCAAGCTGATTCACGGCGGCCTGCGCTACCTCGAACATTACGAATTCCGCCTGGTGCGCGAAGCCCTGGCCGAGCGCGAAGTGCTGCTGGCCAAGGCCCCGCACATCGTCAAGCAGATGCGTTTCGTATTGCCGCACCGCCCGCATCTGCGTCCAGCCTGGATGATCCGTGCCGGCCTGTTCCTTTATGACCACCTGGGCAAGCGGGAAAAACTCGCCGGTTCCAAAAGCCTGAAGTTTGGCCCTGATAGCCCGCTGAAAAGCGAAATCACCAAAGGCTTCGAATACTCCGATTGCTGGGTCGATGACGCCCGCCTGGTCGTCCTGAATGCCATGGCCGCCCGCGAAAAAGGCGCCCACGTTTACACCCGGACTCGCTGTGTCAGCGCCCGTCGCAGCGAAGGCCTGTGGCACCTGCAGCTGGAACGCGCCGATGGCAGCCTGTTCTCGATCCGCGCCAAGGCGCTGGTAAACGCCGCCGGCCCGTGGGTCGCCAAGTTCATCCGCGATGACCTGAAGATGGAATCGCCGTACGGCATTCGCTTGATCCAGGGCAGCCACCTGATCGTGCCAAAGCTGTATGAAGGCGAACACGCGCACATTCTGCAAAACGAAGATCAGCGCATCGTCTTCACCATTCCATACCTCAACCACTTCACTCTGATCGGCACCACCGACCGCGAATACACAGGTGATCCGGCCAAAGTGGCGATCACCGAAGGTGAAACCGACTACCTGCTCAAAGTGGTCAACGCCCACTTCAAGAAGCAAGTCAGCCGCGACGACATCCTGCACAGCTATTCCGGCGTTCGTCCGCTGTGCAACGACGAATCCGACAACCCGTCGGCCGTCACCCGCGACTACACCCTGGCGCTGTCGGGCAGTACTGAACAAGCACCGCTGTTGTCGGTGTTCGGCGGCAAGCTGACCACCTACCGCAAACTGGCCGAGTCGGCGATGGCCCAACTGGCACCGTATTTCAAAGACATCAAGCCAGACTGGACCGCCCATGCCCCCCTGCCGGGCGGCGAGGACATGACCACACCGCAGGCGCTGAGCTCGTTGATCCGCGACCAGTACGACTGGCTGCCGATTGAAATTTCCCGCCGCTGGGCCACCGCCTACGGCAGCCGCACCTGGCGATTGCTGGAAGGCGCGAAGAGTATGAGCGACATGGGTGAACACATCGGTGGCGGCCTCTACTCTCGCGAAGTCGATTACCTGTGCAGCGAAGAATGGGCCGTGAGCGCTCAGGACATTCTTTGGCGCCGCAGCAAGCTGGGGCTGTTCACCACCAAGGCAGAGCAGCAGCAATTGCAGCAGTATCTGGACAAGGTCAAACAGAACCGCAGCAAAATCGAAGCGGCCTGATCGCTTTTCCGGGCATGAAAACGCCCCTGAACCGAAAGGTTCAGGGGCGTTTTCATAGCCGCTTCAAGATCGTTCCCACGCTCTGCGTGGGAATGCCTGACCGGACGCTCCGCGTCCGCTCTTGTGACGCAGAGCGTCACTGGATGCGTTACCACGCTGAGCGTGGGAACGATCAAAAACAGGCCAATCAATCATTCGGTTTTCCGAACGCGCCTTATGGCCTGATTCGGTTTGCCGGATTTTTCATCCGAAAAATCATCGTCTTAAATAAATAATAATCTTTAAAATCAACAGCTTGACTAATTAAAACCAGTCTGGCACGAGTCATGCTCTACACTCTTGGACGAATGCCTGATGTGCCCACACTTCAGAAGCCCTCAAGGTATTTGCAGTACAGAAAGGCCGATGAACTGGCTTCATAAAAAAAACAATGTCGAGGAAAATTTGATGCGTATCGTTCCCCATCTTCTGGGCGCAGCTATCGCTGTTGCTCTGATTAGCACTCCAGTTTTCGCAGCCGAACTCACCGGCACACTGAAGAAAATCAAAGAATCCGGCACCATCACCCTTGGACATCGCGACGCTTCCATTCCGTTTTCCTACATCGCAGACGCTTCCGGCAAACCGGTCGGCTACTCCCACGATATTCAGCTGAAAATCGTCGAAGCCATCAAAAAAGACCTGGACATGCCGAACCTCAACGTCAAGTACAACCTGGTCACCTCGCAAACCCGTATCCCGCTGGTGCAGAACGGCACCGTGGACGTGGAATGCGGCTCCACCACCAACAACCTCGAACGTCAGCAGCAAGTTGACTTCTCCGTCGGCATCTTCGAAATCGGTACCAAGCTGCTGGTGAAAAAAGACTCGCCGTACAAAGACTTCCCCGACCTCAAAGGCAAGAACGTCGTGACCACCGCTGGCACCACGTCCGAGCGTATCCTCAAGTCGATGAACGCCGACAAGCAGATGGGTATGAACGTTATCTCCGCCAAAGACCACGGCGAGTCCTTCCAGATGCTGGAAACGGGCCGTGCCGTTGCTTTCATGATGGACGACGCCTTGCTGGCAGGTGAAATGGCCAAGGCCAAGAAGCCGACCGACTGGGTCGTGACCGGTACTCCACAGTCCTTTGAAGTCTACGGCTGCATGGTCCGCAAGGGCGACGCGCCATTCAAGAAAGCTGTCGACGACGCCATCGTTGCGACCTACAAGTCCGGCGAAATCAATAAGATCTACGAAAAGTGGTTCATGCAGCCAATCCCGCCGAAGAACCTGAACCTGATGTTCCCGATGAGCGAAGAGCTCAAGACCCTGATCGCCAATCCGACCGACAAAGCGGCTGACGAAAAGAAATCCTGATTTCTGACTAACCTTATCTCCTGAGAGGGCCACTGCCCTTTCAGGGGGTTGTCACTCCCTGCTGGCATTTTTGGAAACACTCGAACCGGTGATTGTCGAGCCGCTCGTGTGTGCCTGACCGTCAAGGTCGGGCGGGAATGGATCTTCCCCTGGCGGGCACTTGTACATCGATTGAATCCGAGGGGAGACCCTAATGAATTACAACTGGGACTGGGGCGTGTTCTTCAAGTCCACCGGCGTGGGCAGCGAGACCTATCTCGACTGGTACCTCACCGGTTTGGGCTGGACCATCGCCATCGCCATCGTGGCCTGGATCATCGCCCTGCTGCTGGGCTCGATTCTGGGCGTCATGCGCACCGTAC
The DNA here is from genome assembly GCF_059421425.1 of Pseudomonas sp. GW821-FHT02H09. Lineage (NCBI taxonomy): Bacteria > Pseudomonadati > Pseudomonadota > Gammaproteobacteria > Pseudomonadales > Pseudomonadaceae > Pseudomonas > Pseudomonas sp. GW821-FHT02H09. The sequence continues at coordinate 4,141 of NZ_JBWKVA010000006.1, forward strand.
CGAATCGTGTCGTGTCGGGCATCGCGACCTGCTACGTGGAACTCTTCCGTAACGTGCCGCTGCTGGTTCAGCTGTTTATCTGGTACTTCCTGGTACCGGATCTACTGCCGCAAAACCTGCAGGACTGGTACAAGCAGGACCTGAACCCGACCACCTCCGCCTTCCTCAGCGTCGTCGTCTGCCTGGGCCTGTTCACCACTGCTCGCGTTTGCGAACAAGTGCGTACCGGTATCCAGGCGCTGCCGCGTGGCCAGGAATCAGCCGCCCGTGCCATGGGTTTCAAGCTGCCACAGGTCTACTGGAATGTGCTGCTGCCCCAGGCCTACCGGATCATCATTCCGCCGCTCACCTCGGAATTTCTCAACGTCTTCAAGAACACGTCCGTGGCCTCGCTGATCGGACTGATGGAGCTGCTCGCGCAGACCAAACAGACCGCCGAGTTCTCCGCCAACCTGTTCGAAGCCTTCACCCTGGCGACCCTGATCTACTTCACGCTGAACATGAGCCTGATGCTGCTGATGCGCATGGTCGAGAAGAAAGTCGCTGTGCCCGGCCTGATTTCCGTGGGGGGTAAATAATGGACTTCAGTGGAATCGTACAGGCCACACCGGGCCTGTGGAACGGCATGGTGATGACCCTCAAGCTGATGGCCCTGGGCGTCAGCGGCGGGATCATCCTCGGCACAATCCTGGCGCTGATGCGCCTGTCCCACAGTAAACTGCTGTCGAACATTGCCGGCGCCTACGTTAACTACTTCCGCTCGATCCCGCTGCTGCTGGTCATCACCTGGTTCTACCTGGCGGTGCCGTTCGTACTGCGCTGGATCACCGGTGAAGACACCCCGATCGGCGCATTCGCCTCGTGCATCGTGGCCTTCATGATGTTCGAAGCGGCCTACTTCTGCGAAATCGTCCGGGCTGGCGTGCAGTCGATTCCCAAGGGCCAGATGGGCGCTGCCCAAGCCTTGGGCATGACGTATGGCCAGATGATGCGTTTGATCATTCTGCCGCAAGCGTTCCGCAAGATGACCCCGCTGCTGCTGCAACAGAGCATCATCCTGTTTCAGGACACCTCGCTGGTCTACGCGGTCGGTCTGGTGGATTTCCTCAATGCTTCGCGCGCCAGTGGCGACATCATCGGCCGCTCCAATGAGTTCCTGGTCTTCGCAGGTCTGGTGTATTTTATAATCAGCTTTGCCGCCTCGCAGCTGGTCAAGCGTCTACAAAAAAGGTTTGCCGTATGATCTCTATCAAGAACGTCAACAAGTGGTATGGCGACTTCCAGGTACTGACTGACTGCAGCACCGAGGTCAAAAAAGGCGAAGTGATCGTGGTGTGCGGGCCGTCCGGCTCCGGCAAATCCACCCTGATCAAATGCGTCAATGCCTTGGAGCCGTTCCAGAAAGGCGATGTGGTGGTCGATGGCACGTCCATCGCCGACCCGAAGACCGACCTGCCGAAACTGCGCTCGCGCGTTGGCATGGTGTTCCAGCATTTCGAACTGTTCCCGCACCTGACTATCACCGAAAACCTGACCATCGCACAGATCAAGGTGTTGGGTCGCAGCAAGGAAGAAGCCACCAAAAAAGGCCTGCAACTGCTTGAGCGCGTCGGCCTCTCCGCCCACGCCCACAAGCACCCGGGCCAACTCTCCGGTGGTCAGCAACAGCGTGTGGCGATTGCCCGTGCGCTGGCGATGGACCCGATCGTCATGCTGTTCGACGAACCGACCTCGGCGCTCGACCCGGAAATGGTCAACGAAGTACTCGACGTGATGGTGCAACTGGCTCACGAAGGCATGACCATGATGTGCGTGACCCACGAAATGGGCTTCGCCCGTAAAGTGGCGGACCGGGTGATCTTCATGGACCAGGGCCAGATCATCGAAGACTGCCGCAAAGAAGAGTTCTTCGGTGACATCAACGCCCGCTCCGACCGCGCCCAGCACTTCCTAGAGAAGATTCTGCAGCACTGATCTTCGAGGCATACGCGACCCCCTGTAGGAGCGAGCTTGCTCGCGATGAACGCCAACGATAACCGGGGTGACTGATACCCCGCCGCTACGCGGCTATCGCGAGCAAGCTCGCTCCTACATCTGGTTGACCCAAGGCATCTGTGATGAAATGCGACCCAACTCTCTATCGCGCCGCGCCGCCATCACTCGCCGTGAAACCCCGCCTGATTCGCCAGCTGTTCCTGCCACCGCTGGTCATCCTGTTGATGATCGGTCTGGGTTACATCGGCTTCTGGACCAGCGAGCACTACGGGATTCGCACCCTCAGCGAGAACGGCGAGCGTCAGTTGGAACTGCACGCCCGCGCCGTCGAAAGCGAGATCAGCAAATACACCTACCTGCCCAGCCTGCTGGAACTCGAATCCAGTGTCTCACTGCTGCTGGCAGAGCCATCCCCCGAACACCGGCAGATGGTCAATGATTACCTCGAAGGCCTGAACCGGCGCAGCCGCAGTCGGGCCATTTACGTGATGGACACCACTGGCCGCGTACTGGCCACCAGTAACTGGCGCGATGTCGACAGTTACCTGGGCGAAGACCTGTCCTTCCGCGCCTACTTCCAGAACGCCGTGCGCGGTCAGCCGGGACGCTTCTACGGCATCGGCAGCACCAACGGCGAACCCGGCTACTACTTGGCCCACGGCCTGGAACGGCAAGGCAAGATCATCGGTGTCGCGGTGGTCAAAGTGCGCCTGGAAGCTATGGAGGAGCGCTGGCAGCGGGCGCGCCTGGAAGCCTTCGTCAGTGATGAAAACGGCATCATCATCCTCTCCAGCGACCCGGCGCGACGGCTCAGGGCAGTCCGCCCTCTCAGTGATGAAACCAAGGAACGCCTGGCGCGCAGCCTGCAGTATTACTGGTTCCCGCTCAACGAACTGCAACCGCTGGCCCGCGAACGCCTGGCCGAAGGCGTGGAAAAACTGACTTTCCCCGCCAACACCGAACTGGAGTCGGATGAAAAGGACATCAGCTACCTGTCGCAGACTCGTCCGTTGAGCGATACGCCGTGGAACTTCACCCTGCTGACGCCCCTGCAAGACCTGCGACGCGAAGCCATCAACCAGGGGATTCTGGTGGCCGTGGCATTTGCCCTGTTAGCGTTTTTGCTGATTGCCTGGAACGAACGACGCAAGGTCATCGCCACCCGCCTCGCTGCCCGTGAAGCCTTGCAGGAAGCCAACAACCAGCTGGAGCGCAAGATCGCCGAACGCACGGCCGACCTGCGTGCCAGCAACGAACGCCTCAAGGGCCAGATACGCGAACGGCGACAAGCCGAAGAAACCTTGCGTCGCGCCCAGGATGAACTGGTGCAAGCCGGAAAGCTGGCAGCCATCGGCCAGATGTCCACCAGCATCGCCCACGAGTTGAACCAGCCGCTGGCAGCCCTGCGCACCCTCTCGGGCAATACCGTGCGCTTCCTGGAGCGCGGTGCGCTGGACACTGCCAGTGCCAACCTCAAAACCATCAACGAGCTGATCGACCGCATGGGCCGCATCACCGCGAGCTTGCGCTCCTTCGCCCGTCGCGGCGATGACCAGGGCCAGGCCAGCCTCGGTAAAGCCGTCGACGCGGCCTTGCAGTTACTGGGCAGCCGCCTGGAAAACAGCGAGCTGCAACTGCACCGCTGTTTCAGCGATGTACAGGTGCAAATCGATCAAACCCGTCTGGAACAGATTCTGGTCAACCTGATCGGCAACGCCCTGGACGCCATGCAGGCGCAGCCGTTGCCCGAATTGTGGCTGGAAGGTGAAACCGTCGACGGCAAATACCGTCTGCGGGTACGCGATAACGGCCACGGTATCGACGCCGAGACGCGCAAGCACTTGTTCGAACCTTTCTTCACCACCAAACCTGGCGAACAGGGACTGGGCCTCGGCCTGACCCTGTCGGCGAGCCTGGCCGCTGCCACTGGCGGCAATCTGGGCGTCGAACACCCGGCCAGCGGTGGTACCGCCTTCGTCCTCAGTTTACCGTTGGTAAGCCCTACTCAAGCCGAGCCGCTATGAACACCGACCTTACCGTGCTGATCGTCGAAGACGACCCCCATGTCCTGCTCGGCTGCCAGCAAGCCCTGACCCTGGAAGATATTCCCTGCATTGGCGTCGGCAGTGCCGAGGAAGCCCTGGCGCAAGTCGGCGACAATTTCGCCGGGATCGTCATCAGCGATATTCGCCTGCCGGGCATCGATGGCCTGGAACTGCTGACCCGCCTCAAGGCCCGCGATCGCAGCCTGCCGGTCGTGCTGATCACCGGCCATGGCGATATCTCCATGGCGGTCGGCGCGATGCAAAAAGGCGCCTATGACTTCATGGAGAAACCCTTCTCCCCTGAGCGTCTGGTGGACGTGGCCCGGCGTGCGCTGGAACAGCGCAGCCTGGCTCGGGAAGTCTGGTCACTGCGTCGACAGCTGGCCGAACGCGACTCACTGGAAGGCCGGATCATCGGGCGTTCGCCGGCCATGCAAAATCTGCGCGAGCTGATCGCCAACGTTGCCGACACCTCGGCCAATGTGCTGATCGAAGGCGAGACCGGCACTGGCAAGGAACTGGTCGCGCGCTGCCTGCATGACTTCAGTCGCCGTCAGTCCCGGCAGTTTGTCGCGCTGAACTGCGGCGGCCTGCCGGAGAACCTGTTCGAAAGCGAAATCTTCGGCCACGAAGCCAACGCCTTCACCGGCGCCGGCAAACGGCGGATCGGTAAAATCGAACATGCCCACGAAGGCACGCTGTTTCTCGACGAAGTGGAAAGCATGCCGCTGAACCTGCAGATCAAACTGCTGCGGGTATTGCAGGAGCGCACCCTGGAACGTCTCGGCTCGAACCAGAGCGTCGCCGTCGACTGCCGGGTGATTGCCGCGACCAAGTCAGATCTGGATGAATTGAGCAAGGCCAGCCAGTTTCGCAGCGACCTGTATTACCGCCTGAACGTGGTGACCCTGGAACTGCCGCCGCTGCGCGAACGCCGTGAAGACATCCTGCAATTGTTCGAACACTTCCTGCAGCAATCGTCCCTGCGCTTCGACCGCACTGCGCCAGAGCTGGACAACCAGACCCTGTCGAACCTGATGAGTCATGACTGGCCGGGCAACGTGCGTGAGTTACGTAATGTTGCCGAACGTTTTGCCCTCGGCCTGCCGGCGTTCAAAAAATCCGGCAGCAGCGTCAGTCAAGGCCTGGGTTTTGCCGAGGCGGTCGAGGCCTTCGAGCGTAACCTGCTCAACGATGCCTTGCAGCGTAGCGGTGGCAACCTGACCCAGGCCAGCCTGGAACTGGGCATGGCCAAGACCACGTTGTTCGACAAGGTCAAGAAATACGGCTTGAGCCACTAACCCAACACCTGCGAGAACACTGTGGATTTATTGTTGAAGGCGACATTGGGCGCCGCCGTGGTGCTTATTCTGGCGGCACTGGCGAAAACCAAAAACTATTACATCGCAGGGCTGGTGCCACTGTTTCCGACCTTTGCGCTGATCGCCCACTACATCGTCGGCAAAGGTCGCTCAGTGGACGACCTGAAGACCACCATCGTGTTCGGCATGTGGTCGATCATTCCCTACTTCATTTATCTGGCCACCTTGTATGTGATGGTCGATCGTTTGCGCCTGGAGTTGTCGTTGGCCGTTGCAGCCGTCGCGTGGCTGATGGCGGCGACGGTGGTGGTGAGTGTTTGGGTTCGGTTTCACGCCTGATAACGCTTGGCGAGCAATCGAGCGTCGACCGGCTGCTGCTACAGGTTTTCATATCGACCTGCCCCCTGGACCGGCCCTCGCATTTACCCTCAAACCCATGTTCGGCCTGCATTCATGATTAATGAAGCCCAAGACAGTTGCTGCTACGAGAGCGCCGCCACCTTCAGAATCTATAACTGATCGCCACTTGCGCTTCGCCCTGATTCGCGTCGCCCTTTTCTTTAACGATGCTGCTCTGCGCCGCTGAGCCCGTGAGATGAATCCAGCTGGCACTGGTCAGCAGCGACCAATGCTGCGCCAGAGGAAAATCCAGGCTTTGGGTCAACGCCAGGTTCTGCAAACCGCCACTGGCGTTGTATTCGCGGATGCCCGAGGCCTGCGCCTCTTGGGCGCTGACCCCAAAGAAGGTCTGGGTCTGCCGGCCATCGGCGAAGTGCGCGGTCAGGTTGCTGCTGCCGATAATCCCCATACCCAGTGGATAGCCAAGCTCCCCACCCACGCGTCCGAGCAGCCCGCCCTGCCCGCCGTTGCCACCCACTGCCTGCCCGACCTGGGCAAACACGCGCCAGAAATCTTGCGGACTGTACTGGATGAACCCGCCCACCTCTGCCATATCCGGCACATTGCGCAGCCCTTGTATCGAGCCATTGGCGCTACGTCCCGGCAGGTAATTGATAAACGGACCGGCCCTGAAACCGGAGGCTTTGAAAGCACTCCAGGTCAATCCATCGTCAGTGCTGAGGCTGACATTCCCCCAGTCCAGATCGAGATACGGCACCGGAGCCGTTTCATAACGACTACCACTAGGGTCATGGGGTTGATAACTGATGCCCAGCCCTGCCTCACCGGTAATGCCGTCAGCCTGAGCGCTGACCGAAAAGCCGCCAAGACATAACAGGCAGGCCAATAAAGCAGTGAAAACCCTGAACATGGAACGATTCCTTATCTATACATGCGTGCATCAATCCCCAGAGCGGCATCGTCGCGCAAGCACTCATGTTTTTTGTAGAGACCTACAAAAATTGTAGCTTCAAGCTTGCCGGTTACCGGCCAAAGCCCGCCAGCCATGGGCCAGGGTCACTTGGCACAGTCCCTGCTCTATCCCCGGCAAGCGCAACAGCGCGCCCCTGGCAAATAGGTAATGCAGATGATTGACTGGCATATCGTGTGTGATTTCGACGGGACCATATCCCGCACCGACGCGATCGACAACATACTTGAACGCTTCGCCGACCCGATCTGGGAAAGCATCGAGCAGGAATGGCTGGACGGTCACATCGGCTCGCGCGAATGTCTGAGCCGCCAACTGGCGCTGGTCAAGGCCACGCCTGCCGAGCTGCTGGCGTATTTCGACACGATCGAAATCGACCCTGACTTCCCGGACTTCGTCGACCACGTGATCGGCCTCGGCGCGTCCATCGAAGTGGTCAGCGACGGCATTGAGCAAGGCATCGCACGGATTCTGGCGCGCAATTACGTCAGCCTGTTGCCAATCCTGGCCAACCGTCTGCGCCAGGTCGACCACAACAGCTGGCGCATCGACTTCCCGTATTCGAGCGACGCCTGCCGCGCCGCCTCCGGCAATTGCAAATGCAAATCCACCCCCAGCAGCAAACGCGTGCTGGTGATCGGTGACGGCCAGTCCGACATGTGCGTGGCCTCCAGCGCCGACTTCGTTTTCGCCAAGGATCGTCTGGCCGAACACTGCGAGCGCAACGGCATTGCCTACGCCCGCTTCGACAGCTTCGCCGAACTGCCTGCATTGCTGGCCAAACTGCCAGCGGCCAGCGCCGCCAACGCCAGCGCCTTCACACTTGAACACTCTTCCGAAACACAGGAACTCTTCCATCATGTCTGATATTCGAATCGCGACCGCAGAAGACCAGATTCTTCTGGAAAAAGAAGCCAAGTACTGCTCCTACGGCGACACCGTTCACTACATCGAACCGCCACGCATCTTCAGCCGTTGCGAAGGTTCCTACGTGTGGGACACCAGCGACCAGGCCTACCTCGACCTGCAAATGTGGTACTCGGCGGTCAACTTCGGTTACGCCAACCCGCGCCTGAACAACGCCCTGAAACAACAGATCGACACCCTGCCGCAGATCGCCAGCCAATACCTGCACAAAGGCAAGATCGAGCTGTCGGAAATGATCGCGGTCGATGCCAAGAACAAGTTTGGCCTGGACGGTCGCGTGCACTTCAACGTCGGCGGTTCGCAGTCCATCGAGGACTCGCTCAAAGTCGTGCGTAACGCCAGCAACGGCAAGAGCCTGATGTTCGCCTTCGAAGGCGGCTACCACGGCCGTACCCTGGGTGCATCGTCGATCACCTCGAGCTTCCGCTACCGTCGCCGCTACGGTCACTTCGGCGAGCGCGCCAACTTCATCCCGTTCCCGTACCACTTCCGTGGTCCTAAAGGCATGACCAAGGAAGAATACGGCAGCCACTGCGTGCAGCAGTTCGCCCGTCTGTTCGAAACCGAATACAACGGCGTCTGGGACCCGAAAACCGGCCAGTGCGAATACGCAGCCTTCTACGTCGAGCCGATCCAGGGCACCGGCGGCTACGTGATCCCGCCGATGAACTTCTACAGCGAGCTCAAGCAAGTGCTGGATCAGCACGGCATCCTGATGGTGGTCGACGAGATCCAGATGGGTTTCTGGCGCACCGGCAAGCTGTGGTCGATCGAGCACTTCGACGTCAAACCGGACGTGATCGTCTTCGGTAAGGCACTGACCAACGGCCTCAACCCACTGGGCGGCATCTGGGCTCGCGAAGAGCTGATCAACCCGAAGGTTTTCCCGCCAGGTTCGACTCACTCCACCTTCGCCTCCAACCCGCTGGGTACGGCGGTGGGCCTGGAAATGTTCAAGATGACCAGCGAAGTCGACTACGGCGCGATGGTCATGGCCAAGGGCAAATACTTCCTGGACGGTCTGCAGGACCTGCAGAAGCGCTACCCGATCATCGGCGACGTCGACGGCCTGGGCCTGGCACTGCGCTGCGAAATCTGCGGTCCGGACGGCTTCACTCCGGACAAGGCCACCCTGGACTTCATGGTTGAGGAAGGCATGAAGGGCGACATCGAAATCGACGGCAAGCGTCTGGGCCTGATTCTCGATGTGGGCGGCTACTACAAGAACGTCATTACCCTGGCCCCGTCGCTGGAAATCAGCTACGAGGAAATCGATCTGGGTATTGCTCTGCTCGACCGCCTGCTTGCCCGAGCCATGAAACGATGAATCCCGCTGTTTCAAAAGACGAGATCGATCTCGGCGAAGGTAGCGCCGGTTTCGTTCTCGGCAGTGGTGAGGTCGCGGTGTTGTTGATCCACGGCCTGACCGGCACCCCGACGGAGTTACGTCGGGTTGCCATCGGCCTGGCCAAATCGGGTTGCACGGTATACGTGCCAACCCTGGCCGGGCACTGCGGTGACAACGCCGACCTGCAAGCCACTGGCTGGCAGGACTGGTACGAAGGTGTCCGCAAGACGTTCGTGGGCATACGCCAGCGGCATGAAAAGGTGTTCGTCGGTGGTCTGTCCATGGGCGCGGTCATGTCCATGTACGTCGCCTCCGAGCATCCGGGGCAGGTCAGCGGCCTGCTGATGTACTCAACCACCCTGCGCTACGACGGCTGGAGCATCCACAAGCTGGCGTTCCTGACCCCCTTGTTGATGAAGATTCCGTTCGGCGTGCACATCTGCAGCTTCGAAGAGAAGCCGCCCTATGGCATCAAGAACGAGCGTCTACGAGCGATCGTCGAACGTCAGATGAAAGACGGCGAAAGCAGCAATGCCGGGCTGTTGACCATGGAAGGCGTCACCGTGCGCGAATTGCACCGGATGAATGCCGTGGTCAAGAAGCGCATGCCGTCGATCAAAACACCGGCCCTGGTGCTGCACTCCATAGAGGACGATATCACCAGCCGCTGGAACGCCGATTATGTCGAACGCAATCTCGGCGGCCCGGTCACCAAGGTCCTGCTGGATAACTGCTATCACATGATCACGGTCGACCTGGAGTACCGCCGCGTTGTGGATCTGAGTGCGGATTTTGTCCAACAGCTTTCCATGAAACCGACCGAGCGCGAAGAGTATCGGCAGCTGGCGTAACTTAAGGAAAAGACGTGATCACCGCCCAAGCCTTCTCGACCATCCAGGCCATCGAGCGCAGTGCCTGGAATGATTGCTTTCCGGATGTTCTGGAGGATTGGGATTATTACGCTGCCGTAGAGAATGCCGGAATAGAGGACTTTCAGTGGCGCTACCTGGCCCTGTACGAGGGCTCGACGCTACTGGCCGTGGCGCCAGCGTTCATGACCAGGTATCGACTCGGCACTAGAGTTCAAGGGGTGGGCAAGCGTTTCACCGAACGCCTGGAACAACTATGGCCGGGCATTCTGCAATTGCGCCTCTATGTCATCGGCTCGCCTGTGGCCGAGCGGTGCAATGCCGGGACCGCCAGCCATGTTGCAGCGCATCGACGTCAAGCCTTGCTGGAGCAATTACTCAGCTCGGCCCGCCGCGATGCCGATAGTTTCGGTATCGGCCTGCTGGCCGTGAAAGATGCACCCAGTCACGATGAGCAATGGGCCGCCAGTTGCCTTGCGGCAGGTTTTCAAGCGATGCCAAGCCTTCCGACAGCGCTTCTACCGGTGCCATACGGCTCGATCGACGCGTACCTGGGATCTCTGGGCAAATCCACCCGCAAGGACCTGCGGCGCAAGCTTCGCGCCCCCGGGCCACGGATCGAATGGCGGCGCTCCATTGACGACGTTCTGCCGAGCATAATGCAGTTGTACGAAGCGACACTGGCGCGCAGCGATCAGCAGATCGAGCGGTTACCGGCGCGCTACTTCACTGGCATCCTCAAACAACTCGAAGATCGTGCGGCCTGTGTGCTGTATTGGGTCGACGAGCAGTTAGTGGCGTTCAACCTGATACTGATTGACCAGCAACGCCTGATCGACAAGCTTTTCGCCCACGACATCGAATCCAGTCGTGAGCACAACCTGTATTTGCGTAGTTGGCTGGCCAATGTCGGCTACTGTATTCAACACAATATCCCACTGTATGAGTGCGGCCAGGCTGCTTATGCCAATAAGCTGCGGCTTGGCTGTGAGTTTCAGGGCAACATGCTGTTCTTCCGCCATCGCAACTGGCTGCTCAACACAATGCTGAAACTGGTGAAACCGTTTGTCCGACCGGATCGATCCGACCCCGCCATGGCTGCTGCGATAAGCGAAACCTGATGACCAGAAAAAACCGCCGTACCTCACGCCCCTTTGCCATTTCACGCTGGAGCGTCCAGCGCAAACTGGTCCTGGCGTTCTGGCTGGTCAGCGTGGTACCGACGATGATCGCTGCCGAACTCGCGGCGACGACCCTGTCAGAGATTTTCGATAGCAACGTGCGGATCTGGTTGCAGGAGTCGACCAAGATCGTCAAGGACGAAATAGGAGAAATCCTGCGAAGCAATGCGCGGGTCGCCCAGCTGTTCCTTCGCTATACCAGACCGCCGTCTTCGCGCTCAGCGGCCAAACATGACAAATTGACGGTAGATATTGCCGACGCCATGGGTATCGACGTAGTCGCACTGATCCGCGAGAGCGATCACAAAGTGGTATTTTCCACCGTTCCCGATGAGATCACCGCGCAACTCAGCACCGAGCCCAATGCGGTATTGCAAACACTCAAAGTAAATGGCGACCTCTTTGGCGCGGTGGTCTCTGTTTTCCACACCAATCAGGACGGCGCAGACTACCAACTGCTGGTCGCCAGCTATCTGGACAGCAGCTTCCTGAACAGTGTGGCGGACGTTCACTCCCTCGACCTGCGCTTGTACCTGTCCAACGCCAACGGGTTCTCCGAGATATTCTCGACCCAACGCTTCGAGGATCACCCCTCTCAAGTACCGAGCAACATCGAGGCGAACATACGCCAAACCAAACTACCCAGCGAACAGTTCACCAGCCGCGTCAGTGGACTTTACTGGCCGATTCTCAACGACCACGGCGAACTGCAGGGTGTTATCTTCAGCGGGTTGCTACGCCACACCAGCCTGGTCGGGCTGGTCAATCAAAGTAACCTTTTCATCCTGATTTTCGTGATTGCGAGCGCCCTGTCACTGGGTGCTGGCTGGCTGGTATCACAGCGTCTGACCCGACCGCTACGCGGCCTCTCCGAGGGGGTTCGGGCAGTAACCGCTGGCGATTATCGCCAACGGTTAGCCGTCACTGGCAGCGACGAACTGGCCGAACTGAGCAGTACCTTCAACCACATGACCGAACGCCTCGGAGAACTTCACCATCTGGAAGCGCAGCTGCGCCGCCGTGATCGCCTGCACGCCCTTGGCGAAGTGGCGATGGGCCTGGCCCATGAAATTCGCAACCCGCTGGGTATCATCAAGACCGCGACCCAGTTATTGCACCGCCGCGCGGACCTGCCCGAGACCGACAAACGTCATCTGGAATATGTGGTCAGCGAAGTCAGCCGGATCAACGACCTGATCACCGAGTTTCTCGACTTTGCCAAACCCAGCGCACCGATACGCTCGACCCTGCTGGCCCGGCCGTTGGTGGAAGATCTGATCGGTTTCTGCGCGCCGGAACTGGCGACCCATAACATCGATGCACGGATCGACGATCAGGTACCCGGCGCGACCGTCTACGCCGATGCACGGCAACTCAAACAGGCCTGCCTGAACCTGATCCTCAACGCCATCGACGCCATGCCCGCAGGCGGTCGTTTGACCCTGGGCATTGCCACAGACAAGGAAGAGACAATCATCAGTGTTGCCGATACCGGCCAAGGCATCGAACCGGATATGATCGAACGTATTTTCACCCCGTTTGTGACCACCAAGGCCACCGGCACCGGCCTGGGCCTGGCAAAAGTCTTCTCGATCATGGAAAACCACGACGGCCGTATCGAATGCGTCAGCGAAAAAGATGCCGGCTCCACCTTCAGCCTGTACATTCCGGCCAACGGCGAAGACAGCGGTGAGGACAACGATGACGCATAATATTCTGGTGGTCGACGACGAGCCCAAGCTCTGTGACCTGTTGTCTTCAGCCCTGAACCAGAACGGCATTCAAGTGTTCACCGCTGGCAACGGCCTGCACGCCCTGGCTGTGCTTGAACAGGAGGACATCGACCTGGTGATCAGCGACTGGCGCATGCCCGGCATGGACGGGCCGCAGTTGCTGGCGGAAATCAAAGTACGCTTTCCGCAACTGCCAGTGATCGTCATGACCGCTTACAGCACGGTAAAAAACGCCGTGCAGTCGATGCGCAATGGCGCCTTCGACTACATCGCCAAACCGTTCGACATCGACGAACTGGACATCACCGTCAGCAAAGCCTTGCAGTTTCGCGACATCCTCAAAGACAACCAGCGCATGCGCGCCGAGCTCGACGAACACCAGCAGATCGACAGCCTGGTGGGTAACAGCTCGACCTTTCGCCGAGTACTGCAAGCAGTGGACTCTGTGCGAGAAAGCAACGCTACGATCCTGCTGACCGGTGAAAGCGGTACCGGCAAGGAAATGGTTGCCCGGGCCATCCATAAACACGGCAACCGTGCCGACAGACCCTTTGTCGCGGTCAACTGCGCGGCCATCCCGGAAGGCCTGCTGGAAAGCGAAATGTTCGGCCATCGCAAAGGTGCCTTTACCGGCGCCGTGACCGATCGCGTGGGGCGCTTCATGCAGGCCGACAAGGGCACGCTGTTCCTCGATGAAGTTGGCGACATGCCCCTGGCCTTGCAAGCGAAAATCCTGCGGGCCTTGCAGGAGCGCGTGATCGAGCCGGTGGGCGACCCGCGCGAGCGCAAGGTCGATGTGCGGGTCATCGCCGCCACCAACAAAAACCTGCTGGAAGCGGTGGCCAATAAAGAGTTTCGCGAAGACCTCTACTACCGTCTGAACGTGTTCCCTATCCCGCTGCCCGCCCTGCGCGAACGGGTCGAAGATATCGCGCCGCTGGCCCGCCATTTCGCCCACACCCTGGGTGCCACCGCTGGCAAACGCATCACCGGCTTCAGCCCGCGCGCGCTGCAGGTCATGACCAATTACGCCTGGCCGGGGAATATCCGCGAACTGCAAAACTGCGTGGAGCGCGCGACCATCGTTGCCTGCGGCAGCATCATCGAAGACAGCGATCTGCCGGCCTATCTGTTCGCCTCACAGCCCTCCAGCAGTGGCGCCAGCGCGATTCTCAGCGAAGGTACCGGCGTGCCTGAGGATCTGGACGCAGCGCTGGCCGAAGTGGAAAAGAACTACATCCTCGCCGCCCTGCAACAGAGCAACGGCGTACAGGCCGCCGCTGCGCAGCTGATCGGTATCTCCGAGCGCAGTTTCTGGTACCGGTTGAAGAAGCTCGGGATTCATGTGGACAAGATCGTGCGCTGAGCGGCATTCCGCGCCTGTCGCGATAACTTGATCGTTCCTGCGCTCCTGCGTGGGAACGATCAGCAGTCTCTGGGTTACAACAGGTTCGGCGTCAGCACCGGATCAATCTGTGCCCAATGCGATGTATCTTCGCGATGGCTCTGCAAATACGGCAACACCGCCGCCAGCAGCGGCGCCTTGAACGCCTCCTGAAAGCGATGAGCCAACCCGGGAATCAGCTTCAACTGACTGCCCTGGATATGCGCCGCCAAATGCACGCCATGCATCACCGGCAGCAACGGGTCGGCGGTGCCGTGCACCACCAGCGTCGGCACCCGCAGCTGATTGAGCAATGCCACCCGGCTTGGTTCAGCCAGGATCGCCATGATCTGGCGCTTCACGCCTTCGGGGTTGAATGCCCGGTCATACGACACCGCGGCCTGATGCAGCAGCGCCTGCCGGTCATCCGCCACCTGCGGGCTGCCCAGTGCCGCCAGTAAATCCGCCTGTTGCTCGAGCGCCACTTCGCGGTTCGGCGCGCTGCGCCGAGAGAGCAACTGCACCAACGCCGCGCTCGGCGCCGGCAAGCCTTCGGCACCGGAACTGGTCATGATCAGGGTCAGGCTTTCCACCCGTTGCGGCGCCATCGCCGCCATATGCTGGGCAATCATCCCGCCCATGCTCGCACCCAGCACGTGGAACTGCTGCACATGCAAGGCATCCATCAGGCCCAACGCATCGTCAGCCATGTCCGTGAGCGTATACGGCGCCGACACCGGTAAACCGAGTTTGTAGCGCAACACTTCAAAGGCCAGGTTGGCGCTGGCGGGTGGCTCGCGCCAGGTAGAGAGCCCGACATCGCGATTGTCATAGCGGATCACCCGAAAGCCCTGCTGACACAGCGCGACGACCACCTCGTCCGGCCAATGAATCAACTGCCCGCCCAGCCCCATCACCAGCAGCAACGCCGGATCCGAGGCACGGCCAATGCTCTGATAGGCCAGATTGACCTGATTGAGCTCGACCTGTTGGGTCGGTACGTTGACATCGCACCGTGACGCCGCAAAAGCCGGCAGGCCGAACACCAGTGCGACCAGAAAAAATGCCGACTTTAAAAAAAATGCACGCATGAAAAACACCGAAACGCAGAAACCCAGTAGAGCGCGAGTCTGATGAACTTTGATCAAGCGCGCTGCCACAGTTACGTGACAGTTTGATGAAGATTGCCGAGCGGTTGCTAATATCAGAGGAGCTGATCGTTCCCACGCTCTGCGTGGGAATGCAGCCCGTGACGCTCTGCGTCACAGCAGCGGACGCAGAGCGTCCAGGGCGGCGCGCTACCACGCAGAGCGTGGGAGCGATCTCGTCACACCTCGCTCGAAGAAACCAAACTGCCCCACGCAAGGGTCGGCGATAAAGCCGATATGCAACTGATGAGCGGCGAAGTGCTCAAGGGCCATGTGGAAAGCATTTCTCGTGGCATCTACGACCGCGACAATCCCGAGAGCCGTGAACTGATCGCCGACGTCAATCCGACCTTCAACCGGGTGCGCATTCATATCGATGAAGTGCCGGACGGCGTGCTGCTGGCGGCGGGGATTACCTGTACGGTGGTGGTGAAGCAGGAAGGCGAGCAATAGTCCTCAGACCGTCTGATCGTTCCCACGCTCTGCGTGGGAATGCAGCCCGTGACGCTCTGCGTCACAAGAGCGGACGTAGAGCGTCTATTGAGGCATTCCCACGCGGGAGCGTGGGAACGATCAAACAAAAAGGCTTTTACGCCAACTGACTCCTCAACTGCCGCGCCGCCGCAACCATGTTCACCAGTGCCGCTTCAGTTTCCGGCCAGGCGCGGGTTTTCAGGCCGCAATCGGGGTTGATCCACAGTCGTTCGGCGGGGATGCGTTTGACCGCTTCGCTCATCAGTTTGATCATCTCGGCAGTGTCCGGCACCCGTGGCGAGTGGATATCGTAGACGCCCGGACCGATATCGTTCGGGTAGTCGAACGCCTCGAACGCGTCCAGCAGTTCCATGTCCGAGCGCGAAGTCTCGATGGTGATCACGTCGGCATCCATGGCTGCGATGGACTGGATCACGTCGTTGAATTCGCTGTAGCACATGTGGGTGTGGATCTGGGTCTGGTCCTGAACCCCCGAAGCTGTGAGACGGAAGGCCTCCACTGCCCAATCCAGATACTCCTGCCATTGCGCCTTCCGTAACGGCAGGCCTTCACGGAAGGCGGCTTCGTCGATCTGGACAATTTTGATTCCGGCCTTTTCCAGATCGACCACTTCATCACGCAGGGCCAGTGCCAATTGCTGCGCCTGGACTTTGCGCGATACATCTTCGCGCGGGAAGGACCACATCAGCATGGTCACCGGCCCTGTCAGCATGCCCTTCATGACGTTGTCGGTCAGGCTCTGGGCGTACTGAATCCAGTCCACGGTCATGGCATTCGGGCGGTTCAGGTCGCCGTAGATGATTGCCGGTTTCACGCAACGCGAACCGTAGCTCTGGACCCAGCCGAAGCGGGTGAATAGGTAACCGTCGAGTTGCTCGGCGAAGTACTCGACCATGTCGTTGCGCTCGGCTTCACCGTGGACCAGCACATCGAGACCCAGGCGTTCCTGGACTTGCACGGCGTGACGGATCTCGCTACGCATGGCGTCGGTGTAGTCATTGGCGGACAGATTGCCTTGCCTGAACGCCTGACGCGCCAGACGAATCGAGGCGGTCTGCGGAAACGAACCAATAGTGGTGGTCGGGAACGCCGGCAGATTCAGACGAGCACGTTGCACCTCGATGCGCTGGGCGAACGGCGATTGGCGCTGGCTGTCAGCCGCGCTGATGGCGGCGATACGGGCCTGAACCTCTGCCTTGTGAATGCGCGGCGACCGGGCACGGCTGGCCTGTACGGCGCGGCTCTCAGCCAGCGCGGTTTGCACCGCAGGGGCTTGCGGATCGTTCAAGGCATCGCGCAGCACAGAGATTTCGCCACACTTCTGCACGGCGAAGGCCAGCCAGCTTTTCAGTTCGGCATCCAGTTTGTCTTCGCGGCCCAGGTCAACCGGGCTGTGCAGCAGAGAGCAGGAGCCGGCCACCCAGAGGTTGTCGCCGAATCGCTGCTGGGCAGCTTGCAGTTGCTCCAACGCCTGTTCCAGCTCGCAGCGCCAGACGTTGCGACCATTGACCAGGCCCACCGAAAGGACTTTGTAAGTCGGCAGGCGGTCGAGTACCGCCGCCAACTGTTCCGGAGCGCGCACCGCATCGATGTGCAGGCCATCCACTGGCAGGCCGACGGCCAGACCGAGGTTGTCTTCCAGACCGCTGAAGTAGGTCGCCACAAGTTTTTTCAGCGGTGAATATTGCAGGATGTGATAGGCGCGCTCGAAGGCGTTTTTCCATTCCTGGGGCAGGTCGAGGGTCAGGATCGGCTCGTCGATCTGCACCCACTCCACGCCTTGGGCCGCAAGCCGACCGAGGATTTCACCGTAGATCGGCAGCAAACGCTCCAACAGGTCGAGTTTGTCGAAGTCGTTGCCTTTGGCCTTGCCCAGCCATAAGTAGGTCAGCGGACCGATGATCACAGGTTTGATCCTGTGCCCCAGCGCCAGCGCTTCATCGACTTCTTCGAACAGCTGCTCCCAGCTCAGTTTGAACCGCTGGTCAGCGCTGAATTCCGGGACCAGGTAGTGGTAATTGGTATCGAACCACTTGGTCAATTCCTGAGCGTATTGCGCGTTGGCATGCTCCCCGCCGCAGCAGGAGGCAGTGGCGCCACGAGCCATGGCGAACAGCGTATCGAGGGTCGGCAGGCCACGGGCATCCTTGACGCTGTCGAATCGCTCGGGGATCACCCCGAAGGTCAGCGAGTGGCTCAGCACCTGGTCGTACCAGGCGAAGTCGCCGACTGGCAGCAAGTCGATACCCGCATCCTTTTGCAGTTGCCAGTGTCTGGCCCGCAGTTCACGGCCAATGGCTTGCAACGCACTCTGCTCGAGGTCGCCCTTCCAATAGGATTCAAGGACTTTTTTCAGTTCGCGGTCAGCGCCGATGCGCGGGAAACCAAGATTGTGGGCCAGGGCCATGACGGCATTCCTTCATAAAAGATGGCTCTATTGTCGACAGCCAAGGCAACATGAGACAAACTCAATCTTTTCGTATTGATCACAAGTTTTCCTCATGGAGGCCTCAGTGCTGGAAATCCGTCACCTGAAGACCCTGCACGCCTTACGCGAAGCAGACAGCCTGGTTGAAGCCGCCGAGCGCTTGCACCTGACCCAGTCCGCGTTGTCCCACCAGTTCAAAGAGCTGGAGGAGCGCATGGGTATGCAACTGTTCGTGCGCAAGACCAAGCCGGTGCGTTTCACCAGCGCCGGGCTGCGCCTGTTGCAGCTGGCCGATGCCACTTTGCCGCTGCTGCGCGGTGCCGAACGGGATATCGCCCGGTTGGCCGGTGGCACTGCCGGACGTTTGCACATGGCCATCGAATGCCACAGCTGCTTCCAGTGGCTGATGCCGACCATCGACCAGTTCCGCGATGCCTGGCCGGAGGTTGAGCTGGACCTGGCTTCAGGTTTCTCTTTCGCTCCCCTGCCCGCCCTGGCCCGTGGCGACCTGGATTTGGTGGTGACGTCCGACCCGTTGGAGCTGGCGGGCATTACTTATGTGCCGTTATTCACCTACGAAGCAATGCTCGCCGTGGCCAACCAGCATCGGCTGGCGAACAAGCCGTACATCGTGGCGGAAGATTTACTCAGTGAAACCTTGATCACCTACCCGGTGGAAAGGGACCGGCTGGACATCTTCACCCGTTTCCTGGAGCCGGCGGATATCGAACCGGCACAGGTGCGCACCTCGGAGCTGACGGTGATGATGATGCAGTTGGTGGCCAGCGGCCGTGGCGTGTGCGGCATGCCCCACTGGGCCCTGCATGAGTACAGCTCACGGGGTTATGTGAAGGCCAAGCGGTTAGGCGAAAAAGGCTTGTTTGCGACGCTGTATGCGGGTATTCGCGCCGACATGCTGGACGCGCCGTACATGCGCGACTTCTTGCTGACGGCCAAAGACACCTCATTCTCGACCCTGGATGGAGTGAGTGCGGTGCGCTAAAGAGCTGCGCGCAACCC